>JACDQK010000075.1 GCA_015657645.1 Novosphingobium sp.
GCCGAAGCTATACCCTGGCGCGGCTCAATGCCGAGACGGAACTGGCCGGTGCCTGCTTCTCGCCTGACGGCCGAACGTTGTTCGTCAATGCCTATTCTCCCGGCCGGACGCTCGCGATCACGGGGCCCTGGGACAAGGTCAAAGCCTGATCGTCACTATAGTGTAACATCACTGTCCCAACTCACGGCCAAGGGTCACAACAGGAAGCAGGCGGGAAATGGCGGGGGCGAGGGATTCGCTGGTTGAGGGTAGGGCGTTGTCAGCGTCCGAGCGCTATTTCAATCGTGAACTGAGCTGGTTGTCATTCAATCTGCGGGTTCTAGCTGAGGCCTGCAACCCGGATTATCCACTGCTCGAGCGCCTGCGCTTCCTGTCGATCTCCGGCAGTAATCTTGACGAATTCATGATGGTCCGCGTCGCCGGCCTGGCAGCGCAGGTCCGCCGCCAGATCGACGAAGTGTCGATTGACGGCATGACGCCGGCGCAACAACTGGTCGCCGTGCGCGATGCCGTCACCGAACTGGAAACCGCCCAGCAGGACGTCTGGCGCGAACTGCGTGATCTGCTGGAGGCGGAGGGGATTGTCCTCGCCGATGGCAAGCCACTCAACCCGCCCCAGGCACGCTGGTTGCGGGATTACTTCCTTGAGCACGTCGTTCCGATCATCACACCCCAGGCAATCGACCCGGCGCACCCGTTTCCGTTCGTTGCTAACCAGGGGATGGGCATTCTCTTCCCGCTGCTGCGATCGAGCGACGGATCGGCGGTTATGGAGATGGTGCTGATCCCGCAGGCTCTGCCGCGATTCATCCGCCTGCCAGGGGATCAGGCCGTCTATATCAGTATCGAGGACCTACTCTGCCGCAATGCCGCACTGCTGTTCCCTGGCTTTCGAGTGCTCGGCCACGGGGTGTTCCGCGTCCTGCGCGATAGTGACCTTGAGGTGGAGGAAGACGCGGAGGACCTGGTCCGCTATTTCCGCACCGCAATCCAGCGCCGCCGCCGCGGGCGGGTGATCCTGCTGCAATTGCAGGGCGGCATTGATCCGGCCGCGGAGCAGATGTTGCGCAAGCAGCTGCGGCTCGATCACGCGATGGTCCTCAAGACGCCCGGCTTGATTGGGATCGGGGGGCTCGCCGCACTGGTCGATGAAGACCGGCCGGACCTGAAGTTCGAGCCCTACAGTCCGCGCTATCCCGAGCGCATTCGCGAGCATGACGGCGATTGCTTCGCTGCAATCCGTGAGAAGGACATCATCATTCACCATCCTTACGAAACCTTCGAGGTGGTGGTTGATTTCCTGCGTCAGGCCGCGTCCGATCCCGATGTCGTGGCGATCAAGCAGACGCTCTACCGGGCGGGCAAGCAATCGGCGGTCATCGCTGCGCTGATTGCGGCAGCGGAAGCGGGCAAGGCCGTGACCGCTGTGGTTGAGCTGAAGGCCCGGTTTGACGAAGAGCAGAACCTGGAATGGGCCAGCCAGCTTGAACGCGCCGGCATTCAGGTGATCTATGGCTTCGTCGACTGGAAGACCCACGCCAAGGTTTCCATGGTCGTGCGGCGCGAGGGAAAGGTTCACCGCACCTACTGCCACTTTGGCACCGGCAACTATCACCCGCTGACTGCCCGGACCTATACCGACCTAAGCTTCTTCACCGCCGATCCGCGGGCCGGACGCGATGCGGGCAAGCTGTTCAACTTCGTGACCGGCTATGTCGAGCCGAAGCGGACCGAACTGCTGACCCTATCGCCGATCGGCATGCGCGAGATGCTCTATGACTGTATCGATGCCGAGGCTGAAAATGCCCGGCGCGGCAAGCCCGCAGCGATCTGGGCCAAGCTCAACGCGCTGACCGATTCCCGCCTGATCGACCGGCTCTATGCCGCCAGCGCAGCCGGCGTGCAGATCAGCCTGGTGGTGCGCGGCATCTGCTGCCTGCGGCCAGGCGTGCCAGGACTGTCCGAGAACATCATGGTCAAGTCGATCATCGGCCGCTTCCTGGAGCATAGCCGGATCTGGGCCTTTGCCTGCGGGCAGGCGTTGCCCAGCGCCAAGGCCAAGGTCTTCATTTCCTCTGCCGATGGCATGACCCGCAATCTTGATCGCCGGGTTGAGCTGATGGTGCCGATCCGCAATCGGACGGTCCACCGCCAGGTGCTGGACCAGGTTATGGTCGCCAATCTTATCGATACCGAGCAAAGCTGGCTCCTGGAGCGCACGGGCAGCTATCGCCGTGTCGGCAAGGTCGCTGAGCCGTTCAACTTGCATAACTATTTCATGACCAACCCGTCGCTGTCTGGCCGTGGCGCCGCCTTGACCAATGGTCACAAGGTCCCGAAACTGGCGCTGCGGCGCGGCGCTGCCTGAGGGGGCGAGATGAGACATCGCGAAGCCATCAACGGGCTGAACGGCCCAGAGCAGCAGGCCGTAATCGATATCGGTTCCAACACCGTGCGGCTGGTAATTTATGGCGGACCGGCGCGTGCGCCAGTGGTTCTGCACAACGAGAAGGTTTCCGCCAAGCTCGGCAAGGCTGTGGCCGAAAGTGGGAAGCTTTCAGACAAGGCGATGAACGCGGCGCTGGTCGCCTTGGGGCGCTATGCGGCCCTGCTTGAAGCTCGGGGAATCCGGCGGGTCCACACGGTTGCAACTGCAG
The DNA here is from genome assembly GCA_015657645.1 of Novosphingobium sp. Taxonomy (GTDB): domain Bacteria; phylum Pseudomonadota; class Alphaproteobacteria; order Sphingomonadales; family Sphingomonadaceae; genus Novosphingobium. The sequence continues at coordinate 2,658 of JACDQK010000075.1, forward strand.
CCACGCGTGATGCCAGCAATGGACCCGAATTCCTTGCCCAGGTCGCCGAACTTGGGCTCAAGCCCCGCTTGCTGTCTGGCGAGGAGGAAGCACTCACCAGCGCAGCGGGGGTCGTTGGAGCTTTTCCGGTGGCGACCGGGGTGGTTGCCGATCTGGGTGGCGGCAGTCTTGAGCTGGTCCATATCGCCGAAGGCAAATGCGAACACGGTAGCAGTCTGCCGCTCGGTACCTTGCGGCTGCCCGCGCTGAGGAGCGCCGGAGCGGTCAAGTTCAAGCGCAAGGTCGAGCGGCTGATCGCGGATAGCGGCAGTCACTGCGAGGCGGGTGAGGGCCTCTACCTGGTCGGCGGATCGTTTCGTGCGCTTGCTCGCTACCATCTGCACCTGTCGGGTTCGCCTATCGACGATCCTCACGGTCTCGAGATCGAACCGGATGCGCTTCTTGCCCTGTGCCGCAAGCTTCAGCGTACCACGGTGCTGGCCGGTGCGCCGGGTGTTGCACCCGCCCGCCTTGTGACCTTGCCCGATACTGCCGCGCTGCTCGCTGCGTTGATCGCGACAACTCGTCCGGCCAAGGTCATCTTTTCCGGTTGGGGACTGCGTGAAGGCTTGATTTTCGATGATCTGCCACCCGCGCAGCGCCGTGCTGATCCGTTCGCGGCTGGTGTCCGCGCATTTGCGGAGCCGCTTGGCGGCTCGCCGGCCGCTGCCGCAATGGTAGCCGGATGGACCGCTGCAACAGTGGGTTCGCACGACTTCGATCAGGAGAACCTGCGCCTCTCGGCTACGATCCTGGCCATCGCATCGCAGCAGATCGAACCGAATCTCCGCAGCGTGACCGTAGTCGACTGGGCGCTGCATAAGCGCTGGATCGGCATCTGTGGGGACGGCCGGGCCAAGTTGGCAGCCTGCCTGCTGGCCAATGCCAATCGCGAAGTCCCCGTCGATATCGCTCTCCTGGCTGCGCCAGAGGACATCCATCAGGCTGTTGCCTGGGGTCTGGCAATCCGGCTCTGCCGGCGCCTGACCGGGCTGGCGCCGCAATTGTTCTCAAGCTGCGGCCTTGCCATCACACAGGATCGGCTCATCCTGACACTGGATGAACGAACAATGCCGCTTGCCACCGAGGTGGTCGAGAAGGACCTCAAGTTGCTGGCGGAGCACCTGCAATTGCACCCCGAGATAGTCAGGCCTTAACCCAGCAGACTGCGAGATTCCACGATTGCTGCAATGCCACGCTGGCCGGCAATCCGGTCGAGTTGAACCACGATGTCAATCACGGACGCCGCGTAATCCATCGTTTCGCGCCGGGTCAGTCCAATGCCAGCCTGCATCGCCATAAGGGCAATTTGTTCCAGCGCGCCGCGCGGGTGGTTGGCGTGGACGGTCGAGAAGGAGCCGGGATGGCCGGTATTGATCGCACGCAGGAAACTGATGGCTTCAATTCCGCGAAGTTCGCCCAGAACAATGCGGTCAGGACGCAGCCGGAGTGCTGACTGAAGCAACTCGTTGGCGGAAACTTTGGCTTCGCCTAGCTCACCCTTGACGGCAATCAGGCCAAGGCCATTCCGACCGGGCAGGCGCAGTTCTGCGGTATCCTCGACCAGGATGACCCGTTCTTGCTCTGGAATCTCGCGCAGCAGCGCGTTGAGGAAGGTGGTCTTGCCCGTCGAAGTCCCGCCGGAAACCAGGATGGTCTTTCGCTGACGCACTGCGTGGCGGAGGAAAGCGATCGGTTCGTTGACCGGGTCGGGCGCTGCTTCGACAGCAGGCGCCATAATCGGCCCGCGATCATAGGCATCAAGTGGCAGATCGAGCAGCCGGTGCCGCCTGATTGCAAGCGCCCAGTGCCGCCGGGTTGCGGGCGGTCCAACCAGCTGGATGCGGGCGCCATCGGGCAGGGTCGCGGCGAGCAGAGGGTGCTCACGATTGACGCCCTGGTGGCTGATCCGCGCAACCTGCTCTGCCAAACGCTGCAGCAACTGATCGTCGATCGCTTCCAGCCGGATCCGCTGCATGCCGGGCTGGGCCGCATCCTCGATCCAGAGCTCGCCGGGTCGATTGACGATGATTTCTGTTACTGTCTCCCGCTCGAGCCAGGGGCGGAGCGGCGCAAGGTAGGCGTCAAGGTAGACGCTGCGCGGCAGGGCTGCCGGCGGATAGGCATCATCCGGTTCGATCCGGCTCACCTGCGCTGTCACTGCGTGCTGACCCGCGAGAAATCGAGATCGCGGGCCGTGAAGACCCGGATTGGTTCACCCTGCCTGACACGGACTGTGGGTCCGATATTGGCGCTCTGGCCGACAGCCGCCGCGGCGGCCGACTGACCGCCACTGGCAATGACCAAGCCGGTAGTGCCGCCGGTTACTGCGGAAAGCCCGCCAATAACCGAAAGCAGCATCGCCGAGCCGAAGCGTTCGAAGAAATGGGTGTTGACCTTGCCGGCGAGGCCGGTCTCGCCGGAAAAGGCGATCGCCGGCGAAGCGATATTGACTGACACGCCGTCGGGCCGGATCAGGCGGGTCCAGATGACATAGGCCCGCTTCTGGCCGGCCTGCAGGCCGCTCTTGTACTGGCCAATCAGGCGCGAGGACCGCGGTACCAGGACGCGGCTGCCATCAAACGATCGCACATCGGCTGATACGACCGCCCGGACATAGCCCGGAACGTCGGTATCGATCGCGGTTTCCAGCACGGCCGGGATCAGCGTGCCCTGGGTGACCGTGGTCTTGGGATCGATCCCGGCAGTCGCCGTTGCCTTGGTTCCGCCAACGCCGCCAAGCCGGGTGGCAAAATCGTCATTGCTATTGCCCGTGGGGGCGGCGGCCGGGGCAGCGTCGCCCACTGGGCCCGCCGGAACAGCCAGTGCCTGTGGCGGCATGGCGCTGGCATCGAACACCACGGTCGGAGATGAGGCCGGGTTCGAAGCGGGCGCACTCACTATGGCTCCTTGCGGCGGTGCAGCGAGGACGGACTGCTGCTCGGGCGCGGGCAGCGGCTGTGCGTTCAGGTCGGTAATGGCTTGCGGTGGCACCTGCGGCGGAGCGTCCAGCGGCGCAGCGGGCGCCGGTGCAGCCGGGACAGGGCTAGCCGGCACCTGCTGGGCTCCATTGCGCGCGGCATCCATCGACCAGAGCGTGATCCCGCCAAGGAGGGCCACGGCCACGACGCCAGCGGCCAGTCCCAGTCCTTCGGATTTGGGCCGACGCTGGGTTACCGAAGGAAGAACATTGCGAGTCGCAAGATCAATGATCTCTGCCCCCTGGCTTTCACGTGGATCCGCTTGATCATCGATCCCGACACGCTCGGGCTGGCGGTTGGGGCGCATGGCTCAAGGTTCCTTGGTTGTGGCGGCTGCCAGCGCCGGCGCTGTGGGCTGCGGGGTGGAGCGTACCGGGCCGCGATAGTCGAGCTGAGCCGTCTGGCGCCCAGCCCGCAGAAAGATCGTCGTAGGCACGCCATCGATTACGATCACATCGCCGCGCACGGCGTAGTTTACCGGGCCTTCCTGACCCTTCTCATCGCGTACCAGGATCGCCGGCAGCGTGGCGTCGCGGCTCCAGGTCAGATAGGTCGAGGTGCCATCATCGTAGAGCTGGACTGGCTGAATTCCGGCATTCCCTTTCCGGCTCCACTTGAAATTGAGCGATGCCGGGTCGACCGGCTTTTGACCCTCAGCCAGCTGCGCTTCCGCCTCATTCAGCGCCGGCACGGCTGCCTGTTGCGGTTCCGGCTTGGGCTCGTCCGGATAGGAAAAGCGCAAGACATAGACAGGTTTGGCTGGCGTCCCTGCTACCAGGTCGAAGAAGTAGGTCCGACGGTCGGTAATCACCGTCATGTTGGTGCGGGCCTTGGCTGCCAGCGGTTTCACGAACAGCAGGTTGGCGCGCTTGTTCGGCGTGATCTGCCAGCTGGCGGAATCCCCAACTGCAACATTCTCGATCCGCTCGTCTTCGGCAAAGGCGATGGAGGCTTGGACGCCAAGCTGGCCGTCGATACGCACAACTTCGTCCGGGCTATAGGGACGAGCGGCCAGCCGCGGGTCCTTTGCGAGCGCAGTGGTGCTCAGGCAGGTCAGGGCAAGAGCGAGGAGCAGGTGGTTCTTCATCGGATCATCCCTTGCGCCGGGGTGCGCCGCGACTGGTACCGACTGCCGATTCCGCGTGTGCGGTTGGCGCCGCGCAGTGGAGGCAAGGGGGCGGCATCGGTCCCCGCAGTCACGATCGTGCGATTGGTAATGGTGGTGCGGTCGCTCGCGGCACTCGCCGCAGGAGCCGCTTCCGTGGTCATTGCGGCCGCCGCGATACCGGCCGTGCGGCGGCTAGCCTGGCTGACGCTGGCTGCAACCGGCGAGTTATCAGCAACGCTGGAAGGGAGTGGGCCAGCCGGGACATTGACGCGATCCTGCACTTCCGGAGCGGAGAGGCCGAACACCTGCCAGCCTGCCACCATCGATCCGATCACGCGCAAGACCATGGTCATCAACGCGATGTGGATTGCGGCAATCATGAACAGGGCCATGGCAGCCCGGCCATCGATCCCTTCGCCTTCGCGCAGCGCCGACACAACGGGGACCAGCAGTTCCAGCATCAGGCCGCCCCCCAGCACCACGAAGAGCGGTGTTACGGCCGTGAGCACCACGCCGCGGAGCCAGCCGGCGGTCAGGCCGCGCGTGCCGGTGAACAGACCGAGGACTACAAACACCGGACCGATTGCGAGCAATACGGCAAGGGCAATGCGGGCGGTTACCAGGACGCCCACCGTGCCGAGCATCAGCAAGAGCGCGCCCAGCCACATCAGATTGCCGGGGGTGAAACTGCCCGCCGCAGTGCTTTGCAGTGCGCCGCCCTGGCCGCCACCGGAAACGGAAGCGACCTCGGCTATTGCGGCGAAGATCATGTCGATCCGGTCTGCGAACAGTTGGGTTGCCGATCCCTTGGATCCCAGTAGGACCCCGGCAATCTGGTCCGGCGCACCGATCGCCAGGTTCCAGACGACGCCCTGGTATGCCAGCCAGCTGGTGGCGAATGTGAGCACCAGGCCCAAGGTCATCATGCGCGGGGTCAGGGCGGAAACCGAGACCCGGCTCCGGCCAGTCAGCAGCGAGATGGCGAAGAAGGCGATGTAAAGCGTCAGCAGAATGGTCAGTGCCGGGGTCAGCGACCCGGCGCTGCCAAACAGGCGCGAAAAGGCGGTTGCCGCAGCCTCGTTGGCCAGGCAGTCCACGGCACGCAGGGCAGGTGCAACCCCGCTAGGTGCATTCGCGGCGAGGGCATCGCAGGCGCTCATTCCGCAGCCTCGATCCAGTCGGACCCGTGGTCGGAATTGCCTGGCCAGTCAGCGCCGGTCAAAGCAGGGTACCAAGCGGAAGGCGCATCGCCCAGTTCTGCTCGCAGCGCATCAAGCTTGCGCACCGTGCTTTCGCGGCCCGATAGCACCGTCAGGACTTCAGGCATTCCGCCAAGGTCGAGCCTGACGACGACCGACGCGTCGGGCTGACGAACCAGGAAGCAGCGGCTGTGCGCGGGCAGGGTGCGGATCAGATCGAGTTCGTGCAGCGTCAGGCCAAAGCCTTCGCAATAGTCCTCAGCCCTGGCCCGGGCATTGGGCATGAACACCATGGTGGCGGTCTGCTCGACCAAGGCGGTGGCGATGCGGCTGTCGAGCGCATCACGCGCCGACTGGGTGGCAAAGCCAACCAGGGCATTGCGTTTACGCAAGGTCTTGAGCCAGTCGCGAATGCGGGCAGCAAAGACCTCGTCGTCCAGGGCCTTCCAGCCCTCGTCGATCAGGATCATGGTCGGCTGGCCGTCCAACCGTTCCTCGATCCGGTGGAACAGATACATCATCACCGGCGTGCGCAGTCGTGGAGATTCGAGCAGCGCGGTCATATCGAAGCCGAGCGTGCGCGCCGACAGGTCGAGGTTGTCCTCAGCGTTATCAAACAGCCAGCTATGCTCGCCCGTGCCGATCCAGGCATCGAGCCGGCTGGCCAGATCACCCGGCTGCGGGCGCCGCGAGCCTGCCAGCAGCTCCCTGAAATGGGAGAGTCGGCGCAGGCCCGGATCATTGGCAAAAGCGGCGTCAACCGCAGCGGCGATAGTCGCGAGCTCTTCCGGACCGGCGGCCGCCAGCAGCACACCCAGCCAGTCACGCAGGAAGGCGCGGTTCCCGGGCGTATCGGGCAGGGCGAGGGGGTTGAAACCGGTCGGATGTCCGGCGGCGATGCGGCTGTAGGTTCCGCCGATCCCCCGAACGAACACTTCGGCACCCCGATCCTTGTCGAACAGGATAGTGCGCGGCTGAAACTTCTGCGCCTGGGCGGCGAGGAAGTTCATCACCACGGTCTTGCCCGAACCGGATGGGCCGATGACGGTGAAATTGCCCAGGTCGCCCTGGTGGAAGTTGAAGAAGAACGGAGTCGCGCTGGTGGTCTGCAGCAGGGTCACTGCTTCGCCCCAATGATTGCCGCTGGCCTGCCCCATGGCGAACCCATGCAGCGCACCGAAGCAGGCCATGTTGACGCTCGAAATCATCGCGCGCCGAACCAGGTAGGCCTCATTGCCCGGGAACATACCCCAGAAGCCCGGTTCCAGGTTCACGTCTTCCCGCACCGCCACCGCGCCGGCATCGGCCAGAGCGGCGGCACAGGCGGCAGTGGCCTCATCGAGCGCGGCCAAGTGGTCGCTGCGGACCAGCACCGAGAGGTGGTGATCACCAAAGCCCACCGCGCCGATTCCGAGCGCATCGCGCGCAGCCTGCATCTCGCGTCGCTCGGCCATGGCCTCCTCGTCGGCAGAGCGGAGACGGCGAATGGCCAGGTCGATCCGTTCACGCGCGATCTGACGATCTGCCGGGGCATAGGTTTCGGTCAGGACCATCTCGCAAGGCAAGCGCAGTAGCCCATCGGTCAGTCCCGGGCTGGTGCTGTCGGGATAGTCCTTGAGGCTCAGCAAGGCGCCGAAAGTAGCCTTGCCCGCGCCGCGCAATTCAAGCGCATCAAGCCCGAAGTTAAGTCGCTGATAGGGCAGCATCGCCCCCAGATCGACCCCTTCAGCCGGGCGCCGCACTGGCCGCATCTCGCCATTGTAGAGCGCCGAGAGCAGTTCCAGCAGTTCCGAGCAGGTACCTGCGCCGCCGTCATAGTCTCCCAAAAGCCGCGCACCATAGGGCGACAGCGCTGCCAGCATACCGCTGGCCGTTGTGCGCAGCGCGCGCAGTTCGGCCGGGTCGGCGGCATCGTCCTCAGACCGACGCTTTACCAGCTTGCCGAAGCGCTCGGCCCAGCCGGCCTTGCCGCGCGCCGGACGGCGCACCAGGGTGATGAACTGATCGTTGACGAACAGAGCGCCGCGGCTCAGCCGGTCGCGCCACAGTGCGTCGATATGGGCGGCGAGCGGATCGTCGAACCTGCCCTCCAGCGACAGGTTCACGCGCCGCCGGATTACATGATGGTACAGCACGAAGCGTGCATCGAGCGCGCTGCGCAGCAACACTTCGCGCGTTGCTGTATGGGCGTTGAGTTCGTCCGCATCGGCAGTCTCGAAGCTCAGTCCAGGGACCAGCAGCGCCATCATCAGCGAGCCATCGCGCAGTTGGATGACATTCTCATCCACAAAGCCGCGATAGGGCAGGCGCTCACCAGCGGTGGCTTCCTTCTTGCTCCAGAGCGCCGCCCCGGTCCACTTGCCCATCACGCCATCTCCCTCAGGCCGAGTAGCTGTTGCAGCCCCAGCGCTGCCAGTTGCGAACCCTTGGGCAGCGTGAGACCTTGGTGATCCACAGGTCAAACACGCGCGGTTCGCGCAGGCAGGCGAGGTAGCCGACCGCATGAATGATCAGCGCGGCAGGCAGGGCGAGAAAGCTCTTCGTGATCAGGAAGATCTCGGTCGTGATCGCGGCATTGATGATGAAAAAGCTGTAGGTCACACCCGCGAACATCTGCGGGCGCGTCAGCGCGCGGTGGACCGGGAAGCGTGAGAGCTGCATCACGGTTCAGCCCGCCGCAGCGGCGGACTGGATACCCGACACGATCGCGCCGGCCCCGAACAGGATGAAGCAGCCGATGATGACGGTTGCACCGAACCGCCAGTTCATCCGGCCAGTCAGCATCATGAAGCCAACCGCCGCAACGGCCATGACCGCGACTGCGGTCGCTACATTGCCAAGCAGCGTGCCCTGCAGCCAGCTCAGCGCGGCCACGATCGGACCGGAGCCCTGCGGGTTGGCGGTCTGGGCATGAGCCGGCTGGGTGGTGGCAGCAAGCAGCATGACTGCGATGCCAAGGCGGGCTGAAATCATGACGATTATCTCCGAACAGGCTGGGCCAGCCGGGCCATGATGGCGGCGACATAACCACGTGTTTCACGAATGTTGGGAATGCCGCCCGCCTGCATCACGCGCTTGGGGCCGGCATTGTAGGCGGCAAGGGCCTTTTCGAGGTCCCCGCCAAAGGTGTTGAGTTGCTGACGCAGATACCGTGCGCCGCCTTCCAGGTTGGCATGCGGATCGTCCGGATTCACCCCCAGGTCGCGGGCCGTGCCAGGCATGAGCTGCGCCAGACCGCGCGCACCAGCTGGGGAGACCGCTCCGGGATGCCAACGGCTCTCTTGCCACACGAGGGCTTCGAGCAATTGCGGACTGAGGTCATACTTGGTTGCCAGGTGCGCGATATGATTGCGCCACTGCGCCGGGCCGGCCGTCAGGCTCGGCTGAGAAATGGGAAGCGCCGTTGATGCGGTGTCATCGTCGCTGGTCACAACCGCCGGGCCGCCAGCGATCCAGCTGGCCCCGTCAGTGCCGATCTCGAGCACATCCGCGCGCACAGCCGCACTGGACGATGCCAGCGCCAGCCCGAACAGTGCGAATCGACAAAGGCGAATCATCACAACCTCCACGAGGTCGCGATGCGCGTTTTACATGACAGCTCCGTGACGGTTGCTGGACAAGCCGTCACCAATATTTGAGCCGGGTCTAGCCATCAGGCGCTTTGGAAAAGTTACTTCAGGGCGAGGACGGTGCCGCGTTGTTGCAGCTCGATCGCCATCCGCGCGGCGCGGCGGGTGTCCATCCACCTTCCATCCGCCAGTTGCACGTCATAGCGATCCCGACTCGCGATTGCGGCTATATAATAGGAGCGCGCTTCCTCGAGCTTCCCGACACGCGCGTGGGCGGCGCCGAGATTGATCAGGGCCGAGGGATCGTCGGCAGATACCAGACGGTTAGACTGGATGCGTTGAATCGCAGCTTCTGCGCGACCGGCACGAAGATCCTCATAGCCAACGTCAACTGATTCCGGACGTGGTGCAGACACTTCCACCGGCGCGGCGCCAGTCAACGCGGCGCTCAGCAGGATCATGCTTCCAAACATGGCGTAGCTCCCATTCTTGCTCTTGTAGGGCGGAAGCTATGCCTCGTCTTCGCCGTCTGCAACAAAACTGTAACACTGTCATAAAACCGAAACATTGCGAGTTTGGGCCCAGCACCGCGCGGCAATGGCCGAGTCGAATGACCTGTGTGTCATTCCGCTGTCATAGAGCGGACAGGTTCACTGTCATGAACGCGAAAACAACCTGTCACGTTCCTCCCCTATCTCGCGAGTCGCGACAGCCAGAATCGGGTCGCATTCCGAGATTGAGGGGAATTCACTGTGAAGAACATCCATGGCCTGCTTCTTGCCAGCTGCAGCGCGGCGGTCCTTGCTGGCTGCGGGCCGAGCGACATCGCTTCGCCGGGCACTGGCGGCAACGTGATCATCAATCCCGCGCCGACGCCGACGCCGACCCCCACTCCGACCGGTCCGGCCACGGTAACGGCGGCATCGGGCTGTCCGACCATTTCCGACCCGCAGGGCCTGACCGACGCCGGCACCATCACGGGCCCCACCGGCACCTGGCGCGTCTGCAGCCTGCCCAGCCGCATCAACCGTTCGATCCAGCTGCCCAAGATTCCTGGCCTGCTCTACCAGCTGCCCGGCCGCGTCGACGTTGGCACCGATGGCGGTGCGACGGCTTCGGCGAGCGACACCAACGTCGTGCTGACCATCGATCCGGGCGTCATCATTTTCGGCGGCACCGGTGTCTCCTGGCTGCACGTGAACCGCGGCAACCGTATCAATGCGGTCGGCACGGCCGCCAATCCGATCGTCTTCACCAGCCGCGACAACGTGCTTGGTCTCAACACCGAGAGCTCGTCCGGTCAGTGGGGCGGGGTGGTGCTGTCGGGCCGCGCGCCGACCACGGACTGCACCATCGCCCCGGCTGCAACCCCAGGTTCGGCCCAGTGCGAACGCCAGACCGAAGGCGCGGTTGACCCTGCGATCTACGGCGGTGCCACGCCGACCGATAACAGCGGCACCATGCGCTACGTCCAGATCCGCTATTCGGGCTATGTCCTGTCGGGCAATTCCGAACTGCAGTCGCTGACCCTTCAGGGCGTCGGCAGCGGCACGACCCTCTCGCACATCCAGAGCGTCAACAGCTCGGACGACGGGATGGAAGTGTTCGGTGGCCGCGTGAACATGAAGAACCTGATCGTGGCGGGTGCCGAAGACGACAACATCGACACTGACACCGGCACCAAGACCAACATCCAGTACATCATCGCCATCCAGCGTTCGGCGGTTGGTGACTCGATGATCGAGGCTGACTCGGACAACGCCGCTGATGGCAACACCCCGCGTCAGAACACCAAGCTGGCCAACTTTACGTTCCTGCAGAACTTCAACACGCCGTCGAACAATGCCTCGATCCTGCTGCGCGGCGGCACGGACTACTCGATGGGCAATGGTGTGGTGGTCAGCCCCGGTACTTCGTGCCTCCGTATCAGCCGACCACAGACCATATCGGCTACCGTTGATGCGGCGATTGACGAGGTCGGTGCCCCGCTGTTCCGTTCGGTTGTCATGAGCTGCGGTGCAACGAAGTACATCGGCTCGAACGGCGTCACCGCTGATCAGGTTGCCGCTGTCTTCGGGACGGGCACAAACAACAACAACGATGCCTTCACTTCGACGCTCGCCAGCCTGTTCATCAACGGGACCAACGAAAGCGGCGTGACGGCGGTCGATCCCAAAACCCTGTCGAGCTTCTTCGACACGACGACCTGGATCGGGGCCGTCCGCAATGCGGCCGACACCTGGTACACGGGTTGGACCTGCAACATGTCCTACGCGAACTTCGGTTCGGGCAATTCGGGTTCGTGCACCTCGCTGCCCGTCAACTGACGGCCGCCCATTCAAGCCAATTGGGGGCGGCCGAACCCGGCTGCCCCCATCACTTTATCCAGCTTTCCCTGGGGGAATTGAAATGACTACCTCGCGGCTCGCCACGTTGCTGCTGCTCTCCACCGCCATCACGTTGCCCGCTCAGGCGCTTGCGCAACAGGTGCCGGCAGATTCCCCGCCCGCCGAACCTGCGCCGGAAGCGCCGGTCGAGCCAGAGGCGCCGGCGGAAGAGCAGGTCGATGTCTCAATGCCCGGTGAAATTGTTGTTACCGGCCGTCAGGACCGGAACATCGCCAAGTCATCGGACCAGGTCGTCTCCGTCCTTTCCAGTGCCGAAATCGCGCGGACCGGTGAAGGCAATATCGCCGGTGCACTCGGTCGTGTGACAGGCCTGTCGATCGTCGGCAGCGGCTTCGTATATGTCCGTGGCCTTGGCGACCGGTACTCGCTGGCACTGCTTAACGGTTCGCCGCTGCCCAGCCCGGAACCGCTGCGCCGCGTGGTCCCGCTCGACATTTTCCCGACCAACGTTGTTGCCTCGTCGCTGGTCCAGAAGAGCTATTCGGTGAACTTCCCTGGTGAGTTCGGGGGTGGGGTTGTAAACCTGACTACGACGGCCGTGCCCAAGGAAGGCTTCCTCACAGTCAACATGGGCCTGAGCGGTGACTCGGAAACCACGGGTGAGTTCGGCTATTCCTATTTCGGGGCACGATCCGACTGGACCGGCTTCGACAACGGCAGCCGGGATATTCCGCCAGCCCTGGCCGAGTTTCTGGGGAGCGGCAACAAGATCAGCGATGTTGCTGTCGATGACCAGAAGGTAGCCGGCGAACTCGTGCGGTTCAGCCGCGCCACGCTCCAGCGCATACCCAACCTGCCAGTCAACTTCTCAGGCTCCATCTCAGGTGGCACCGCCTGGGATGTCGGTGATGACGCGCGTCTCGGCCTGATCGCTACGGTCGGTTTCAGCAACCGCTGGACCAACCGCGATGCAAAGCAGCAGACCCCTGCTGCAGCCGATCTTTCCGAGCTGTTCTCTGACACCCAGCGCGTGACCACAGACAACCGCATCATTGCCAACGGTCTGTTCGGTCTCGGCCTGGAACTCGGCAAGCACAAGTTCCGCCTGACCAACCTGTTCATTCGCGACACCATCAAGCAGGGGCGCTTGGCCCAGACCGAGGACTTCAACAGCGGTTTCACCCGCCAGAACCAGGACACGGCCTGGTTTGAGCGGCAGCTGTTCGAAACCCAGCTCGTGTCGGAACTTAAGTTTGGCGATGTCAGCCTCGACCTGCGTGGAACCTATGCCAATTCGCAGCGTGAAGCTCCCTATGAGCTGTCGTTCAGCTATGCGCGGACCAATCGTGCCGGCGATCCCACGGGCGAGTTCTTTATCAACCGCCTGAACAATGGCCAGGCCGGCTCGGCGTCTGTATCGTTCTCTGACCTCAACGAGGACCTTTGGGCTGGCAGCGCCGACCTTTCCTGGCTGATTACCCCGCGTCTCACAGCCAGTGCCGGCTACGCCTTCTCAGACACCAAGCGCCAGTCTACCCGCCGTGAGTTCCAGTTCATCGCTCCGTCCGACTTCCCGGTCGGCGTCGCTATGCTGCGCCCGGACCTGCTGCTTTCGCCCGGGATCATCGATTACTTCAACATTGGCCTCGTCGAGACGACCGAGAGCGATCCGGCATTCGCCGCCGCGCTACGGACGCACGCTGGCTACGGCAAGGTCAACTGGGAACCGCTTGACGGCGTCAGCCTTGACCTGGGCGTGCGCTATGAAAAGGCACTCCAGACGGTCCAGCCGCTCGAGGTGTTCAAGGTTCCCAGCAACTCGCTGGCCGGCACGCGGCTCGACAAGAGCTATTGGCTGCCTGCGGGCACGATCACCTGGGAAGTGGCGCCGCAGATGCAGTTGCGCGCCAATGCCTCGCAAACCATCGCTCGCCCGCAGTTCCGCGAATTGATCTTCCAGCTCTACTACGATCCTGAATCGGATCGCCTGTTCCGCGGCAACCCGTTGCTCACTGACAGCAAGCTGGTCAATGCCGAAGCGCGCTGGGAATGGTACTTCGCCCGCGAGCAACGCGTGTCGCTGGCCGGCTTCTACAAGAAGATCGACCGGCCGATCGAAGCCTTCACCGGCTTTTCGGACAACCAGCCGCAAACCAGCTTCGCCAACGCCCCGCGTGCGCAGCTGTATGGTGCGGAAGTTGAAGTGCAGAAGTACTTCGACCTGGCCTCGCTTGGCGGGTTCTTCGCCAACCGGCGTCTGGTGACGATTGCCAACTACACCTACACCAAGTCCGAGATCCAGGTTCGCGATGGCGACACGGTTGCGATCTTCGGAACCAGCGTTCAGCCGGCCAGCAACGTGTTCAAGGATGGTCTGCCGCTGACTGGTCAGTCCAACCACCTGGCCAACCTTCAGCTGGGCTTCGAACACCCCGACCGGCTCTCGCAGCAGACAGTGATGCTGACTTACGCCAGCAAGCGCGTGACTAGCCGCGGGCCTGTCGGGCAGCCGGACATTGTCGAGAACCCGGGCCTGCGGCTCGATCTCGTCCTGCGTGAGGGGGTTACCTTTCTGGGGCGCGAGGTCGACTTCAAGTTCGAAGCGCGCAACCTGACCGGGCGCAAGCGCGAGGAGTTCCAGCAGAGCGGTGCAAACCGGGTTGACATCAACACCTATGATGTCGGCCGGTCCTTCTCGTTCTCGGCGTCGTTCAAGTTCTGAATTGGGGGCAGTGCGGGCCAGATTTGCGGTCCGCACTGCACTGAATGGATCGTTGACCCGGCCGGGCCCTATGCCCGGCCGGGTCAATGATTATGGTCGATCGAACACATAACCGAGTGACCGAACCGTGCGCAGGAGATCGCCTGCACCGGCTGCCCGTAGGGCACGCCGCAAGCGTCCGATCCATACATCGACCGTGCGTTCGTCCACCGGCGGTTCCTGCTTGCCCAGGGCGGCAATCAACTGGGTGCGTGTAAAGACCCGTCCTGGATGTTCCGCAAAGAACCGCATCAACCGAAATTCATTGGGCATCATCGGAATTGGTGTGCCGCGCCAACTGGCGCGAAACGCCGCGAAGTCGACTGTCAGATCGCCGAGGTTGATCGATCGAACGGCACCTGCATCGTACAGGTTCGAAGAAACGGATAGGACACGATCAAGCAGCACACTGCGGGATGCCGGACCAACCAGGTAATCGTCTGCTCCGGCGCGCAGGGCCCGTCGGCGAATTTCGTTGTCGTCTTCGTCCAGGATGACGGTGATATGCGCATGGCCGGTTTGCGGTGCGCAACGGATCTGGCGGCAAATTTCGAGGCCAGAAGTGTCCGGCAGCATCCAGTCAATGAAGGCCCAGGTTGAGCCTTCGAGTAGCGGCAACTCGCTGAGCCTGTTCAAGCGGTGAAAGACCAGTTGCAAATCGCCGTGCTCGAAGGGGGCGAGACCGCCTTCGAGCTCACTTGTTACGAGGATATCGACCTTACGCATATCGCTGCCCCATGCTTTTGCCATGGGCTAGCGGCGCCATGTGACGCATGCGTGACGATTCGGCGACTGAGCGCACTTTTTCGCCTTTTTGAGGCCCATCGGTGTGTAACCAAATTGCCTCCGTCCCGTCACTGGCGTGCAACTTGTGAATGGCATTCCACGACCAAGCTGGGATGGAGGAAAACCATGCTCGTACGGGACCGACAGCACGATCAACTTGAACTGAAGATCAATGGCAACGGGGGAGCAGGTCTTGGGCAGATACCCACCTGGCTGCTCGGGCCCGATCCCAAAGGCTTCCGGCCCAAACGCCGTTACCGCACCGTTTGGGTCTCCGATGTCCACTTGGGGACTCGGGGTTGCAATGCAACGATGCTGGTTGATTTTCTCCGGTCGATCGAGTGCGAGACGCTATACCTGGTCGGTGACATCGTCGATGGGTGGCGCCTCAAGAGCGGCTGGTACTGGCCTGATGCCCATAACGAGGTGGTTCGCAGGGTTCTAAAGATGGCGCATCGCGGAACTCGCGTGGTGCTGGTCGCGGGCAACCATGACGAAATGTTCCGCGACTATGCCGGGATGAGCCTGGGTGGGATCGAGATCGCGCTTGAAGCGGTCCACCGAACGGCCGATGGCCGCCGCCTGCTGGTCACCCATGGCGACAGCTTCGATACGGTCGTGCTCTACGCGCGCTGGCTCGCCTTCCTGGGGGACCTGGCTTATCGCATTTTGCTGCGCGCCAATGTGGTGATCAATGCGGTGCGCAGGCGGCTGCGGCTGCCTTACTGGTCGCTCGCCGCACACCTCAAGCGCAAGGTCAAGAACGCCGTCGCCTATGTCAGCAGCTTCGAAGAGGCGCTGGCGCACGAGGCAGCGGAACGGCAGATGGACGGGATCGTTTGCGGGCACATCCACTGCGCCGAGATCCGCCAGATCGGCGACATCACCTATTACAACGACGGGGACTGGGTCGAGAGCTGCACCGCCCTGGTCGAGGAAGCGGACGGCGCGATGCGGATTGTCCATTGGGGCGAGGAATCCGGAACGCCAGCCGATGCCAATGAACTGCTGATCGAGGAGTGCGCAGCATGAGAATTGCGATCGCAACCGATGCCTGGTTTCCGCAGGTCAATGGAGTGGTTCGCACGCTTTCCGCCACCGTGGCCGAGCTTGATCGGCGCGGCTACGAGGTCGAGCTGATCACGCCGCAGAATTTTTCGACGATGCCGATGCCGGGCTATGCCTCGATCCGCCTGGCCATGGCGCCGCGCTTCACGACCCGGCGGATGCTAGGCCGGTTCAATCCCGACATCGTCCACATCGCCACCGAAGGCCCGATCGGCTGGAGCGCACGGAGCTGGTGCAAGTCGCACAACGTCCCGTTCACGTCGGCCTTTCACACCCAGTTCCCGAAATATGCCTCGGTCCGCACAGGCCTTAGCGAGGACGTGTTCTGGCCAGTGATGCGGCGCTTCCACCGGTCGAGCCGCGCCGTGTTGGCCGCGACCCCGAGCCTTGAGGCCGAGCTGTGCGAGCGCGGGATCGATCAGGTCCGGCCCTGGGGCCGCGGGGTCGATCACTGGCTGTTCCGTCCGACCGGCGAGCTTCATGCCGAAATTGCCAAGTTGCCCCGGCCGATCCTGCTCAACGTCGGCCGGGTTGCACCGGAAAAGAACCTGGAGGCGTTCCTGGATGCCAACCTGCCGGGATCGAAGGTGATCGTGGGGGATGGCCCCGATCTTGATCGCCTCAAGGCGCTCTATCCTGAGGCCCATTTCATCGGGGCGCTGGCGGGTGAAGAGCTGGCCTCGGCTTACCGCACGGCAGATTGCTTCGTCTTTCCCAGCCTGACCGACACCTTTGGCCTGGTCGTGATTGAGGCCCTGTCATCCGGCGTGCCGGTTGCCGCATACCCGGTGCAGGGCCCAATCGACATCCTTGGCCCCAACGGCCGTGGCACCGGCACGGAGATGCCGGCAACGGTCGGCGTCTGCGACGAAAGCCTGGAGCGCGCCGTGCTCAAGGCGCTGACCCTCGACCGCAGCGCTGCCGCCGTATTCGGGCAGCGCTTCAGTTGGGAGCGGGCGACCGATCAGTTCGTTGCCGCAATTTCCGGGGCGCGGGCCGAAGCGCAGCTATTCGCTTCATACGAGTTGGCGCCAGCCTAAGGGCCTGGACGGAACTGGCGGACAGGGTGGGATTCGAACCCACGGTGAGCTTGCACCCACGGCGGTTTTCAAGACCGCTGCCTTAAACCACTCGGCCACCTGTCCATACCAGTGGAACGCCCGCTAGCGGCAAAGCGCCGGATTGTCACGCCCGTTGGATTTTCCGAATCGCCGAGGCTGTGCCAAGGTCGCGCCGATGAGCTTGCTGCGCCGAATCTGGGTTACTTTTCCGCTGGGTGCGGCGGCGGCGGCATTTTCGATGCCGTCAGAGCCGCAGGCTGACGCGCAACCGGTCGCGGTGTCGAACCCGGTGGTCCAGGCCGTGCCGGCTGCGCCAGAGCCGGTCGATGGTTTCCAGTCCTACCTCCAACTCGTCGCTGCCAAGGCGCGCGGGCAGGGGGTGAGCCAGCTCGCGATCGACAGCGTGCTCGGCGGTCTGACCTACAACCCGCGCGTCGTTTCGCTCGATCGCGCCCAGCCTGGTTCGAACCCCGGAACGCCGCCGCCCTTTTCCAGCTATTACGAGCGCCACATCGGCGCATCGCGGATCAACGGCGGGCGCAATGCCCTGGCGGAGAATCTCGATCTGATCCGCCAGATGGAGGCGCAATACGGGGTTCCCGCCAAGTTCATCGTGGCGATCTGGGGCAAGGAAACCTTCTATGGCCGGATCAAGGGCGATTTCGATCTGGCCCGGTCGCTCGCCACGCTCGCTTACGAAGGGCGCCGTCGCGAGCTGTTCGAAGGCGAGCTGATTGCGTTGATGAAGATGATTGATCGCGGCGTGCCGCGGTCGCGGATGCTCGGCAGCTGGGCCGGGGCCTTTGGCAACCCGCAGTTCCTCCCTTCGGTGTTCCTGCGGGTGGCGCGCGACGGCGACGGCGATGGTGATGCCGATATCTGGAATGACCGCGCCGATACCTTTGCCTCGATCGCCAACTATTTCCGCGATGCCGGCTGGCGTCCAGGCGAGCCCTGGGGCGTACGGGCCTCGGTTCCCGCCAGCCTCGATCGCAGCCAGCTTGGCACGCAATTGCAGTCGCCCGCTTGTCCGCGGGTCCATGCCCGGCATTCGCAGTGGAAGACGGTGGCGGAATGGCGCGCCTTGGGCGTCGTGCCGCTGGGCGGGATCGCCGATTCCACCATGGCAACCCTGTTTGAACCCGATGGGGTCGGGAACGGGGCGTTCCTCTTAACCGGTAATTATCGGGTTATCCTGCATTATAACTGCTCGAACTACTACGCACTGTCCGTGGGGTTGCTTGCAGATGAGATTGTCCGTTAACCGAAACCTGCCGCTTGCGGCATTGACCTTGTTGCTGGCCGCCGGAGTTCCGGCCTGGTCGAAGGACCGGCCTGCGCCGGTGCTCGCCAATGGCCCGCAAGCCGATTATCCGATGGTGCTGGGCCAGCCCTTCACCGTCGATGGGGTGACCTATACCCCGGTCGACACGATGAATTACGACGTGGTGGGCCACGCGGCCACCTATGCGGAAGGCGGCGATGCCATCACCGCCAGCCACCGCACCCTGCCGCTGCCGAGCTATGTCGAGATCACTGCGCTCGATACCGGCCGCACGATCCTGGTCCGGCTCGAACGACGCGGACCGATGACAGGGAACCTGCTGACCGAGCTTTCGCCTGGTGCCGCCGCTCAGCTCGGCATCGCCGGGCAGGCCCGCGCGCCGGTGCGGGTGCGCCGGGTCAATCCGCCCGAACCGGAACGCTCGGCCCTGCGCGCTGGCCGGGCCGCGCCGGCACGGATGGATACGCCGCCGTCGCTGCGGGTAGTGCTGATGCGCCGCCTCGAACAGCAAGGGCCTGGTATCCAGGTTTCCCGCCCGGGGCCAATGCCGACACCGGACAAGCTGCCGCCCGTGCCGCAGGCCGTGCCCGGTTCGCGCGCCGAAGCGCCGGCCCCGGCTGCGCCACCTGTCGCAAAGCCAGTGGCCAAGCCGAATGTCGCTGCTGCAAAGCCAGAGCCAAAGGTCGAGCCGGTCGTGGCTGCGAAAGGCGGCTGGCTGGTTCAGGTCGGTGCCTTCTCGACGCAGGTCCGGGCCGAAGCTGCTGCCAAGGCCATCGGTGCTCAGGTGGCTCCAACCGGCAAACTGTGGCGCGTACGGATCACGGGATTGGCATCCCAGGCCGCTGCCGATGCAGCGCTGGCGAAGGCCAAGGCGGCAGGCTATAGCGACGCCAGGATTCAGCGCGCCGACTGACTTTGCTCTGCGGCGCCCATTGCGCCGGGGAATCGTTGTCCAAGCCACTGGTTCTGATTGTTATTTGTGCCAGCCTGCTGGCCTTGCCTGGCCGCGCGGCCGGACCGGCACTTGCGCCCGTTCCGGCCAGCGTCGGCTCCGCGCCGATCGCCTTGCTGGTTGATATGTCGGCCGGGCAGACACTCCACGCACACCAGGCCGACCGACGCTTCCGCCCCGCTTCGATGGCCAAGGTTATGAGCGCGCTGGTTGCGTTTGATCTGATCAAGATCGGCAAGCTTGACGAGAATACGCTGGTGACCATCGATCCCGGCCTGGCTGCGCAATGGTCCGGCAAAGGCACCACCTTGTCCCTGCGGGCAGGCGAGACGGTCCCGGTCAAACGGTTGATCGAAGGGATGATCACCGCCTCGGCCAATGATGCCACCGAGGTCCTGGCTCAGCACGCTGCCGGGAGCCGAGGCACCTGGCTGGCGCTCATGAACGCCCGGGCCAAGGCTCTGGGCATGGCGGGCAGCACCTTCGCCAGCCCGAGTGGCTGGCCCGACGGCGGCCGAACGCAAGTTACCGCGCGCGACATGGTCCGGTTGGCCCGGGCGCTGATCGAGGAACACCCGGCGCTGTATCGGCGCTATTTTGGTCACGCTTCGATGAACTGGCGTGGCATTCAGCTGGCCAGCCGCAATCCCTTCGCCGGCAAACTGGCGGGGGCCGACGGGATCAAGACCGGACATACCAGCGAGATTGGCTACAACTTCCTCGGCGCGGTCCAGCGCGATGGCCGCCGCCTGATTCTGCTGATCGGCGGTGCGCCCAGCGAGGCGGCGCGGGCCGAGGCTGCGCGGGGCCTGGCGGAATGGGGCTATGCCGCATGGGACAGCCGTCCGCTGGTCGCCAAGGGGCAGGTGGTTGCCCGCGCCCTGGTGCAGGATGGTTCGGCCCGTTCGGTCGAGCTGGTCCCACAGCGCGATTGGCGCCTTGCCGTACCGCATGGCGCCGCGGTCCGCATCACGACCCGCGTGGTCTATCGCGGCCCGCTGCGTGCGCCGATCGAGGCCGGACAGGTGGTTGCGGGGCTTGAGGTGACCGTCGCGGGACAGCCGCCGCACGACATCCCCCTTGCAACGCGGCAGCGGGTAACGCGGGCTGGACCGTTCGACAGAATGGTCAATGGCCTGCTAGGGCTCCTGCCATGACGCGCGGAAAGTTCATTGCCCTGGAAGGCGGCGAAGGGGCCGGTAAAAGCACCCAGGCACGGCTGCTGGCCGATGCTCTGCGAGCGTGTGGTCAGGCCTGTGTTGTGACCCGCGAACCGGGCGGCACGCCGGGTGCCGAAGCGATCCGCGCGCTGCTGCTGGGGACGGAAGGGGAGGGGTGGCATGCTCGCGCCGAGGCCTTGCTATTTGCCGCCGCTCGTTCCGACCATGTCGAACGGCTGATCGTGCCGGCGTTGGAGCGCGGCGAGTGGGTAATCTGCGATCGCTTCGTCGATTCAAGCCGCGCCTATCAGGGCGGGGGTGGGGGCCTCTCCGACGCCGAAGTGCTCGACCTGCACCGGATCGGCAGCGGCGGCCTGCTGCCCGACCTGACCCTGCTGATCGAAGTATCGCCCGAGATCGTCACTCAGCGCCTTGCCGCGCGTGATGGCGATCAGGCTGACCGGATCGGTGGTCGCGACGCCAGCTATCATGCCGCAGTTGCCGCTGCTTTCCGGCGCTTTGCCGAGGCCGAACCAGCGCGGTTTGCCCGGATTGACGGAAACGGCACAGCCGAGGCGGTCCACGCTGCAGTGCTCGCCAGGTTGGAGCCGCTGCTGCCATGAACCTGCGTGGCCACGATGCCGCCTGGGCTGAATGGCGCGCCGCGCTCGGCTCGGAGCGGATGCACCACGCCTGGATCCTCGCGGGACCACGCGGGCTGAGCAAAGGCCTTTTCGCGCGCGCGGCGGCAGCCGAACTGGTTGCCGAACCCGGCATGCCGCAGCCGCCGGCCGATCGCCATCCCGATATCCTGATCCCTGAGCATCCGCCTGAGAACAAGGAAGAAGAGAAGAAGCGCGCTGAAGGGCAGGAAGATGTTCGCCGCAAACGCTCGATCCCGATCGACGAAATCCGCGCGATTCAGCACCGGCTGACCACTCGGCCGACCCTGGGAGCGCGCCGCGCCGTGATCATCGACCCGGCGGACGATCTGGAGAAAGGCGCGGTCAACGCCCTGCTCAAGAGCCTGGAGGAACCGCCAGTCGGCACTTACTTCCTGCTGGTTGCGCACCGGCCCGGACGGCTCCTGCCGACGATCCGCTCGCGCTGCCGGATGCTGCGGTTCGCGCCTCTAGCCGATGGCGAGGTCGAGGCCGTCCTGCGTGAAGCCGCGCCCGAAGCCGATCCTGCGGCACGCGAAGCCGCTGTGGCGGCGGCGCAAGGGTCGCCGGGCGTGGCGCTCGAGTTCCTCGACCAGAATCTCGGCACGGTGCTCAAGGCGATGCAGGCGATCCTCGCGCGCGGGGACGATGATTTTGCCCTGCGCGGCGTGCTAGCTGGCGAAATTGGAGCGCGCCCGGATCGCGACCGGATGCAGGCCGTGGCTGAGCTGGCCCGCGCGGTCCTGGCTGCCGGACTGGCCAATAGCTCGCGCGCGCATCAAGCGCGCATCATCACCGCCCATGCCGAACTGGTTCGGCTGGCCGGGCAATTGCCGACCTACAACTTCGATCCGGGTCTGGCCGCCATGGAAATTGGCGGGTTGCTGGCCTCCGCCGCGATGCCTAGAGAGGCCGCTTAACCCCTTCCGGAAAGACTGCAAACGGCCATGGCCGAACCCTTCTATATCACCACCGCAATCGCCTATCCCAATGGCCGCCCGCATATCGGCCATGCCTATGAAGCGATTGCCGCCGATGCCATTGCGCGGTTCCAGCGGGCGATGGGCCGCGATGTGCGCCTGGTCACCGGGACCGACGAGCATGGCCTGAAAATGGACCAGACGGCGCGCAAGCTCGGGCGTGATACGCTTGAGTTTGCGACGGAAATGTCCAACTATTTCCGTGAAATGTGTGCGGCACTTAATATCAGTTATGACGCATTTCGGCGCACCACGGAAGAGCAACACAAGGCCGCCTCGATCGCGATCTGGCAGGCCATGGAAGCCGCGGGCGATCTCTATCTCGATCGCTACGAGGGCTGGTACTCGGTCCGTGACGAAGCGTACTATGACGAGAGCGAGCTGCAGGACGGGGAAGGGGGGCAGCGCCTCTCACCGCAAGGCACGCCGGTTGAATGGACGGTCGAGGAAAGCTGGTTCTTCCGCCTCTCAAAGTATCGCGATTACCTGATCGAACTCAACGAAACGCCCGGTTTCCTTGAGCCAGAGAGCCGCCGTAACGAAGTGCTGGCCTTCCTCAAAGGCAACGAACTACGCGATCTGTCAGTCTCGCGCACCAGCTTTGACTGGGGCGTGCCGGTCCCGGGCAGTCCGGGACACGTCATGTACGTCTGGGTTGACGCGCTGACGACCTACCTCACCGGGATCGGCTTCCCGGACCGCGAGGGCGATTTCGCGCGGTTCTGGCCGGCGAACTTGCACCTGATCGGCAAGGATATCGTCCGGTTCCACACCGTCTACTGGCCGGCTTTCCTGAAGAGCGCGGGTCTGCCGGCGCCTAAGGCGGTGTTCGGCCACGGTTTCCTGCTCCATCGCGGCGAGAAGATGTCGAAGTCGCTCGGCAACGTGGTTGATCCGCTGGAACTGGCGGAACGCTTCGGGGTTGATCAGCTGCGCTATTTCCTGCTGCGCGAAGTCAGCTTTGGGCAGGACGGGTCCTATTCGGCTGAGGCCATTGTCACGCGGTGCAATGCCGAGCTGGCCAACAGCTTCGGCAACCTGGCCCAGCGCGTGCTCTCTCAAGTGTTCAAGAACTGTGACGGCTATTTACCTGAAATATCAGAACATACCGAAGAGGACAATGCTCTGTTCGAGCTGGTTCAGCGCGTCGTTGGCCGCGAGATGCCCGAAGCATTTTCGTCGCTGGCCCTCAATCAGGGGATCGAAGCCTGGATGTCGGCCGTGTTCGCCTGCAATGCCTACATCGATGCGCAGGCCCCGTGGGCGTTGAAGAAGACCGATCCTGAGCGGATGCAAACTGTTCTGGCAACGCTGTACATCGCCATTGCC
>JACDQK010000076.1 GCA_015657645.1 Novosphingobium sp.
CGGATCCGACTGGTAGAAATCAGCGGTGACGACTTGACGAAGTGAACGTTATCATTTAGGTGAACGTTCACATTTGGGATGGTGTGCGCACAGAAGCACGCATTTCTGGGGAGGAAGCACTGATGAATGATTCGCGGAAGATCGCGTCCAAGCACCTTTTGATTGGTGCGTCGATGCTGGCACTGGGGCTGACCAGCCAGGTCGCCCAGGCGCAGGAAGCGGCCAGCGATGCGGCGGCTGATGACGAAATCGTCGTCTCCGGGATTCGCGCCAGCTTGAAGGCCTCGATGGACCTCAAGCGCGACGCCCAGGGCGTGGTCGATGCGATCTCGGCCGAAGACATCGGCAAGTTCCCCGATACCAACCTGGCGGAATCGCTGCAGCGTATCACCGGCGTTTCGATCGATCGTAGCAGCGGCGAAGGCTCCAAGGTCACCGTTCGCGGCTTCGGTCCTGACTTCAACCTGGTCCTGCTTAACGGCCGCCAGATGCCCGCTTCGGGCCTCGGCAGCTGCTGCGAAGCCCCGGCCTCGCGCAGCTTCGATTTCGCCAACCTCGCTGCTGAAGGCATTGCCTCGGTCGAAGTCTACAAGTCGGGCCGCGCTTCGCTGCCGACCGGCGGCATCGGTTCGGTCATCAACATCCGTACCCCGCGTCCGCTCGACCGCCCCGGCTTCCAGGGCAGCGTCGCGGTCAAGGGTGTCTACGACCACACCTTCGAAGGCACCGAGATCACCCCGGAAATCTCGGGCATCGTCAGCCAGACCTTCGCCGACGACAAGATCGGCATCCTGCTGAGCGGCGCCTACCAGAAGCGCAAGGCCAGCCTGGCCCAGTTCAATGCCGGGTGGCGCGAAGGCTACCTCGGCAACGAAAACAATTGGGGTTCGCTGCCGGTTGACGCCAACGACTGGCGCGGCAACTTTGCCCAGACCCAGAACCGTCCCAACGCGACGACGGTCTATCAAGTGACCCAGAACGCCGGCTACGATTTCACCGATATCGAGCGTGAGCGGATCAACGGCCAGGTCGTGCTGCAGGTCAAGCCCAGCGACACCCTCTCGGCGGTGATCGACTACACCTATTCGCAGAACACCATCGATGCCCGCACCAACAGCATCGGCGTTTGGTTTAACCACAACCAGACCTCCAGCTCGTGGACTGATGGTCCGGCCGCCGGCCCGAACTTCTACGCCGAAGCCTTTGGCGCGGGCGAGGGTAAGGACCTGGCGATCACCGGGGCCGTGGCAGCCAATCGGAACGTGAACCAGTCGATCGGCGGCAATCTCAAGTGGGATGGCCCGGGCGGCCTGCTGCTTGAGCTCGATGGCCATCACTCAACCGCCGAAAGCAAGCCGACCTCGCCCTATGGCAGCAACATTGCCATCGGCAGCGCGATCTTTGGCGTGCGCAACCAGCGGGTCGATTTTACCACTGAAATGCCGGTGATCTCGGTCAACATGTATCCGGGTTCGGAAATCACGGCGGCCAATATCCGTCCGGCCGGCAATGCCCTGCGCAATGCCTATATGAAGGACACGATCAACGAAGTGTCGTTCCGCGGCGGCTGGGACTTCGATGCCTCGCTGATCGACAGCCTCGATTTCGGCGTGACCTACACCGAAAACAAGGTGATCTCGCAGTACGGCTTCCTCCAGAGCGACAGCTGGGGCGGGACGCTCTCTGCGGCGCAGACCCCGGACGATATCTATACGCTGACCGGTCTGCCCGATCGCCTCGCTGGCATGGCCGGCTCGCAGAGCGCGAACATCATCCAGAACTACTTCCAGATCGATACGACCCGCCTGATCTCGCTGCTCGACCAGCAGGTTGGCATCTGCCGTACGCCCTGGACTGGCAAGCCGATCGCCGGGACCTGCCTTGCGCAGTTCACCACCGATCGCCGCATCCAGGAAAAGACCTGGTCGCCGTTCCTGCAGACCAAGCACAGCTTCGATCTGGGCACCGCCCGGGCCAACCTGCGGCTAGGCGTGCGCTATGAAAAGACCAAGATCTCGTCCTCGGCCCTCGTGCCGGTGCCGACTGGCACCAGCTGGGTTGCGGACAACGAAATCGGTCTGATCTTTGGCAACCAGTCGGACTTCACCACGCTGACCGGCGAATACGACAACTGGCTGCCGGCCTTCGACTTCGACGTTGCCGTCGGTTCGGACATCAAACTGCGCGCATCCTACAGCCACACGATCACGCGCCCGGATTACACCAGCATGCAGGGTGGCATCACTGTCAACCAGCCGCTGCGTCCGGGTGGCGGCAGCACGGCGGGCAGCGGGAACCCTGGCCTGTTCCCCTACAAGTCGAAGAACATCGATCTCTCGGCTGAGTGGTACTACGGCAACGACAGCTATGTTTCGGTGGGCTACTTCAACAAGAAGGTCAGCAACTTCATTGCCAACACCACGGTCCAGGGGCCGCTGTTCAATCTGACCAACCCGGCCACCGGCGCGGCGGTTCAGGCAGCGCGCACTGCGCTGGGGGGCAATCCTGGATTTGCCGCGATCCTGGCCTATCTGGCGGTCAATAACCCCAGCGTGGTTGAATTCAGCAATGGCGTGCCGCGCGGCGTGCTGGGCCGTCCGACCGATCCGGCGGTGCAGTTCACCATCAACCGCCCGGGCAACACCACCCAGGTTGCCAACCTCAACGGCTGGGAATTTGCCGTTCAGCACAGCTTCTGGGAAACCGGCTTTGGCGCGCAGGTGAACTACACGATCGTCAACAGCGATACGCAGTTCGACAACACGCTGCGCTACACCGCCACCCAGTTTGCGGTGAACGGGGTCAGCGACAGCGCCAACGCCGTGCTTTACTATGACAAGAACGGCTTCCAGGCCCGCGTTGCCTACAACTGGCGCGACGGCTTCCTGGGTGGCTACGGCTTCGATCCGTTCTACATCGACGCCTACGGCCAGTTCGACGTGAGCGCGAGCTGGGAGTTCAAGAAGGGGATGACGGCCTTCGTCGAAGGTATCAACATCACCAAGGCGGACCGCCGCGGCCACATGCGTAACGACCAGACCGTGTTCTTCGCGGCACCGGGTTATGCCCGCTACTCCGCGGGTCTGCGCGTCAACTTTTGATGACCGGCGGATAACCCCGCCTGGCTGACACAAGGAGAGCCGCACTGCTTGCCGGTGCGGCTCTCTTTCGTCATGGTCCGGCGAAATAATAACGGTGCGCAGGGAATGGACAGTCCGATCCGGCAAGTGGTGATTGTGGGCGGCGGGACGGCTGGCTGGCTGGCCGCCTGCCTGCTGGCCGCACGCTTGCCGAATCTGTCGGTGACGCTGGTCGAAAGCCCCAACATCCCGACCATTGGCGTGGGCGAGGGGACCTGGCCGACCATGCGCGAGACGCTGGCGGCGATCGGGATTCCCGAAGCCGAGTTCCTCAGCGAATGCGATGCCGCCTTCAAGCAAGGCTCACGCTTCGATGGCTGGGTCAACCGCGCGGCGGATGACAGCTACCTGCATCCCTTCACCCTGCCGCCAGCGGGTGACCTGCGCGAACTGCTCGCCGCTTGGCAGCAGGTGGCGCCGGAGCAGGCCTTTGCTGCGGCGATGACTCCGCAGGGCGCGGTCTGCGCCACTGGCCTGGCGCCGCGCCAGCGGGCGATGCCGGACTATACCGGGGCGCTCAACTACGCCTACCACCTCGATGCCGGGAAGTTCGCTGCGCTGCTGATGCGCCATGCCACCACGCGGCTCGGCGTGCGCCACGTAAGCGCTGAGGTTTGCGGCACGCGTGCGGCCACCAACGGCGATATCGCCGCAGTCCAGCTGCGCGATGCGGGGGAGCTGACGGGTGACCTGTTCCTCGATTGCACCGGCCAGGCCGCGCTGCTGATCGGTGGGCATTGCCAGGTCGAATGGATCGATCGGTCGGACGTCTCGTTCAATGACCGCGCGCTCGCCGCGCAGGTGCCGGTTGAGCCGGGCAGCCCGATCGCCGCCCAGACCATTGGTACGGCACACCGGGCCGGGTGGATCTGGGATATCGCCTTGCCGACCCGGCGCGGGATCGGTTGCGTCTACAGCTCGCGCTTCCTCGACGATGCCGCAGCCGAAGCGATCCTGCGCGATTATATCGCCGCCAAGGTGCCGGGCGCCGATGTCGCTGCCATCCAGCCGCGCCGACTCGCCTTCCAAACCGGCCACCGCGCCCGGTTCTGGCAGGGCAATGTCCTGGCGGTTGGTCTTTCCGCCGGTTTCATCGAGCCGCTGGAGGCTTCGGCAATCGTGCTGATCGAGCTCTCGCTGCGGCGGCTGATCGAGGCTTTCCCCGCGAATCGCGCGGCGATGGACCCGCTCGCGCGTCGCTTCAACGATCTGTTCCGCCACCGCTGGGACCGGATCGTCGAGTTCCTCAAGCTGCACTATATCCTCAGCCGCCGGACTGAGCCGTACTGGCTCGCCCAGCGCGATCCCGCGACGATCCCGGAGCGATTGGCCGAGAGCCTTGAAGTGTGGCGGCATCTGCCGCCATCGCCGCGCGATTTCCCCGATTTCGAGGAGATCTTCCCGGCCGCCAGCCAGCAGTATGTGCTCTACGGCATGGGCTTCCCGCTGCCGTCCGCGCTTCCGCAGCCTGGCAGTGCGGCGCTGGCGCGGATCGCCGAGGTGCGTGATCGCGCCCGTGCGATGCAGGCCGGCCTGCCCGATAACCGCAGCTATTTCGCGGCGCTCGCCGCCACCAGTCCAGAAAGGCAGAAGGTCGCGCCATGACCAGTCACCGGATCCTCAATCCCGCCGAACACGGCGCGCTGCGCGTGCGGGCCGATGCCGCGCCCGAACTGGGCGATGGCGTGATGTCGTGCCTGGTCGTCCCGGCCGAATTCCGCCGGCTCGCGCCTGAATATCCGATCCTGTTCCGCTATGACGGCGAAAGCCGCAGTTTCTCGGCCATGGCGCTGTTCGGGTTCGAGGGCGGGGAGAACCTGTTCCTCGAAGGCGGCCGTTGGGATGCCGCCAGCCGGCCCTTCGCCATGGCGGTCCAGCCGTTCCTGGTCGGCCGTCCGCAGGCCGGGCAGGGGGCCGGGCAGGTCCATATCGATATGGACCACCCGCGCGTGACCATGGCTGGCGCTGAAGGCGTGCGCGTGTTCGATGATGCCGGCCAGCCCAGCCCCTGGCTGGAAGAGATCGCCGGCATGCTGGGCGCGCTTGATGAGGGCTACCGCGCCAGCGGTGCGTTCTATGCCGCGCTCGACCGGCACGACCTGCTTGAACCCTTCTCGATGGACGTGACGCTGGACAATGGCGCGAGCCACCGGCTGGTCGGCTATCATCTGATCAACGAGGAAAAGCTCGGCACGCTCGATGGCGCTGCGTTGGCCGAACTGCACGGCGCGGGCCACCTTGAGCTGGTCTACATGGCGCTCGCCTCGCTCGGCAATCTCGGCAAACTGGTGCGGCGCAAGAACCGGCGGGCCGATGGCTGAAGCGGCCGACCTCCTGCCTGACTTGCCGCGCGTGGTCGAAGAGGCCGTGCCGCTGGCCGGGCTTGATGTGCGGCTGGCCGGGGCGGACCGGCCCTTCGTGGTGCGCGGCCTGGCGGCGGACTGGCCGCTGGTCCGGGCCGGCCTGGACAGTGCCGATGCCGCCCGCGCCTACCTCGTTTCGCTTGGGCGCGAGGGCAAGCTGACCGGCACGATCGGTGAACCCGGCGGCGGCGAACGGTTGTTTTACAACACGGAAATGGGGATGAACTTCCGCTCAGCGCAGGGCCCGCTTGACGGTTTCCTCAAGCTGATGGCGCGCGATGAGAACGATCCGACAGCGCAGACGATCTACCTCTCCTCGATCGACATGCGGCAGTATTTCAATGGCCTGGCCGATGCGAACGGTCTGCCGCTGGGCGAACGCCGCCCGCTGGAATCGATCTGGATCGGTACCCGCACCCGGATAGCCGCGCATAATGACGTGCCAGACAATCTGGCGGTCTGTGCGGTTGGCAAGCGGCGCTTCACGCTGTTCCCACCCGAACAGTTCGCCAATCTCTATCCCGGGCCGCTGGAGAACACGCCCGCCGGCCGCCCGGTTTCGATGGTCGATCTGCGCGCGCCCGATTTAGAAGCCTATCCGCGCTTCCGTGAGGCGCTGGCTCAGGCCCAGGTGGCCGAGCTGGAGCCGGGCGACGCGCTCTTCATCCCCTCGCTGTGGTGGCATCATGTCGAGGGGCTGGCGCCATTCAACGTGCTGGTGAACTACTGGTGGCGCGATGCCCCGCATTTCCTGGGCAAGCCCGAGGACGCCCTGTTCCATGCGATCCTGGCGCTGCGCGACCTGCCAGAGGCTGACAAGGCCCGCTGGCGCGACATGTTCGATCACTATGTCTTTGCCAATGGCGAAGCGGTGACCGCCCACCTTCCCCCTGCGGCGCGCGGCATCCTGGCCCCGCTGACCGCCGAAACTGCCGGGCAGATCAAGGCCCACCTCTTGCGGAGTCTCTCGCGATGAACCCCTCGAAGAAGCTCAAAGTCGTGATCGCTGGCGGCGGTACCGCCGGCTGGATGACCGCAGCGGCGCTGTCCGGAACGCTGGGCGATTGCATCGAGCTGACCCTGGTCGAATCCGATGCGATCGGCACGATCGGGGTGGGCGAAAGCACGATCCCGCCGATGGTCCTGTTCAACCGCCTGCTCGGCATCGGCGAGGCGGAATTCATGGCCGCCACGCAGGCGACCTTCAAGCTGGGGATCAAGTTCGAGAACTGGAAGGACGTGGGTGAAAGCTACTTCCACTCCTTCGGCACCACCGGCAAGGATCACTGGTCGGCCGGGTTCCAGCACTTCTGGCTGCATGGCCTGACGCAAGGCATCACCCACAGCTATGATGATTACTGTCTGGAGCTGAAGGCGGCGCTGGAGAGCAAGTTCGCGCATCTGCCCGATGACAAGATGAACTATGCCTACCAGCTCGATTCCTCGCTTTACGCCGCCTTCCTGCGCAAGCGCGCTGAGCGCGACGGGGTCACGCGGATCGAGGGGCGGATCGCCGAGGTGGAGCTGGATGGCGAGAGCGGCAACATCGCCGCGCTGCGGCTCGATGGCGACCGCCGGATCGAAGGCGACCTGTTTGTCGATTGCACCGGCTTCCGCGCCCTGCTGATCGAAGGTGCGCTGCACGCCGGGTTCGATGATTGGACGCATTATCTGCCGTGCGATTCCGCCATCGCGGTGCAAACCGCCAGCGTCCGTCCGCCGGTGCCCTATACCCGCGCGATTGCCCACGATGCCGGCTGGCAGTGGCGCATTCCGCTGCAGCACCGCCAGGGCAACGGCATCGTCTATTGCAGCCGCTACCTCGACAAGGACGCAGCGCTGGAACGGCTGCTCGGCTCGGTCGAGGGGCAGGTCCTGACCCAGCCCAATGTCATCCGCTACACCACCGGCGCGCGGCGCAAGCAGTGGCACCGCAACTGCGTCGCCATCGGCCTGTCGGGCGGGTTCATGGAGCCGCTCGAATCGACCTCGATCCACCTGATCCAGCGCGCCGTGCTGCGGCTGATCCGCATGCTGCCCGGCGGCCCGGTGAGCGAGCGCGACATTGCCGAGTTCAACGATCAGCAGCTGACCGACATGGATCAGATCAGGGACTTCCTGATCCTCCACTACAAGGTGACCGAGCGGCGCGATTCCCCGTTCTGGCGGCACTGCGCCGCGCTGCCGATGCCCGACAGCCTGGAGCAGAAGATCGAGCTGTTCCGCGAAAC
>JACDQK010000077.1 GCA_015657645.1 Novosphingobium sp.
GGGGCGTTGATCCGCCGGGCTGGAGCTGAAGGCGGCTTTGCCAGCGTGCTGCAAAAAGGTGAACGCGACGCCGGCACAATCCTTGTCGTCTTGACCGAACGCGGCACCAATGCCCGCGTTTATGAACGCATGCCGCAAGCGGACGGAACCCGGGCCTGGAACCTCGCGCGCCGGGAAAACCCGGAAATCCGCGGTGAACTGGATGAATGGCTGGCCCGGCGCGGCGAGCAGGACCCCGACCTGTGGATTGTCGAACTGGATATCGCGAATGGTGAACGGTTCATCGGAATAACCTGAACGCCAGATTGACTTTGCTGCACTGCGGAAAGAAGGGGCCGGACCTTTGTTTGTGCGCAGGCGGCGCGGGGGGGCGTTCAGGCCACTCACGCTAGCACGCAGACGGGGGACAACCGGCAGGTTTTCCGGCCGGGGGCAGTCCGATCCAGGTCTTACCGCTCCCGTCCTAGCCTGCGTCAGGTGCGTCCACCGCCCAATAAGACGGACGAATGCGCCGCATTCTTAGCAGTACCAAGCTTAACCGCGCCAGCGCTCTGGCTGTCGCGGCAAGTGCGATGATGATCATTGCCAGCGCCGATGGTTCGGGCGCAGCAGCAGAGGCTTTGAAGCCCGTTGCGATCCAGACGGAACCAGCCATCTCCACCATTTCCGAACCGGTGATCCAGCCGCTGCCCCAGGCCGAAGTGCCCGGCGATGCGGCCGTGTCCGGTGCAGAAGATGCGCCGCGGGCGGTCAGCCTGGCCGAACTGGTGGCGCTGCAGCCGCAGCCGGCCGAACTCTCGCGTGAGCTCAACTGCCTGGCCGTCGCGGTCTATCACGAAGCCAAGGGCGAATCGCTGGCTGGCCAGCTCGCGGTTGGCCGGGTGATCGTGGCTCGGTCCAAGTCGGGCCGTTTCCCCGATTCCTATTGCGGCGTGGTGTTCCAGCCGTCCCAGTTCTCGTTCGTGCGCGGCAACAGCCTGCCCACCGGCGCGCGCCATGCCCGTCAGTGGAAGAATGCCGTGGCCGTGGCCCAGATCGCCCATGAAGGCACCTGGCGCAGCCCGGTGGAAGGCGCACTGTTCTTCCACGCGGCCTATGTCAGCCCCGGCTGGCGCCTGACCCGCATGGCGCGGGTCGATAACCACGTCTTCTATCGGTAAGGAGTTTGGGGGGCTGCGGCCCCCCTTCTTCTGTCAGTCGGGCTTATTCAGCTCGATCCAGACTGGTGCGTGATCGCTGGCCTTCTCGCGGCCGCGATGGTCCTTGTCGACGCCGCAGGCCTTGAGTCGGTCGGCCAGTTCGGGCGAGAGCAGCGCATGGTCGATCCGGAAGCCGTGATCGCGCTGCCAGGCGCCGGCCTGGTAATCCCAATAGGTCCAGACTCCGCCGGCCGGGTTGTGAGTGGCCAGGGCATCGGTCCAGCCATCGGCCAGCAGCCGCATATAGGCATCGCGTGATTCCGGCTGCATTAGCGCGTCGTCGGCCATGGCCTTCGGCGCCCAGATATCGCGGTCGGTCGGGATGACGTTGTAATCGCCTAGCACCACGGCCGGCACTTCCTCGGCCATGATTGCCTGCATCCGCGCGCGCAGACGCTCCATCCAGGCCAGCTTGTAATCGAACTTCGGGCCGGGCTGGGGATTGCCGTTGGGCAGGTAGATGTTCGCGATCCGGGTGTCGAACACCTCGACCTCAAGATAGCGGGCGTGTTCGTCGGTGGGATCGCCGGGCAGGCCTTGCTGGACCACCTTGGGCGTGGTGCCATCGGCCAGCACGGCCACGCCGTTGAAGCTCTTCTGGCCATGCCAGACAGCGTGATAGCCGATCTTCTCGAACTCGGCGGCGGGGAAGCCTTCGTCCTGGGTCTTGATCTCCTGCAGGCAGGCGACCGCCGGGCGGGTTTCCTCCAGCCACTCGAGCAGGCGCGGCAATCGGGCCTTGATCCCGTTGATGTTGAACGAAGCTATGCGCATCAGACTTAGACGGCGAAGCTGGAGCCGCAGCCACAGCCCGCGGCCGCGAGCGGGTTCTCGACCTTGAAGGCTGATCCACCAAGCGAATCCACGAAATCGACGACACTACCGGCGACTAGATCGAGGCTTATGGGATCGACCACCAGCTTCACGCCGTCGGTCTCGACCACCAGATCGTCTTCGTCGATGCTCTCGGCCAGACCAAATCGGTACTGGAAGCCGGAACAGCCGCCACCCTCCACTGCGAGGCGCAGTGCGGCAGGCTTGCCCTGTTTCTCGGCAATCAGCGCAATTCGCGCGGCAGCCGACGGGCTGAGAGTCATGGTGGGGGCGTCCATGGCGCTGATGTAAGCCGCGCGAGGCTCACCCGCAAGGCTGGTGTCCGGTTCAGGCGCTCTGGATATAGCTGCGCATCGCCTGGGCTTCGGATTCGATCCGCTCGATCCGGTACTTCACCAGGTCGCCGATCGAGATGAAGCCGATCATCGTGCCGTCCTGGACCACCGGGAGGTGGCGGATCCGGCGCCGGGTCATCAGCCCCAGGGCATCGAGCACTTCGGTCTGCGGATCGACCGAGATCACCGGCGCGGTCATCACCGCGCCGACCGGGCCATCGAGCATGGCCGGGCCGTTCTGCGCGAGGCCATAGACTACGTCGCGTTCGGAAAAGATCCCGGCGATCGTCCCGCCCTGCATCACCGGCAGGGCGCCGATCCGTCTCTCGGACAGAAGCGCAACCGCTTCGCGCACGCTGGCGGCGGCATCGATGGAGACAATGGGGCCGCTGCGCCCCTCGATCAGGCGGGCAATAGTCATGGCATACTCCCCTCTCTGACGAGAGAATGACACGAAGCGGCCGGATTGGCGAGTCCGGGACTAACGTCCACTTGCGCGGGTGCTGGCAGAGGCGCAAAGGCGGCGGCAATGACCCGCTCCCCGCTCGATAATCCGGAAATCGCCGCGATCGCCTGGTCGCGCTATAAACGGCTGCTGAAGCAATGGTCGCTGGTGACAGTGGCGGTCTGCGTGGTGGTGATCGCCTATCTGGCCTGGGAATTCGGCCTGCCCTCAATCCATCTCTATATCGCGACAGTACTGGGTATCGCCGGGGTGATCATGCTGACGGTCGCGCTGATGGCGCTGCTGTTCCTGTCCAGCGGCACCGGCCACGACGAATCGATCGACGACCGCGACTGAGCCCGGTCAGGCGGGCGGGTTAAGCCGGTATTCGGCCACCGGCTCGCCGCCGATCAGGTGTTCCTGGATGATCCGTTCCAGCACGTCCGGCGTGCAGGAATGATACCAGGTCGGCCCGGGCCAGACCACCGCGACTGGTCCCGCCGCGCAGACCCGCAGGCAGCCCACCTTGTTGCGCAACACGCCAGTGTGGCCGCCCAGCCCCAGCTCGCCCAGCCGCTTCTTCAGGAATAGCCAGGCCTCGTGGCCCTTGGCGCGGTCGCAGCACTTGGGCTCTTCGGGATCGGCGCAGAGGAAGATCTGCCAGCGGGTGTCAAACCCGCCAAGCCGCGTCAGCGTGCGTTCCGCCGTTTCCAGTTCGTTGGGATCGGGCAGGGCTCAGCCCTTCTTGCCGACGATCCGGGCGATCTCGGCCGCGACCATCCGTTCAACCAGCGGCGGCAGGTTCTTGTCGAGCCATTCGGCCAGCGCCGGGCGCAGCAGTTCGCGGGTCAGCCCTTCGAGCGAGGTCTCGCCCGAGCGGACGATCTGCGGTGCCACGCCGGGTTCGGCCAGCATGGCCAGCGCGGCGAGCGATTCGCGCATCGAGCTGGTGGTATTCTCAGGCAACAGCGGAGCTTCGTCAGCCTCGTCATCGACCAGTTCGGCGGCGGCATCGAGCTCGAACACGTCGTCCTCGCTCTCAGCCTCGGCGGCCTTGATTCCGCGCTGTTCGCGCTCCTTGCGTTCGACCGCGGCATCGGCGCGATTGTCGCGCGCGATCACCTTCTTGATCGAATCCAGGATCTCTTCGACCGACGGTTCACTCGCCTGGCGCATGGCCCAACCCCCATTTGTCCCGCTGGGGGACAGAATCACTTCGAGGTTACTGTCCCGTCCTGGGCCTTGGTGTCAACGGTGCGCGTGGCCTTGGCCTGCGGAACCGGGTCTGTCGCCCAGTCGAAGATGCTGCCCTTGACCCGGTCATAATTGGTCTGGGGATCGTAGAGCGCTCCGCCATCTAGCGCCAGATCGCGCGCCTCGGCCTTGCCCATTGCCGCCAGCAGGTTGAACCCGGCGACGTAGCCATTGCGCTCCGCCGTGGCGAGCTGGACCTGGGCGCTGAGCAATTCCTGCTCGGCGTTGAGGATGTCGAGAATCGTCCGGTTGCCGACGGTGTTTTCGGCCCGCACGCCTTCCAGGCTCAGCTCGGCGGCAGCGACCGCGGCCTTGTTCGCGTCGACGATCTCGGTCGCGGCCTGGTACTGGGCATAGGCGGCGCGGACATTGGCGATGACCGCGCGTTCAGTGGCGATTTCCTGCTCTAGCAGCGCGCCTTCGCGGGCCTGGGCCTGGCGCTTCTGCGCGGCCGGCAAGCCGCCCTGGAAAATCGGCAGGGTGGCGCGCACGCCGACCTGCGCGGTCGTATCAGTCTGCGGCAGGGTTGCCGAGATCGGGCCGCCCAGCGTGCCGTAATAGTTGGTGTAGTTGCCGTTGGCGAACAGGCTGACTGAGGGCAGGCGGCTCGAACCGGCGGCCTTGGAATCGAAGCGCGCTGCCTTGGCCCGCTCGCGCGCGGCGCCCAGGTCAGGGTTGTGATCGAGCGCATAGCCGACCGCGCTGTCCGGATCGGCGGGCAGCCCGGCCAGCGGCGGCGGGCTATCGAGCTTGCCCGGCGCCTTGCCGACGATCTGGATATAGCGCTCGCGCGCTGCCAGCAGGTTGGCTTCGGCGCCGCGGGTCTGGCCGCGGGCGACGGCCAGGCGCGATTCGGACTGGGCGACATCGGTGCGGGTCAGGTCACCGATCTCGAACCGGTCCCGCGTGGCCTGAAGGTTCACGACCAGCCGCTGGACGTTCTGGCGGTTCAGCCCGACCACGGCCTCATTCAGGATCACGTCCATGTAAGAGGACACGACCTGGCTGAAGACCCCGCTTTCGGCTGCGCGCAGATCCTGCTGGCCGGCTTCGACCCGGGTCTTGGCGGCCTGGATCGAATTCTTGATCGCGCGCCCGAATAGACCGGCATGCCCAGGTTGGCCTGGGTCTGCAAGGCCCGTTCCGGCGCCGTGAAGCTCGACTGGCTCTGCTTGACGAATTCGACGTAGTTGGCCGTGCCGGTCAGCGAGGGCAGGCTGGGGGCCTTGGCGATCGGCACGCCTTCATCAACCGCGCGTTGCTGGGCCCGGGCGGCCTGCAGGGTCGGGTTGGTGTTGTAGGCCGTGATCAGCGCTTCACGCAGATCGTCGGCGAGGGCCGGGGCTGCTGCCAGCCCGATTCCCGCCAGCAGGATTGCCCGCCCAAGCCGTATGGCCATGCTCAGAAGCTCCACCGTTTCGGTGCGGCAAATTCGGCCAGCACCGGGATTCCCATCTCGGCCAGGGGCAGCAGCGCCACGGCCCCGGCGGCCTTGCGGCCGGTTGCCAGGCGGGTCACCCCGCGTTCGACCAGTCCCGTTACCAGTCGACCAGCGTCTTCAAGGCGCGCGGCCAAACCATCGGGCAGAACCTCGATCGCCCCGTCGATCAGGACCAGGCTGTAAGCGCCTTTTGCTTTGCCGGCGGCGGCATCGGCGGCACTGATCGTGGTGACCTTGGCGACCAGCCCGTCCAGCAGCGCGGCAAGGTAGCCACTGCCGCCGGAGACGACGAGCACCGTGTCGGCGGCCTGCAGTCCGGCCTCGACCAGCATCCGTCCGTGGAACAGCGGCGCGGCCAGCGCGTGACCATCGCCCAGCGGGATCGCGCGGTCGATATAGGCATGGGCGCGGGCCGCAGCGGGAACGTGATCCTCGCGGGCGACGCGGACGAAGGCTTCGAGCACGGCAGGATCGTTGACCCCGCTGGTGCGCAGCTGGCTGTCAATCATCGCGCGGCGGGCGGCGGCAAGATCGGTGCCCGGACGCTCGGCAGTGATAGTCATCGTTCAACCCTTCCTCGCGCGCTGTATTGCATAAATAACACAGCGTCGCAATCGCCTTGCTTCTAGGCGAAGCGCCGCGCTGCGCCAAGCGCTTTGACGGGAGGGTAGTTCCGGGCCTAAAGCGCCCGCAAACAACCCCGTTCGAGGAACCCACGCCCATGACCGAGATGGTGACGATTCGCGAGGAAGATCTGATCGAGAGCGTTGCCGATGCGCTCCAGTTCATCAGCTATTTCCACCCGATGGACTACATTCGCGCGCTGGGTGAGGCCTACAAGGCGGAAGCCGGCCCGGCCGCGAAGGACGCGATTGCCCAGATCCTGACCAACAGCCGGATGTGCGCCGAAGGCCACCGCCCGATCTGCCAGGACACCGGCATCGTCAACGTCTTCGTCGAATGGGGTCAGGATTGCCGGCTTGGCAGCCGCCGCTCGCTCCAGGAAGTGGTCGATGAAGGGGTGCGCCGCGCCTACAATCACCCGGAAAACAAGCTGCGTGCCTCGGTCTTGGCCGATCCGGCTTTCACCCGCCGCAACACCCGCGACAACACGCCCTCGGTCCTGCATGTCACCATGGTTCCGGGCAGCAAGGTTTCGATCGATGTCGCGGCCAAGGGCGGCGGCAGCGAGAACAAGTCCAAGTTCAAGATGATGAACCCCAGCGACAACATCGTCGATTGGGTGGTGGAAATGCTGCCGCAGATGGGCGCCGGCTGGTGCCCGCCGGGCATGCTCGGCATCGGCATCGGCGGCACGGCCGAACATTGCATGCTGCTGGCCAAGCAGTCGCTGATGGAGCCGATCGACATGGCCCAGCTCAAGCAGCGCGGGCCGCAGAACGATATCGAGGCGATGCGGATCGAGATCTTCGACAAGGTCAATGCGCTGGGCATCGGCGCCCAGGGACTGGGCGGGCTATCGACCATCCTCGACGTCAAGATCCTCGATGCGCCGTGCCATGCTGCGGCAAGCCGGTGGCGATGATCCCCAATTGCGCCGCCACGCGCCATGCCCACTTCACGCTCGATGGCTCGGGCCCGACCTTCCTCGAAAAGCCCAACCTCAACGAATGGCCCGAAGTCCATTGGACGCCCGACAAGGCGGCCAAGCGCGTCAACCTTGATACGCTGACCCATGAGGAAGTGCGCGGCTGGAAGCAGGGCGACCGGTTGCTGCTTAACGGCAAGATGCTGACCGGCCGGGATGCCGCGCACAAGCGGATCCAGGACATGCTCGCCAAGGGCGAGCCGCTGCCGGTCGATTTCAAGGGCCGCGCGATCTATTACGTCGGCCCGGTCGATCCGGTGATGGGCGAAGTGGTCGGCCCGGCTGGTCCGACCACCGCGACCCGGATGGACAAGTTCACCGACATGATGTGCGAGCTCGGCCTGCTGACCATGATCGGCAAGGCCGAACGCGGCCAGGGCGCGACCGAGGTGATCGCCAAGCACAAGATTTCCTACCTGATGGCCGTCGGCGGCGCAGCCTACCTGGTGGCCCGGGCGATCCGCGAGGCCAAGGTCGTCGCCTTCGAGGACCTGGGCATGGAAGCGATCTATGAATTCACGGTCGAGGACATGCCGGTGACCGTCGCGGTCGACAGCGAGGGCAACAATGTCCACCAGCTCGCCCCGCTGTTCTGGAAGGAAAAGATCGCGCGCGAAGGCCTGCTGCCGGCGAAGTAGGCCCGGCGGGGCGTTCGACCAATGACGCCTGCGGTTCGACCAAGCCGCTGGCCTTTGCCGGCTTGCTGGGGCTAGTCGGGAAGCCAATGGAGCTGACTGCCCCCTCCACGCCGCGCGTGCCGATCAAGCTGGTGCTGGCCTCGATTGCCGGGGTCTGGCTGGCCTATTTCGCCCTGGCAACGCTGCGCGGCTGGCTGGTCGGGCTCGAAATGTTCGACGCGCTGCTGTGGCGGCGGATTCTCGTGACGCTCGGTTCGATGGCAGTCACGCTGGCGCTGTGGCCGCTGGTTCGCCTGCTCGATCCGCGCCCGTTCTGGATCAAGGTTGGCGCCGTGCTGCTGGTGGCGCTGCCCGCCTCGGTCCTGCTTGCGGCGATCAACCAGTGGGTCTTTGCCGATATCGAGAACAAGGTCGTTGCCACGATTGGTGAGCGCGAGGGCCTGCGCATCCGCAGCGACGAAAGTGGCAACCTGCTGGTCGATCCGCTCGAGCGCGAGGTTGAAGTCGCCGCTACGCCCGCCCCGCTGCCCACGGCCGCGCCTGTCGCCACTGGCGAAGCGCGTCCGACCATCACGATCGACGCCGAAACTCGCGCCGACAACCGGCTGCGCCAGCTCGTCGATGTGGCGCTGGGGCGCTATTACCTGCTGCTGGCCTGGGCGGCGCTGTACTTCTCGCTCGCCAATGCCGAACAGGCCCGCGCGGCCGAACGGCGCGAGGGCGAATACCGCCGCGCGGCCAAGGCTTCGGAGCTGCGGTCCTTACGTTATCAGGTCAACCCGCACTTCCTGTTCAACACGCTCAATTCGCTCTCGGCGCTCGTGATGACCGGCAAGGGCCAGGCGGCCGAGCAGATGATCCAGACGCTCTCCACCTTCTACCGCCGCAGCCTGGCGGGCGATCCGACCGGCGATGTCGCGCTCGATCAGGAGATCGCGCTGCAGCGGCTCTATCTCGAGATCGAGGCGGTCCGCTTCCCCGAGCGGCTGCGCACCCGGTTCGACATTCCGGCCGCGCTGGCCGATGCGCGGATGCCGGGGATGATCCTGCAGCCGCTGATCGAAAACTCGGTCAAATATGCCGTCTCGGCCACGACCCGCTCGGTCACCCTGACCGTGGCCGCGCGCGAGGAATATGGCTGCCTGGTGATCGAGGTGGCCGACGATGGCCCGGTCGCCAAGGATGCCAAGCCCGGCTTCGGGATCGGCCTTGCCAATGTCCGCGATCGCCTTGCCGCCCGCTATGGCGATGCTGCCCAGATCAGCTCGGGCCCGCTCGCCGATGGCGGCTGGCGCTCGCAGATCCGCTTGCCACTGGAACGCCATGACTGACACCCTTCCCGCCGCCCCGCTGCGCACCCTGATCGTCGATGATGAACCTCTGGCGATTGAGCGGATGCAGGTCATCTGCCGCGATCTTGCCGGGCTCGATGTGGCAGGTACGGCGCAGGACGGGGCAGCAGCGCTGCGGATGATTGATGCGCTCGCGCCCGATCTGGTGCTGCTCGACATGACCATGCCCGAACTGGACGGACTCGCCGTGGCCCGCGCGCTGACCGGGCGCAAGCCGCGCCCGGCGGTGATCTTCGTCACCGCGCATGAGAACTTTGCGGTGGAGGCCTTCGATCTCGACGCGGTTGATTATGTGCTGAAGCCGGTCACGCCCGACCGGCTCGAGCGCGCCGTTGCCCGGGCCTTGGCCCGCCGCGGTGAGCGGGCCGAGCAGGGCGGTGACTGGCTGACCGAGTTCTGGGTCCCCTACCGTTCCGAACTGCTGCGGATTGCCGCTGCCGATGTCGACCGGATCGATGCCGAGCGCGACTATGTCCGGCTCCACGTGGGGGAGCGCAGCTATCTGCTGCTGCAGACCGTGACCGGGCTGGAAGCGCGGCTCGATCCGCAGCGCTTCATTCGCCTGCACCGCTCGACGATCTTGCGCCGTGACCGGATCACCGGGCTGCGCCACGATGGCCTGGGCGTCTGGTCGGCCGAGCTGGCGGATGGTTCGGCCGTGCGGATCGGCCGGACTTATCTGGCCAAGGCCAAGGCGATGGCCGGGCGCTAAAGTGATTTCGGCAAAGATTTAGGGCCAGGCAGGCGGGGGTCGCACATCCCGCGCTGCCTGACCCTGACCCCCGGGGCTGTGGGGGTATCCGGCTGCGGCCTCAGCCCTTGTCGAGCTGGCCGGCAAACTGGGCTTCGAACTGGCGGCGCACTTCGGCGCGGCAGGCCTTCTGTTCCTGCGCGGCGCGGCTGCGCGATCCGGTCGCCGTGGCGTTGCGGCACAGCTGCACTTCGGCGCCATCGATACGGCGTTCCAGGGTGGCGCGGCCGGCGGCGCTGTTGAGGTTGAGATCGTCGGTCTTGATCACCAGGCCGCCGTTGGTCTGGGCCAGGACGGGGGCGGTGCCGGCGGTGAGCAGCGCAGCTGCGATCAGGGGGCGGATAAACATGGCGGTTCTCCTCGGGATTGGCACCAAAGGGGGGCGGTGCAAAACCGGGATATGCTGTGTTGGTGTAGCGATACAGCAACGCTCGACGAGAAACCATTTTGCCCCGATCAAGCGCCGGATTTGCCGACCAAGCGCTGAACCGGTCCGGCGAACGGCACACAGGTTTCGGCTGTCAGCGCGCCGAATCGCGTGATAGGGCAGGGCCAATGCTCATCGCGCTCGTCTTTCTGCTGGGGATCGCCAACTTCGCGGTTCACCGCGCCGTGCTGACCAGCGAACACCCGCTGCTGGGCCAGGTACCGTGGTTCTTCCACCTGCTGGGCGGGCGGTTCAGCCTGCTGGTCGAATTCATCATGCTGCTTGGCGCGATGCTGATGGTTGCTGGCGGGTCGACCGGGTGGGCCTGGTTCTACGCCGGGTACAGCGCAGTCAACGCCGGCTCGGCCTGGCTGATCCTGAGCGGGCGGGTCTGACTACCGCGATGTCCGCCAAGACTGTTCTCTACCACGTCAGTGATCTGCACTTCGGTTACGAAGACCGGCAGGCGCTCGACTG
The DNA here is from genome assembly GCA_015657645.1 of Novosphingobium sp. Taxonomy (GTDB): domain Bacteria; phylum Pseudomonadota; class Alphaproteobacteria; order Sphingomonadales; family Sphingomonadaceae; genus Novosphingobium. The sequence continues at coordinate 10,763 of JACDQK010000077.1, forward strand.
GTTTGCCGCCGAGGTTGAGCGCGAGCGGCCGGCCGGGGTGATCTGCACCGGCGATCTGACCATGCGCGGCACGGGCAAGGAGTTCGCGCTGGCCGCTGAGTGGCTGGCGCGGCTGCCGGTCCCGGTCTCGATCGAGCCGGGCAATCACGACGTGCCCTATTACCACCTGATGTTGCGGCGGCTGGCGCGGCCCTATGCCCATTTCCACGCGCTGAAACACCGGCTGGGCAGCGAGATTGCGCTGCCCGAAGTGGCGGTGGTGTCGCTCAAGACCATCGCCCGCGCGCAGTTGCGGCTCAACTGGTCAAAGGGGCGGGTCAGCCAGCCGGACCTTGATGCCACGCTGCACGGCCTGGCTCATCACCGCGCGGTGCCGCTCAAGCTTGTGGCCTGCCATCACCCGCTGGTTGAAGCCGATACCCATGCCACGGCCTCAACCCGCGGCGGCAAGCGGGCCTTGGCGGCGCTGGCGCGCGCTGGCGCGCGGGCGGTGCTGTCCGGCCATGTCCATGACCCCTTCGACAAGGTGGTCGAGATCGAGGATCATGCGATCCGGATCGTCGGCGCGGGCACGCTGTCGCAGCGGCTGCGCAGCTCGCGCCCTTCGTTCAACCGGCTGGTGCTGGACGGGGCGGGGGACTTTTCGGTCGAGGTTCAGACGCTCTAGCATCGCGCCGCGCGCGGACCTTGCCCTCAACCGCATGGACCAGCGCGGCCAGATCCTCGCGGCTGACATCGAGTACTTCATCCCATTCGGCCAGCACGGCATCGAGATCGCTGTCTTCGATATGGCCGGTCCAGTCCGGCTGGACCGGTTGCGGCGCAGCGCGGTGCGGATAGGAATGCCCGGTCAGCCGATTCCAGGCGAACCCCGCGGCGAGCAGGACCAGCACGTTCAGCGCCAGCGGTATGACCAGAAAGCCCAGGCCTGCTGCAGCAACGGCGGGAGTCGACAGGGCGGTCAGCAGCACCGTGCCGCCAGCCGGGGGGTGCAGGCAGCGCAGCAGGCTCATCGCCGCGATCGCCAGGCCGACTGCCAGACCGGCTGAGAGCCAGCTGGCCCCAAGCACGGCATGGACGCCGACCCCGATCGCCGCGGCGACGAGGTGGCTGCCGAAGACCGGCCAGGGCTGGGCCAGCGGGCTGGCCGGCAGGACGAAGACCAGCACCGCCGAGGCGCCCATCGAGGCGACCAGCCAGGGCAGGGCGGGATCGCTGCCCAGCGCCAGGCGGCCGATCAGCGCGGTCAGGGCAATCGCGATTGCCCCGCCGATCGCGCCGCGCAGCCAGCCGATCCGGCCGGCAAACATCATCCGGGTGGGCGTAGCGGCTAGCGGCGAATGCGGTTCCATCACGTCTCGCTCCGGTTAGCGGTAGCCAAGAAAAAGGGGCCGACCTTGCGGCCGACCCCAAATTCCGTAGCCATGCAAGCCCGGCTCAGCGCTTGCTGAACTGGAAGCTCTTGCGGGCCTTGGCCCGGCCGTACTTCTTGCGCTCGACCGCGCGGCTGTCGCGGGTGAGGAAGCCAGCGGCCTTGACCACACCGCGCAGGACCGGTTCGAACTTGGTCAGCGCCTGGGCGATGCCATGCTTGACGGCACCGGCCTGGCCCGAGAGACCGCCGCCCTTGACGGTGGCGATCACGTCGTACTGGCCGGCGCGTTCGGCAACCTGGAACGGCTGGTCGATCACGAGGCGCAGGGTCGGACGGGCGAAATAGACCGACTGGTCGCGACCGTTGATGATCACCTTGCCCGAACCGGGCTTGATCCAGACGCGGGCCACGGCGTCCTTGCGGCGGCCGGTGGCATAGGCACGGCCCTGGGCGTCGACTTCCTTTTCGCGGAGCGGCGCAGCCGGAGCAGCGGGGGTGGCGACATCGGCAGCAGCGCCGAGGTCGGCCAGATCGTTGAGCGTGGTGTCAGACATCAGGCACCCACCTTGTTCTTGCGGTTCATGGCAGCGACGTCGAGCGGCTGGGGCTGGGTGCCCGCATGCGGATGCTCGGCACCGGCGTAGAGGTGAAGGGCGCGCATCTGGTTGCGACCGAGCGGACCACGGGGGATCATGCGCTCAACGGCCTTTTCCAGCACGCGCTCGGGGAAGCGGCCGTCCAGAATCTTGTCTGCGGTCACTTCCTTGATGCCGCCGGCATAACCGGTGTGCTTGTAATAGGTCTTCTGCTTCAGCTTGTTGCCGGTCAGCTTGACCTTGCCGGCGTTGATCACGACGACATGATCGCCGCAATCGACGTGCGGGGTGAAGCTCGGCTTGTGCTTGCCGCGCAGATGATTCGCGATGACCACGGCGAGACGCCCGACCACCAGTCCTTCGGCATCAATCAGATGCCACTTCTTTTCCACCTCGGCCGGCTTGATCGACCGGGTGACCTTGGAAAGCGCCTTCATGGCCACTCCCTTTCTGAAAAACAGGTCAAATCCCATATTCGCGACGCTGGGCGGAATCGCTTCCATCAGCGCGGGAAGGCGGCCCATTCGTCGATGGCACGGCAAAAGTCAAGCAATCCGGCGCTTCTGCTGAGAGGTAAAATAATACCGGTCCCGGCGCTGCGCGCTATTCGTCAGGGTGCGACGCGTTCAAACGTCCAGATCTCGCGTGAGGTGCGGGTGGTTCCGCCGAGCTCAGTGAGTACCGCGCGTTCGACCCGGCGGGGCAGCCCGCCCGGCACCAGGCCTTCACAGCGGATCTTGACCTTGATCGAGCCGCGGCTGCCATCGGGCAGGGCGAGCTCGCGCAGATCGACTGATTCGGCGCGGGCCGGGCTGAACACGTCGGCCGGCCAGGCGGTGCCGCCATTGCCGGCCATGACGACCTGGGTCAGCATGGTATTGGCCTGGTTGCGGGCTGCGGGTGAAACCAGCGCCCCGGCGATCATCATTTCACCCAGCGCCACCGCCTTGGCGCGTGAGCCGTCACCAATAGGCGGATCGCTGCGCGGCATCAGGCGCCCGGCCGCATCGAGGTGGATCGGAAAAAAGCCCGGTTCGGCCCGGTTGCGTTCCAGTTCGGCAAACTGCTCGAGCGAGGGCGGCACCTCCACGGTCACGTCGCGCAATTCGCCTTCGAGCCGCCAGCCGCCCTCCTCCGGGCGGAACCAGATCAGGTAGCGGCGCGTGGCCCGCACTTCCTTGCCGTCGATCAGGCTGCGCACCACGGTGCGGCTGACCATCACCGGCCCCTCGGGCGGCTTGAACGCGGTGGCGGCAGGCGCAGCCGGGGCGGCCTGGCCGACCGTTGCCGGGGCCACGGCGGCGATGCCGGCCAGCAGAATAGCCCGCGCGCTCATCCCGGCACTTTTGCGAATCTGCGTGTCACCCGGCCCTCACCCCTGTGTTGCGCCTTGTTTTTCAGGGCTATTCGCGCAGGGCAAGCCGTATTCGTCAAGCCTTGGCGGCGCGCAGGCCGAGGGCGTGGGCGCCCCAGACCGTGCTGGCGACCAGCAGCGCGCCGACCAGCTGGTGCGCCACGGCCAGCCACAGCGCCATGCCGCTCATCACCGTGGCGATGCCCAGCACGACCTGCGTGCCGAAGGCGGAATGGATTGCGATTCCGGCGCAGCGATCGATCCCGCGCAGGCGGCGCGCCAGCACCACCAGGATCGCCACCACCACCCAGGCCCACCAGCGGTGGACGAAATGGGTCAGGAAGGGATCGTTGAGCAGGGCGTGAATCTTGCCCGCCGCCCAGTCGATCCCCTCAGGCACGAAGCGGCCCTGCATCAGCGGCCAGGCATCCCAGTTGAACCAGCCCGCCCCGGCGACATAACCGGCGCGCATGCCTGCAACGAGCGCGCCGAAGAACAGCTGCAGGGCCAGCGCGGCCAGGGCGAACAAGGAGAAGGATGTGAGCCGCGCGCGCTCCTCGCCCCGGGCGAGGGCGCGCAGATCGAGCGCGGTCCAGACCAGCCCGCCGAGCGTGAAAAGCGCGACCAGCAGGTGGGTCGCCAGCCGGAAATGGCTGACGCGGACATCGGCGCTGAGCCCGGAAGAGACCATCCACCAGCCGATCGTGCCTTGCAGCCCGCCCAGCGCCAGCAGCGCCACCAGCCGGCCGTGATAGCCCTTGGGGATCGCGCCCTTGATCCAGAACCAGGCCAGCGGCAGCGCGAAAGCGAGGCCGATGATTCGGGCGATCAGGCGGTGGACCCATTCCCAGAAGAAGATGAACTTGAAATCGGCCAGGGTCATGCCGGCCGGGCCGGTCACTTCGATATACTGCGGGATCTGCTTGTAATCGTCGAAGGCCTTTTGCCACTGCGCCTCATTGAGCGGTGGCAACACGCCTGAAACCGGCTTCCACTCGGTGATCGAAAGTCCGGATTCAGTTAGGCGGGTAATCCCGCCAACGGCAACGATGAACACCACAAGGGCGGCAACGGCGAAGAGCCACCGGGCAAGCGCCAGAGGCCGGGGAGAGGCTGCTGTCATGAGCGTGGCCCCTGCTCCGGAAGCCAGAAAAGCGCAAGCGGGCTTTTGGGCCTACCTTGCGGGATGTAATACTGTCACATATATACAGTGCTTCATGCGTGATGCCCTGCTCTCGATTCGCGGCCGGCTGGACCGGTTCGGCGTGCTCCTCTCGGGGCTGTGCATGTTGCACTGCCTGGCGGGCCTGCTGCTGGTGGCGGGGCTGGGCCTGGGCGGACAGTTCCTGTTCGCCCCGGCGATTCACCGTGTCGGACTGGCGCTGGCCATTGCCGTTGGCGCCGTAACCCTGGTGATCGGCGTGGTGCGCCACCGCGATCCCAAGCCGCTGCAAATCGGCGGCGCCGGTCTCGCGCTGATGGCCGTCGCGCTGTTCGTGGGGCATGGCATTGAAGAGGCGCTGCTGACGATTGCCGGCGTGTCGCTGCTGGCCTGGGCGCACTGGCGCAATCTCAAACTGTCCTGAGCCGGCACCGGGCAGGGCTACCTGTCCTTTTCGCTCCATTGCCAAATTGCCAGTGGTCGCTATCTGCGCAGCGTGATGACTGACCAGCTTTCCCTGACCGTCAACGGCGAACCCCGCCGCGCCGCCCCTGGCTCCGTGGCCGATCTGGTCCGCAGCCTTGAACTCGATCCGGCCAAAGTGGCGGTCGAACGCAATGGCGAGATCGTCCCCCGCTCGACGCTTGCCACCGTCGCGCTGGGTGAGGGCGACGTGCTGGAGATCGTGCACTTTGTTGGCGGGGGTGACCACACCTCTGATGACACCTGGACCGTTGCGGGCCGGACCTTTCGCTCGCGGCTGATTGTCGGCACCGGCAAGTACAAGGACTTTGCCGAAAATGCGGCGGCGGTGGAGGCGTCAGGGGCAGAGATCGTCACGGTCGCAGTGCGCCGGGTCAACGTGTCGGATCCCAAGGCGCCGATGCTCACCGACTTCATCGATCCCAAGAAAATCACCTACCTGCCCAATACCGCCGGCTGCTTTACCGCCGAAGACGCGATCCGCACGCTGCGGTTGGCGCGCGAGGCGGGCGGCTGGGATCTGGTCAAGCTGGAGGTGCTGGGCGAAGCCCGTACGCTCTATCCCAACATGGTCGAAACCATCCGGGCCTGCGAAGTGCTGGCCAAGGAAGGCTTCCTGCCGATGGTCTATTGCACCGACGATCCGATCGCCGCCAAGCAGCTGGAAGAGGCCGGCGCCGTGGCGGTCATGCCGCTCGGCGCACCGATCGGCTCGGGCCTTGGCATCCAGAACCGGGTGACGATCCGTCTGATCGTTGAAGGCGCAAAGGTGCCGGTGCTGGTCGATGCCGGCGTCGGCACGGCGAGCGACGCAGCCGTGGCGATGGAGCTGGGCTGCGACGGCGTGCTGATGAACACCGCGATTGCCGAGGCCAAGGATCCGATCCGCATGGCCCTGGCGATGAAGCTGGCGGTCGAGGCCGGACGCCACGCCTATCTTTCCGGACGAATGGCGACGCGGAAGTACGCAGATCCCTCCAGTCCGCTGGCAGGCCTGATTTGATTCTTGTCCGCCTCACGGCGGAATCAGCACCGGCCCACTCCCCC
>JACDQK010000078.1 GCA_015657645.1 Novosphingobium sp.
CGCGCGCGGCGTGGGCGTGCCGCCTTTGGCCAGGATCCGGGCGATGCTCGCGGCCAAGGCCAGCGCCAAGCCGACGGGCGAACTGGCCGCGCTGAGCGGTGCCGGGCCGGCTGACTGGAACGGCGTGCCCCCGGCCGTGCAACGGCGCCGGCAGGCCTTGAAGGCGATGAAACCACAATGACGGGTTTGGGGCGAGCGCCAATTCTGCTGTTTCATCCGGGCAAGCAACATAGCCCGCAAACAGCGCTAGCTTTGCAGCGTCTGGGCCGCTTGAAAACCTACGCAACATCCATTTTCTATGATCGTGACCGATTCCCTTACTGGTTAGATCGCATTCCCGGCCACCTTGGGCGGCGACTGCATGCAGAGTTTAGCCGCTTCGCCCACCCTGAGATTGATCCCGCATTGGTGAAAACTTGGGGTATGGCTGAGTGGCTTGAAAGAATTGCTCTAAGACTAGGTGCAATTCACTTATCATATCAGCTCGACAGACTCGGCAATCGCCTTTTCGCGAAGGGCTTGGTAGAAGAAATATCCTCGGATCAAGAGTTCGCTCTTTGGGGCTATAATGGGTCCTCTGTTGAAGCGTTTCGCATTGCGAAAACCGCTAACCGAGTTTGTATTCTGGATCGAACGATTGGGGACTACAGATACTTCAATGAGGTGATGGCTCAACAGCAGGAATTGTATCCTAGGTATTTTGAGCGTGACGAAAGATTCGTCCCTGAGGACAGGATCGAAATCGACGACCAGGAATACTCAATGGCAGATCATATTGTCGTTGGGTCTGATTACTGCAAGAATACGATCGTAAAATACTCCGGAATTGAAGGCGTCGAAAACAAAATATCGGTATTGCCATATTGCGTTAACAACCATGATTTTATCTCTAGAGCAGATGGCCAGAGATCGACGCCGCAAGGGCCAATCAAATTCATCTTCGTGGGCCGAATAACCCCGAGAAAGGGGATCCACATATTGCTGGAAGCGTTCTCGAAGTTGCCTCCGGGGGCTGCTACTTTGACACTGCTGGGCAAAATGCTCATTCCGACCGACGCTTTTGCTCCTTATGCGGATAGGGTCGAGCATATCCCTTCTGTCGCGCCTGCGATGGTTGCTGAGGTCATGGCCAGGCATCACGTCCTGGTCTTGCCGAGCTTTTTTGAGGGTTCGGCCATTACGTTGCTTGAAGCTCTATCTTGCGGGCTCGGCATTATCCAATCTCCACAAGCGGGTAATGGGGCTAATCAGGACACTGGCATGGTCCTTAAGCAGAACACCGTCGAAGAGCTCTATGATGCTTTGCTGTACGCTGTGGACAATCGGGATCTCGTTGGTCGATGGATGAGTGCGGCAATAAGCGATGAAGATCGCTACTGCTTTGAGGGGTATCAGTCACGGGTCTCAAAGTTCATCGATAAAATTGAATAATGATTGAAGCCCTGTTGATCATAACTGCGATTTTTATTTTGGCGGAATTAATTGTTCGCCGAAAGAAAGCTGCAGACTATATTGTATATAGTTCGAACCAATTTTTCGGATATTGTCCGAAGCCGATGTCATCTGGCTTGATGCGTGGACGCTATGACTGGTATATTAATGAAATCGGTCTCCGCACCCATCATCGTTGTACCGAAATAAAAGGCGCTATTGCCTTGGTTGGCGATAGCATTGTCGAGGGTGGTTCTTATGTAAGGCAGGGTGAGACTTTGTCTTATCTGATCGAGAAGAAATTAGAACGCATTGTACATCCAATCGCAGCGAGTGGTTGGAGTTTATCCAATGAAATTGAATTCATAAAACAAAACTCCATGTTTCTTGAAGCTAGGCTTATCATCATAGTCGTGAATTCAGACGACTTGTGTGATGTGAACCCATGGTCAAGTGAATTCACACATCCTACGAAAACCCCGCTTTTCCGGTTGGTCTATTTGGTTAGAAGATTGGGGTGGCCCTATTTTTACAGGCTGAAGCATCGCACTAAGCCAGAAGCGTCGTCTGACGCCTGGATGACTCGCGTGCGATGGCTTCAAGAGCATGATGGAGCGCAATTGATCTGGGTGCTTTATCCAAATGCGGATGAATTGGTTGAAGGGGCGCGGCCTTGTGCAGCACTCTATGATGCTTTGGGCGCAGGGGCGGTGATTGTCGATCTTTCGGACCAAGTCGATTGGCAGCCAGATTGTTATGCAGATCGTCTGCATCCTAACGCTAAGGGCCGGGGCGTCTTGGCAAGCGTGATTGCGTCAGTGGCCGAGCGCGCAAGTTACTGAGCATAAAGAGGTATTATGGATTTCTACGTCAACACGCTCCGAACGCTGGTCAAAGAGGGCAAGATTGATCCGTCTGCGTCGACACTTGTTGTCGCGGGTGGTCCAAAAGATCGCGATGCTCTCATCTCCGCTGGATTCAGCAACGTGACCATCTCGAATCTGGATGTCCGGATGCGAGGCGATGAGTTCACGCCCTATGGATGGGCATTTGTTGATGCAGAAAACATTCCTTTCGAATCTGATAGCTTCGAGAACGTGATCGAGCACATGGGACTTCACCATTGTGGTTCGCCTCACCGAGCTCTACTCGAGATGTACAGGGTGGCGAAGTCTTCGGTTGTTGTGTTCGAGAACCGCGAATCTTGGACGATGCGGCAGGCGGTCCGATTCGGAGCCGTGCCATCATTCGAACTCGATGCTGTTCGGGGTAACGATTATAAATTTGGCGGCTTTAGGAATACCAGCACTCCGAATTTCGTTTACCGCTGGACTGAGAGAGAAGTCGAAAAGACTATACTTTCAGCTGATCCAAGTTATCTTAGCAAGATAGATTTCTTTTATAATCTTCGATTCCCGGAAGCGAGAATACAGGCGCTGCAAGGGATAAAGAAGTTGATATTTAAGGCTATGCGAATGCCTTTTGCGATTTACGCAACGCTGCTTCCTAAGCAGGCTAATGAGTTTGGATTCTTTATCTCCAAGCGGGATAGGAAACTGCAGAGGTGGATCGATGTAGAGACGGGCGGCTTATCTCCTGAGTTTATCGGCCAGGGCTGAGGCGCTCCCAGAATCCATTTTCCTACACTAACCAATATGGTTATTTGAGGTACTCCCACTCATTTAGGGAGTACCCGATGCCCATTCCGATCATTTCCCCCAGCGGCTATGCCGCGACCCGTGCGGTGGCCTTTGCCGATGCCGATGGCAATGCCGTGCTGGCCAGCGGCAGCTTGCCGCTGCCGGTCACGCTTGGTTCCGATCCGACCGTTCCGCTGGCCGGAACGACTGCCGTCAGCGGCACCTTCGGCCCTTATCTCCCAGCGCTCGGCCGCGAGGCGATGTTGACCCTGACCGGCACCTGGGCCGGCACGGTCCGCGTCCTGCGCTCAACCGACGGCGGCACGACCAAGCTGCCGCTGACCATCGCCGGAGCTGCCTGGGCCCAGTTCACCGCCAATTGCTGTGAGCCGATCTGGGAAGAAACCGAAGCGGCCGCCCGGCTGTGGCTGGAAGTCACCCTGTCGAGCGGTTCGCTGACCTACAGGCTCGCCCAATGAGCGCCGATCTGATCGCGCGCGGGCTGGCCAGCCGTGCTGCCGCTTCCGTCAGGTCGCCCAACACTCAGGCGCTGATCCAGGCGATCCGCAACTGGGGCGCACTCGCCGCGCCGCGGCACCGGTTGATTTCAACGGACCTGCCGACAGTCACGGTCGGGGCAGCCGGCGCTGCCTCAACCATCAATGCCCAGGGGGCAGGTGGGGCGACGGTGCCGCGTTTCGACAGCCGGCTGACCTATGTGGCCGGCCCGACCCGGCTGGCCGGAACGGCATTTCCGCTCAATGGCTATGCCGTCTCGCGCAATGGCTATTACGGGGCGGTCAATGCCCTGGGCGATCCGTTCTTCGGCACGCAGTATCATGCCTTCGAATTCATCCACACCGGCACGCAGTTCGAAGTGCCGGTCACCGGGCACGGGGCCAACTCGGTCTACAACCTGCGGCTGCTGGTCGATGATGCCGTGGCCGCGACGGTGGTGGTGCCATCGGGCAACGGCAACCTCTATTTCGTGAGGTTCGTGTTCGGCGCCAGCCGGGCGCGGCGGATCCGGATCGAGACGGCCTCGGTCCCCACCAATGGCATCAACGTGGCCAGCGCAAGCGAAGTCAGCTCGGTTGCCCGGGCCTATCCGCTGGTTACCATCATGGGTGACAGCTTTGTCGAGGCTGCCGGTGCGGACTTCTCCGCCAATGGCGAGGCGGCGCTCGCCGCGCGTCTGCTGGGCCTGCGCGGTGCGATCGCCGGGGTCGGCGGGACTGGCCTGATCAGCACCGGCGGCAACAACTCGGCCGGCTTTCCCAAGGTCAACTTCTGCGACGCAGTGCGGATGACCGACCTGACCATGGCCGGCGTGGTCGATGCCCAGACTGGCGGGGCAGTCAGCCCGGCGCTCGGGGTTGTCATGGCCAGCGTCAATGATGGCGCCGCCAACGGCTTTGCCAGCGTTGCGGGGGCAACCTCGTTCGAAGATGCCATTACCCGGCAGGTCTTCAAGCTGATCGATGCCTGGGGCAGCGCCAATCCGGGCAAGCCGCTGGTGTTCTTCGGCCCGACCTGGCCCAATGCCAGCCCGACGCTCGACATCTTCCGCCAGCGCGATGCCGTGCAGCGAGCCGTACAGGGCGCGGGCGGGGTCCGCGCGAACGTCTGGTTTATCGACCGGCTCGGTCCCTCGGCGATCCTGCGTCATGGCGCGGTCGATACCTTGGCCACCACTGGCACTACCACCAGCGGCAGCGCGACGCTCACCGCGCTGGCCTCTACCGCCGGGGTTGTGGCCCAGTCTGGTATTTCCGGACCCGGCATCCCCGATGGTGCGGTGGTGCTGACGGTCGTGTCTGCGACCTCGGTCACGATCAGCCACCCCTGCACCGCCACCGGTACCGCTGTCGCCATTCGGTTCCGCAACAACCAGTCGGCGCTCTACACCTCGCTGGTGGCAGGGGACACAACCCACCCGTCGCCCGCCGGGCACGAATACGACGCGCTGTGGATCGCTACCGAACTGCGCCGCCTGATCCTCAACGAATTCGCCTGACGCGGGAGCCTTGACCCATGCCTGATTTCCTGTTTGCCGAGTTTTCCGGCCAGAACATCAATTCCAGCACCAAGATCGTGCAGACCAATGGCCGCGATGTGGTTGGGCAGGGGGCGGGGCTTTATGTTGCCGATGCCCAGGCCAATGCCGCACTGATGGCAGCCCATCCGCGGCTGGTCGCGCGATCGAGCAACAACCGCTACTTCCGCGCCCTGCCCGACGGCGGCCGGATCCCGGTGGAACTGGCCGGGGCCAAGGCCGACGGCGTGACCGACGATGGCCCGGCGATCCGCGCTGCCGCCAACTATGCCCGGGCGATCGGCGCCCAGGGCATTCGCCTGGCCCCGGTGCGCTACCGGGTGGAAAAGATTCCGCCCAGCGAGCAGGTATTCAGCACCAATCCGCCGATCCAGCTGATCTCGACCGATGCGGGAATCGACGATTACGGCGGTGCGCAATTCACGCGCCAATCGGGTGGGCGCGGGCTCGTCCACGATCCGGCGACGCCGGGCACGATCATCGAACTGCCGCTGGCCGCCAGCGTCACGGCGGGCAGCCGCGAAGTCCAGCTTCAGGCTGGCCTCGGTGCGCAGCTCATCGTCGGCGATTGGGTGATGTGGCAGCTCGGCGAGTTCCCATATGATCCGGCCGAGACCCCGAACTGGGACTTCGCCAGGGTCGAGGCGGTGACCGGCGACCTGGTCCGGCTCGACAAGCCGGTGCCGCTCACGTTCTCACCCGCCAGCGTTGCCGGTGCCAATAAGCGGCTGCGCAAGCTGCGGATCCTGCGCGATCACGTGATCCGTGATCTGACGCTCAGCGGCACCGATGTCGAGGATGGCATTTCGCTTTACGCCGCCCAGCGCGTGACGATCGAGCGGGTTGGCGGGGTCAATGTCGGGGCCGGAACCGTAGTCGCGCAGTATTGCGATGGCTTGACCATCAACGATTGCTGGCAGGACGGTTGGTGGTCGGGCCAGACCAGCTTCGGTGCGGCCTTCGCCTTTGCCGAAACGCGCAATTGCCTGCTCAACCGGCCGCGCGCGCGCGGCACGATCTCGCTGATCAAGGCCGAGGCCGGGGCTGAAGTGACCGTGATCGATGGCAACTTCGAGAACACCGCACTCAACGCGAGCGGCCAATCGCGCGGAACCGATGTAGTGGTAATCAACGTGCTGGGCAGTGCCAGCGTGACGGTTCACGATCTGACCGTCACCGGCTTTGGTGGCTATCGCCTGATCGAAACCAGCAATGGCCAGGCGGGCTATGAGGGGGTTGCGCTGCTTAGTGGGACGACCCGCCTGGAACATCCCAGCGCGCCGTTTTCGATTCCGCTCAGCGCCATCACCGGCACGCTCGATCTGACAATCGCTGGTACCCGCGAAATCTACAACTTCGCGCGCCTGCGGCATTGGCGGCGGCGGTTTGTCCTGCGTGACGGCGAATATCTCTATGCCTACGGCCCGCCGGGGATTCTCGCCAAGGCCCGGGTCTATGCCTCGTCCGGGCTGACAATCGGGGCGAGCAGCCAACTCACCGGGTTTTGGCTCGGGCGGCAAAGTGACAACGGCACCAATCTGGCCGATGGTCCCGCGGCCCAGCTACAGCCTGGCGTCGATGCCCATGTGCCATGCTTCGCAGGCACGGTAGGCGGCGCAAGCTGGACTTACCGCAACGAGCCGCTGGCGATTCTCTGCACTACCGCCGCGGCGGCAGGGCTCAACACCGCCAACGAATTCGTCGAGTTTGAAGGGTGGTTCGCCCAGCAGCAGGACCTGGATACCGTGATCTCCGAAGCTGCCATGCGCAGCGGCGGCGACGGACGCGATCCGCTTGAGGCGCTGTTCCCGGCCTATGATCTGCCGGCGATTGGCGCGGGCGCAACGCTGGCCGTGCTGCTGCCGATCCCGGACATGGTGGCGGACGACTTCATTGACGCCGTGCGCATCACCGGCGGGCTTGGCGGGCTGGAACTGCGCGGTGCGGAGGCCCAGGTCGGGGCCGCGCGGCTGACCTTTGTCAATCCCACAGCCGCTCCGATCGATCGTGCCGCGGCCGATCTGGCGGTCGCTTTCAGCCGCGCCATCGTGGGAAGATAGTCCGCCGCGCTTGCCAAGCGGCCCTCGTAGGGTATTTCACCTACAGAGCATCGGGGGCTGCGGCGTAAGCGAATGAATCAGAAGACCAAGCCGCGGATTGCGCTACTGTTTGCCCAGTTTGCCGCCTATCACACCGATCGCTGCGAAGCCGTCGCCCGGCGGCTGGGCGATCGGTGCGAGGTGCTGGCGGTCGAGGTAGCGACCACCTCGGCGACCTATGCCTGGGAGCCGTCCGGGCCCACCGCCCATGCCCGCAAGCTGACGCTGTTTCCCGGCCGCTCGTATGACGATGTCCCGCCGCTGCAGCGCTTCTGGGCTCAGCTCCGCGCCCTGCGGAGCTGCCAGACTGTCTTCATCGGCATCGGCTATAACGAGCCCGATGTGATCCTGCTGTCCTGGACCCTGCGGTTGCTGGGCGTGCAGGTGATTGCCTTCAACGATTCCAAGTTTGACGACAAGCTTCGGCGGGCTAGTTTCGAGCTGTTCAAGCAGTTCGTGCTGCAGGCCTATTCCGGCGCGATTGTCGCCGGCCCGCGCCAGCGGGACTATCTCCGGTTTCTGGGCTTCCGGCGCCGCCGCTTGCTGCTGGGCTATGACACGGTCAGCGTTGGCCGGGTTCAAGGGTTAGCGGAAACGGCGGTGCCTGACTTTGCCGAACGGCCGCTGGTCTTTGTCGGGCGGTTCGTCGCCAAGAAGAACCTGCCGCTGCTGATTGATGGCTATGCGGCCTATGCCGCAGCGGCCGGACCCGCTGCGCGCAAGCTCGTCCTGGCCGGTTCCGGTCCGGACGAAGTGAGCCTGCGCGACCAGGTTGCAGCGCTTGGGCTGACCGAACAGGTCGAGTTCACGGGTTTCCTGAAGGCCGATGATGTAGCCCGCCTGTTGGTCAGGGCCCTCGCCCTGGTCCTGCCCAGTTCGGAAGAGCAATGGGGCCTGGTGGTAAACGAGGCGCTGGCGGTCGGCGTACCGGTCATCCTCTCGACCCAGGCCGGATCGCGCGAGGCACTGGTCTGCAATCTGGTGAATGGCTTTCTGGTCGAGCCGAACTCGGCCGAGGGTATTGCCGCCGCCATGGCGGTGCTTGGCCGCGACGAGCAGACTTGGCAGCGCATGGCCGAGGCTTCGCGGGCACGGGCCTGGTTGGGCGATGCCGATCGCACAGCCGAAGCCGTCGATGCGATGCTGTTCCCGGCCAATCTGGCGGCTAGTGCCGATGTCGCCCGGTTCGAGGCGGCCCTGTCGGGCCAGCCGCAGGCTGATCCGGCCCTGGCGGCGAAGGCGGCTGCCCCTGGTTATTGGCAGCAATACTATGCCGCCGCTGCCGCGCCCGAAGCGCCATCGGACTTTGCCCGCTTCGCCAGCGAACGCCTGGCGAGTTATCCGACCATCATCGAACTGGGCTGCGGCAATGGCCGGGATTCGCTGCACTTCCTCAAGGAGGGGTGGCAGGTCCGCGCGCTCGATGCTTCGACCGCCGCAGTCGAATCCTGCCGCCGCCGCGCGGCCGAGGCCGGACATGACCCGGCGCGCGGCCAGTTCACCAGCGGCAGCGTCGCCGATCCGGCGGCCTGGCAAGGGCTGGCAGCGGGGACGGACGGACCCATCGGGATCTACGCCCGCTTCCTGTTCCATGCGATCGACGATGCGACCCAAGCGGCATTGCTGGACGAAGCAGCCGGCCTGCTTGCCGCGCGCGACGGGGCATTGGTGGCGGAATTCCGCACCCCGGCCGATGAACCGCTGCAGAAGGTCGAGGCACCGCATTACCGCCGCTATGTCGATCCGGACCAGTTCTGCGCCGAACTGGAACGGCGCGGACTGGCCGTAATCTATCGCCGCGAAGGGCAGGGCATGGCCCGCTACCGCGACGAGGATGCCCATGTTGTGCGGATCGTTGCGATACCGGCCGTGACCTATGCCAATGGCACACCTTCGCCGGGATTGGAGCGGCTGCACGCGGCCACAAAACGGCTGGCGGCGCAGTTCGTTGATTACTGCCGCGAAGAAGGCCTGCGCTCGTTCCTGGTGGCCGGTTCGGCGCTGGGGGCGATCCGGCACGGAGATATCATCCCCTGGGACGACGACGTCGACCTTGGCATGCTGCGCGAGGATTACGTCGCGCTGCTGGCTGCCTGGGAGCGCCGCCCCCTGCCAGGGCTGACCCTGCAACACCACGGCACCGAGGCCGGCTATCCGCTGGCCTATGCCAAGCTGCGGATCGACGGGACCCGGGTGCATGAACGGACCTTTGCCGGCACCGGTTTTCACGAGGGGATCGGGCTCGACATCTTCCCCTTCGATGCCCTGCCGCGCTCTGCCCTGGTGCGGCGGCTGCAGCACTGGGGGCTGCTGGCGGTCAACATCTTCGTCATGTCTTATAGCCCGGAGGTGACGCACAATTCCGGCAAGCCGCTGCTCAATGCCCTGCGCGGCGCGGCGCTGGCGCTGCGCCCGGTCCTGCCGATCCGGGCGCTGATCGGCCTGCGCGAATGGCTCAGCAACCCGCGCGGGATAGCCCGCAGCAGCGAACGGGCCTGCTTCGAGATGTGGGGCATCCGCTTTGCCCGCCGCACCTGGGTGCCGGAGGAGTGGCTCGTTCCGACCCGGCCGGCCCCATTTGGTGATGGTGAGATGCCGGTGCCGGGCCAGGCCGAGGCCTATCTCAAGGCATCGTTCGGCGATTATCAGGCTTTCCCACCCGAAGATCGCCGCCACCCGCTCCACGTCACCGCCGCCGAATTCGGCCGGCCCGACAACGTTTGACGCGCCGGCGGCATGGCCATGGCACCGCTCCTTTCGGGCAAGCGCATCGGCCTCCTCACCGCTTCGGCTTCGCGGCTGGGTGGCGGGGTGTTCGAAGCGGTGGTGATCCAGGCTGATCTGATCCGCAGCCTGGGGGGTGAGCCGGTGATTGTGGCCCTGGCAGACCGGTTCAGCGCCGAAGACCGTCCGCGTTTCGGCGCCAGCGAAGTGATCCATGTGCCGGTCCGCGGCCCGGCGCAGATCGGCTATGCGCCGCAGCTGATCGAAGCGCTGCTGGCAGCGCGGCTGGATTGCCTGCACCTCCACGGCATCTGGATGTCATCCATCCCACGCCGCGCGGCGCTGGCGTGAGGCGACCGGGCGGGCCAGCCTGATCTCGCCGCACGGCATGCTCGATCCCTGGATCACGGCGCGGGGGCGCTGGAAAAAGGCGCTGGCGCGGCGCGGCTATGAGCGGGCCGGTTGGCGCGCCGCCAGCGCTTTTCACGCCCTGACCCAGCGCGAGGCCGGTGATATCGCGCGCGAGAGCGGCCGGAGCGACAGCCTGGTCATTCCCAATGCCGGCCCGCCGGTCAGCGCGCCGGTCACCGCCGCCCGCGCGCCGCACCTGTTGTTCCTCAGCCGGATTCATCCCAAGAAGAACCTGGCGCCGCTGATCGCCGCCTGGCGTGAACTGGTTGGCGCAGGCGCCTTGCCTGAAGCTGCCCGGCTGACCCTGGCGGGCTGGGGCGAGCCAGGCGATGTCGCCGCGCTCGAAGCCCTGCTTCGCGATGCCCCGCCATCGCTGCACTTCATCGGGCCGTGCTTCGGTGCGGACAAGGCGCGCGAACTGGCCGAGGCGCGCTTTGTCGTCCTGCCCTCGCTCAGCGAAGGCCTGCCGATGACCTTGCTTGAGGCCTGGGCCGCGGGCACCCCGACGCTTCAGACCAGCGAGTGCAACCTGCCCGAAGGGTTTGCGGCCGGCGCCGCGCTCGACTGCGGAATGGACCAGGCCTCGCTCAAAGCTGCGCTGGCCGAGGCCCTGACCATGCCCGATGCGCGCTGGCTGGACATGGCCCGCGCTGCGCAGGGCCTTGCCAGCGGGCCCTTTTCGGGCGAACGGGTGGCGCAGCAATGGGGCGAAGCCTATGCCCGCCTGATCGCCGCACCGGGAGCCGTATCATGACCCCGCTCGATGCCCGCCAGACCAAGCCGCTCGAAGGTGGCGCCAGCTTCTCGCTGGGCAACCGGCTGCTGCGGGTCTGCTGGGGCCTGACCTGGTTGCTGCTGGCGCGCTTCACCCCGCCTCCGTTGCACGCCTGGCGGCGGCTGGTGCTGCGGGCCTTCGGGGCCAAGGTCGGCAGCGGCGCGCGGGTCCATGGCAGCGTGCGGATCTGGCTGCCAGCCAATCTGGAGCTGGGCGAGCACTGCCTGATCGGCCCCGGCGCGCAGCTTTATAACCAGGGTAGGATCACGATCGGCGCGCGCAGCGTGGTCTCGCAGGGCGCGCATATTTGCGCCAGCACCCACGACATTGCCGATCCGCAATTCCAGCTGCTGCTTCGCCCGGTGACCATCGGCGCGCAGGCCTGGGTCGCGGCCGAGGCCTTTGTCGGGCCGGGCGTGAGCGTGGGTGACCGCGCTGTAGTCGGCGCGCGAGCCGCCCTGTTCGAAGATGCCGCGCCCGACGGGGTCTATTCAGGCAATCCCGCGCGGTTGATCAAGCAGCGCCAGCTCCGCGCGCCATGAGCCCGGCAGCGCTGCGCCGCCGCCTGCTTGATCTGGTCGGGACGCGCCGCCTGGCTGAATTTGCCGACCTGTCTGCGGAGAATCTCGTCGCACTGGAGCGGATGGCCGTGCAGCACCGTCTGCAACCCTTGCTCCATCACCAGCACCGCACCCATCCGGACTTACCGCCAGTCCTTGCCGAAGCCTGGAGCGCGGCCTTTCGCAGCCAGGCGCTGCTGGCGCTGAGCCAGCGGGCCGAGCTGGACCGGACCGTGGCCCTGCTGCGCGCGGGCGGTTTTGCGCCGTTGGCGCTCAAGGGCGCCTGGCTCAGCCGTTATGCCTATCCGCACCCAGCGCTGCGGCCACTGCGCGATATCGACCTGCTGCTTGATCCCGATAGCGTGATCCCGGCCTTCGCGCGGCTGGAGGCCGAAGGCTGCCGCCAGATCGAGCCCTCCGAACTGCCGCTGGCTGACCTCATCCGCACCGACAAGCACCTGCCGCCGCTGCTCTCGCCAGGCGGCACGGTGGTCGAACTGCACCACCACCTGTGGGAGCCTGATGGCCGGCTTGATCACGCCAGTCCGGCGGCAATCGATGCGGCGGTGCGGGCTGCGGCCGTGACCGAGGTGGACGGTCTCGCATACCCCGCACCAATCGACATGCTGGCGCACCTGATTGCCCACGCGGTCTACAGCCACCGGCTTGATTGCGGACCACTGTTGCTCGCGGATATCGACTTCCTGCTGCGAGTCCGCCCGATCGATTGGGTGCAGTTCTGGGACCGCGCTGCGGCGGAGGGCTGGGCCAACGGTGCGCGCCTGGTCCTAGCCCTCGTTGAGCGACACCGCACTGGGGCTACGATCGACTGGGGCGATCAGGCACCGGTTCCCGCTGCGCTGCTTGACGATGCGGCTGACCTGCTGCTGCAGGAACTGGACCGGCGGCAGAGTGCCGGGGTCTTGGCCAGCCTCCAGCGCCGCGGCTGGCAGGGGCTGCTCGACCGCGTGACGGGTCGCCGCCGGGTCGCGGCCGGGCCCGCGGTGCAGCGCGACATGGCAGCGGCGGGGGGCTTCCTTAGCTGGGCCGGCTCGCGCTGGCGGCGTACGGCCGGCGATCTGGCGCACCGCGACACCCGCCAGCAGGCACGGTCACTAGCGCGGCTAAGCACCTGGCTTGATCGCCCAGCGGACTAGCGTCGCGTCAGGGCAATCTCGTCGATGCTGACTTCGCCTGCGCCAGGGGCGAGCCACAATTGCAGCAGGGGCGCTTCGCAGGCGCCGCCATGGGTCAGGTCGGCAATGCCGCGTCCGCCATCGACCGCGCCGTTTAGCGGGTTGGCCAGGACTCGTTCAGGCCGGCAGCTCAGGCTGGCCGCAATCCGCGATGGCCGTGCGGGGCCGGTCGCAGCCTCGCGCCAGGTCAGGCGGTAAGTGCCGGGTGCCAGGACAATCCGCTGCATCGTGAGGGGCACCAGTGTCGCCGCCGTGCTGCTGGCGCGCAGGACGTGCTGGCCGAAGCTGGCGCTGACCACGTCGGCCAGCAGCGCGCCATTGCCGGGGAACTGCCAGTCAAACGGCGTCTTGCCGCCCGCTTCGCCGGTCTGCTCGAAACTGGCATCGTTGACCAGGCCAGGCGCAGCGGCGCGCGGGCACTGGCTGGACCAGAGCTGGCTGGCCAGTGCGGCCTGCGTCTGGGCCAGGCTGACCACCATCGGCGCGATCGCATCGCAGCCCAGCTTGCTGCCCAGACCTGCCGCGGCAATCAGCACCGTGGCGCGCCCGGCCAGGCGATCGAGCGGTTGGCCCGGCTGCGGCTGGGCATAGGCGCGAGCCCAGTTGGCGCCGCTGGCAATCTGCTGGGCGATCAGCATCTGCCCGCGCGGATCGCCTTCGAACCGGGCGGAGAGCTGGTCGATCGCCGGGGCTTCGGGCCACTGGCGAGCAATCGCGCCAAAGCGGGTGCCGGCCCGGTTCAGGTCACCAGCCGCCAGCGCGATCTGCAGCCAGTAGACCTGCGTTGCAGCATCGCGCCAGCCGAGCTTGGCCGAAGCGCGAAAGGCATTGGCCGCCCCGCCCGCATCGCCCTGGGCCAGCCGCGCCGTGCCGAGCAGGCCGGCGGCCTGCGGACCAAGCGGATCACGGCGGACCAGCGCTTCGGCGAGCGGGCCGATCTGCCCAGCCTTGCCAGCCAGCAGCAGCGCCTTGCTCTCGCTGGCCAGTGCCTGTTGGCGGAAAGGTTCGGGGACGCGGGCCGCAGCGCCGGGATCATTCGTCGTCGCCCGATCGAAGGCCAGTGCCGCACTCAGCCCGGCATAGCCTAGCGCCGCGACGCCAACTGCGGCGAGGACCGCCTTCCGCCTGTCAGCGGTGCGCGGTCCGGCCATACTAGTCGCGCTCCCGGTCGTTGTGTTCGTAGGTGTAGTACTGGTAGCCGTAGTATTCGGAGTAGCGGTTGCCCGAGCGGGTCGGGTCGAACTTGGTCAGCACCGCACCCAGCAGGATCGGCCGCATCGCGCGCAGGCGGCGCAGCGCGGTCTTGAGCGAGCCGCGGCGGCTGCGGTCGCTTTCGACCACGAAGATCACCCCGTCGGCCAGCGCCGACAGCGCCGGAGCATCGGCCAGGCCGAGGATCGGCGGGCTGTCGATCACCACAACGTCGAAAGTGCGGGCCAGCTCCTGGACGACATGCTCCATCCGCGGCGAGGAGACCAGTTCGGTCGGGCTGGGCGGGATCGGGCCCGAGGCGATGACGAACAGGTTTTCCTGCGGGGTCGCCTGGATCGCGCTTTCCACGGGATCGCCCGAGGTCAAAAGGTCGGTCAGGCCGCGGTCGTTGGCCAGGCCGAAGCGGCGGTGGATTGACGGGCGGCGCAAGTCGGCATCGATCAGCGCAACCTTGCGGCCCATCCGCGCCAGGCTGGCGGCGGTTGCAAAGCTGGTCGTGGTCTTGCCTTCGGCCGACTGGGCCGAGGTGACCAGCATGACTTGCGGCAGGCCAGCCGAAGTCGAATAGAGCAGCGCGGCGCGCAGCGAGTTGTAGGCTTCGGAAACCGGCGACTTGGGATCGCCCATCTCGCTGTCGGGATCGCGGCCCGTGGCCTTGGGAACCACGCCCAGCAGCGGCAGGCGCAGCTTGGATTCGACGTCTTCCGGCACGCGGATCGCGTCGTCCAGCTGGTCCTTGATGAACAGGGTCAGCGCTGCCAGACCGACGCCGATCAGCAGCGCCAGCAGCAGGTTCTTGAACATGTTGGGCGAGGTCGGGACGCTCGGCCGCTCGGCGCTATCGATGATCGACACGTTGCTCGAGCTGATGCCGGCCGTGGCGTTGAGCTCGTTGTAGCGCTTCAGCAGCCCGTCATAGAGCGTGCGGTTGGTATCGGCCTCGCGCTTGAGCAGGCCGTACTGCACATTCTTGTCCTGCTCGCGCAGGTTCTCACCCTTGATGCTTTCAAGCTTGGCCAGCAGCGCCTGCTCGGTACCCTGCGCGGCCAGCATTTCGGCCCGGATCGAATTGCGGACCGAC
The DNA here is from genome assembly GCA_015657645.1 of Novosphingobium sp. Lineage (GTDB taxonomy): Bacteria > Pseudomonadota > Alphaproteobacteria > Sphingomonadales > Sphingomonadaceae > Novosphingobium. The sequence goes on from JACDQK010000078.1 coordinate 15,186, forward strand.
TGCGCGGCGGATTGCAGTTCGGAATCGAGCCTGGCCAGCTGGGCGCGCTTTTCGCGCACGGTCGGATAGTCTTCCAGGTGCTTGGACAGTTCCCGCTGCAACTCGGCCTGGGTGGTGGCGCGGTTGGTCATCAGGCTGGAGACAGTCGAATTGCCCAGCACTTCGCGGCTCGACAGCAGCGGAACCGACGAGATAGCGCGCCAGCGCCCTTCCGCGGCCACCCGGTCGGCCGTGGCCTGGTTGGCCGCGAGATTGAGCTGGAGCAGGCTGGCGGAAGTGACCGATCCGCCGGTGGCGGCTTCGCCGTTTTCGCCGGCGGCATCGCCCGTGCGGATCAGGCCGGTGCTGCGCGCATAGTCATTGAGATTGCGTTCGGCCTGCTCGACCCGCTGCTTGGCTTCGGTCATCTGGTTGGAGACGAATTCGCGGGCGTAGGACGAGCTGTCGAACTTGCGCTGCAGGTTCGACTGAATGAACTCGCCGGCAAAGGCATTGGCAATTTCGGCCGACATGGCGGGATCGGCACTTTCGAACGAGATCGTGACGATGCGCGAATCGCGCGGCAGGGTGACCTTGAGGTTGCCTGCAGCAGGCCAACCACCTGGTTGCGCATCCCTTCGGCCGTGGCACCAGCGCCGGCGCTTTCGATTCCATCGCCGTGTAGAATTCAGGCCGTGTCTGCAGCTTCAGCTTCTGCGCGACCCGCTGGGCGAGGCCGCGGCTGCGCAGGATATCGGTCTGCGTCTTGAGGAAGCGATCAACGTCGTAAAGGTTCGATTCCTGCGCGGTCTGGTCATCGTTATCGCCGATCACACGGTCGCTGCTGTCGTTGATCTGGATCGTCGTATTGGCCGTGTAGCGCGGCGTGTCGAGCAGGGTGATCACCAGTGCCGCACCCAGCGCGACGAGGATGATTGCACTGATCAGCAGCAGGTTGCTGCGGATCGCGGCGGCGATGTAGCGCAGATCGAATGTGCCGCGCGTCATCGCCTGGAAGACTTCCGGCTCGTCGTGCAGGTCAACCGAATTGGTCGGCTGGATATCGCGCAGGATCGGGTGATCGTTCATGACTAGTTCGAGGCTCCGCCAAGGCTGCGCATTCAGCGAACCACGTAGAAGAGGTTAAGCAAGGGGGCGGTCTCGCGCACGTCGCGCCAGAAGCCCTTGGAGCCCGAATAGCCGACCACGACCGTGTCGCCGCCGATGATCTGCGGATCGTCGGCCCGGCCACTGCGGATCTGGTCGAGGTCGAATCGGGCACCCAGGCGGCGCCCGTCGATCACCCGGAAAACCATCACTTCGCTGTTCTTGGCGACGCGATTGGGGCTGCCGGCCTGAGCAATCGCGGCGAGCAAGGTGGTGGTGACATCGGCCTCGTAAACGCCGGGATCCTCGACCTGGCCTTCCACCGCGAAGCGCGCCTTGGCCCGCTCGGTAATGCTGACTGAAACCTGCGGATCGCGGATGAAGCGCGCACCCAGCCGCCGCGCAATCTCGGCCCGCAGCTCTTCCGGGCTGACCCCGGCGGCAATCACTTGCCCGATCAGCGGAACCTGCACAAAGCCAGTGCTATCGACGACATAGTCGGTGCGCGAAAGCTCGCTCTCACCAAACACGCTGATTGCCAGCTTGTCACCGGCGCGGATGCGCTGGGCGACCAGATCATCCATCGCCTTGACGGGGATCACGTCATAGGCTGCCTGCCCGGCCGGCAAGGGATTGTCGCGCGCTGCCAAGGGCGCGGTGCCGACTACCGTAAGGCTAAATGCGCACAGCGCCACGGACAGATCGCGATAGCGCCTGCGTGTCATGACTTCAGATTCCCTGACCTAGCGGGCGGCACCAGCACAAATGCCACCGCCACCCCGACCAGCCCCGCCAATGCCATGGAACGGAATGGGTAATCAACAAGCGAATGAAGGGTTACGATAGTTAACGTGCCGGCGCTGAATACGGCCTGGGCCCGCGGGACCCCGCTTGTCCCCCGCAGCGCGCGCAGCAGGGCCAGCAGTACCAGCACGGCCATCGCGGCCCAGGTCAGCGCCAACGGAAGGCCGCCTTCGAGCAGCAGTTCGAGGTATTCGTTATGGGCGCGGTTGGGCAGTACCGGGCCGATTGCTTCCAGCCGCTCGGCCGGGCCGATCACGCGGGTGAAGGTCCCCAGGCCGCTGCCGAGCGGCCAATACTGGTCAATCGCAAAGAGGGTGTCGCGCCAGATGTCGGGGCGATATTCGCCGCTGAAGCCGAAGCGCAGCAGCACTTGCTGGATCGGGCGGGTTTGCCAGGCCGCGGCGGCCAGGCCTATCCCGATTCCCCCGGCCAGCGCGAGGTTGCGCACCCGGAACAGCGAGGTCTGGCTGAACAGTTCGCCGCGCACCAGATACAGGCACCAGGCCAGCGCTAGCGGAGCAAGGGCGATGCCAGTGCGCGAGCCGGTCAGAAATGCCCCCAACAGCAGGAGCAGCGCCAGCGCCCCCACGGCCGCCAGCACGGCGCGGCTGCGGCCCGCCCGCTCGTGCCAGGCGGCGACCAGCGCGATCAGACCGATCAGCAGCACATCGACCTGGGCGTTGCGGTTAGCCTGGAACCCGCCGAGCACCCCGGCATCGTTGCCGACATAGAATTGCAGCGGCCCATGGCCGGCCGAGGCCAGCTGGCCCGCGCCGACAGCGACCGAGACCAGCGCGAAAATGGCCATGGCCTTGAGCAGCATCTGCCGTCCGCTCTCGGATAGGCTTGCGGCCATGGCCAGCGCCAGCAGCGGCGGCAGCAGGGCCAGCAGCCCGTCCAGCGTGCGCTGCGGCGCGACCGAGAGCGGCCACCAGGACTGATCTGTCCCGACCAGCGCCAGGCTCTCGCGCAGCAGGTCACGACCGGGCAGGGCCTGCCACAGGGCGGGCGGGAGCGGGATCAGCTGAACCGCTGGCACCAGAACGGTCAGCCCGATAACCCACCACAGCGGCTTGCCGTGCTGCAGCTGGTCGGGACCGCGCAAGGCGACCCAGCCCAACAATGCCAGCGCCGCGAGGACCTGGCAGGCCAGTTCAGAGATCGGCGCTGGGGTGCCGCCGCCGCCAAAAACCAGCAGCAGCGGAATATAAGCCAGCGCCAGCCAGGTGAGCGCGCGATCCTGCCCTGGCGCGTCTGCGTGGTTCATCGCCCGGTCGTGCATCATAGCAAAAGGGCCCCGGCCTTGCGGCGAGGGCCCTTTGGGAAAAGTGGCTTGCGACGCAGCGTCACTCAGCCGTTGCTGGCATTCCCGAGGGCAGCTGCCAGCCCGCCGGCCGCAACCGCGCCGAGCAGGACCGGGAGCACTGCACCGGCACCGCCGCCACCAGCGCCCGCACCGGCAACCTGGCTGCCGACATTGTTGGCGGCATTGGATGCCGGGGCCGTGCTGCAGTCACGGCTGCTGAGCAGGTTGTTGACGACGCCTTCAGCCGAGCCATTGTTCGAGGCCGGACCCGTGGTCACCGTGCAAACGCAGCCGCCACCGGGAAGCTGGTCACGCACAATGTCCGCTGCGCCGGGGGTACCGGTGCGGACAACCTTGACCGAACACTGGCCCGCAGCGCCAGCACCCTGGGCGAGAGCTACAACCGGGAGCGCATCAACCGAGCGCAGGCCGGCTGCCGCGGTGACCCCTGCGGTCATCAGGCCAGCTGCTGCCAGTGCACTGAAAACGTAACCTGCCACGCGAAAACTCCGGACCAACCCCTATTGGGCAGGCGCCTAACATACGTACAAATTCTTAGTAAAGTGGAAAAGTCATGCAAAGCTGGGCAATTGGACGGTTTTGTTAACCATGATGCTGCTTTGCAACAATCAGTAGGCCCGGTCATGGACCACCACCCGCAGGGTCCGCAGGATGATCACGACATCGCGCCACAGGGTCCAGCCCGCCTGGTATTCCAGATCGGCCTGGAGCCGCTGCGAAAGATCTGATTCTTCGCGGGTTTCGCCGCGAAAGCCGCGGATTTGGGCCAGCCCGCTCATGCCCGGCTTGAGCGCATGGCGTTGCCAGTAACGGTCATCGACTTCCCAAAACAGCTTGTCTCCGGCCTGCGAGGCGAGAGCATGGGGGCGCGGCCCGACCAGGCTCATTTCGCCCTTCACGACGTAAGCAGTTGCGGCAACTCGTCGACCGAGGTCCGGCGCAACCACCGTCCGACCCGCGTCACCCGGTCATCGTCGCGGCTGGCCGAGCGGGACCCGGCCTGGTCGGTCTGGGCGACGCGCATGGTCCGGAACTTGTAGATATCGAAGAACTGGTTGTTGCGGCCAACCCGGCGCTGCAGGAACAGCGCCGGCCCGCCATCCTCCAGCCGGATCGCCAGAGCCACCAGCAGCATTGGCAGCGCCAGCACCAGCAGCATCGGCAGCGTCATCGCCAAATCGAACCCGCGCTTGAGTAGCCGTGAGCGCAGGCCAAGCGGACCCGCCGCGACCACCAGCGTGCCGACCCCCTCGCTGCGGCTGGTGCCGAGGATGCCAAGATCGATCACTTCGGTATCGACAATCTCGCCGCGCATGTGCCCGCCCTTCAGCACCATCGCCCACAAGCGGCGGCGTTCGGGTGGGCAGGTGACGATCACCCGGTCCATCGGCCCGATCAGCTTGGCCATCCGGTCAAGCCCGTGGGGATCGTCCAGTTGCGGAGGAAGGCCTAGTCGGCTTGCGTCGATCCGGTGACAGTCCGCCAGATCAAGCGCCGGCCCGCCATCGTCGATCACCAGCAGATTGATCGCGCGCGCACCAACCCAGCGCCGCACCAGCGGTTCCATGTTGTAGCGCGCCCAGACCATCATGAAGAGCGCGGTAAGGCACCCGAGGCCAAAGCCGAAACGCGAAAGATTGAGGCTGCTGCGGGCCAGGAACAGCGCCAGCAGCACCAGCAGGCTGGCCAACAGCAGGGCCAGAGCAGCGCGCTGCACGCCGAACTCCGGGGCGATCAGGGCCTGAACGCTGTAAGTCCGGTTAAGCAGCGCCACGGTCCAGAACAGCGGCAGGGCAAGCTGAGCCGAACCCCAGACGGTATCCTCGGTCGGGCTGCCAAGATAGAGCCAGGTCGAGAGGGCAAAGCCGGCTAGCAGCATGATCCCGTCGAGCAGGAGCTGGATCGCGTAGATCCGCAGCCGCGTGCGCTCAAGCGAGGCCGGAACCGTAAACGATTGCGCCGTCATGTCATCGAGCACTTGGATGGCATGGTTGCGGTGCGACCCCTAAGTGAAAGCACGCGTTCCCTAGCAGGATCATCGCCTTGGCCAAGGGCTATTTGCGCGGGGCGGCGACCCGGGCGATTTCGGTCAACCCCTGGGCCAGCAGCAGCTCGGCCTGCTGGCTGTTGGCCAGCAGCGCGCGGTGCAGGCCGATCAGCTTGTCGACCAGCCGCGCCAGCCGGGGCCCGCGCCATTTCCTGAGCTGGCGCAGGATATCGCCCTTGTCCTTGAAGAAGATCCGGCGTGCAGCCGTTTCCGCTTCGACGAACCGCTCGATATCGCCGCTGTTGCCGATCTTGCCGGACAACTGGGCCAATTGCGCCGCCCGCCGCTCCACCGCCAGTAGCAGACCGACCGGGTTGAGCCCAAGCTCGCGCATCCGCCGCAGCTCGCCCGGCAGCCGCTGCACCTCGCCAGAGAGCACCGCGTTGACCAGCGGCATCAGCCCGTCATCCTCGGTCCGCGCGCCAATCGCTTCCAGCGCGTCTGCGTCGGCGCGGCGCGGAGCCTGAGGCGTGGCATCAAGATAGAGCGCCAGCTTGGTTACTTCGCTGGCCGCGATCCGGGTATCGAGCGCCGCGGCGCGGGCAATCCGCTCGGCCAGATCGCCGCCCAGCGTGACGCCAGCCGCGTCGGCCATGTCGCGCACAGCCCGGGTTACGCTGCCCAGATCCGGCGGGTAGAACATCGCCACCAGCGCATCGGGCCGGCCAGCCAGCAGCTTGGCGGTGCGCGACTTGTCAGTGGCGCTGCTGGCCATGACGATCACCGGGCAGGGCTCACTTTCGCCCGACAGCATGGTTTCCACCGCATCATGAGCCTCATCGCCGCTGGCGCGGATCAGGATATGGCGGTTGCCCCCGAACAGCGAGTTGGAACGGGCCTCATCGCCCAGTCGAACGGGATCCTTGCGCAGTTCGGAACCGGCCAGCTCGATCCGCTCGCCTGGATCGGGCAGCAGGGTGACCAAGTGCTGCGCCGCGTCCTGGATCCCGGCATCGTCTGGCCCGCACAGAAAGAACACCTTTGCCTCGCGCATGGCGCGCGGGGCGATCGATTTGAAGTCCTTCTGGGTGGCTTTCACTGCCCGCCCGCTTCGCCTTCGCGCAGCTGCAGCGCCAGGCGCGCGACGATCTTGTCCGCCACGACCCTGGCCAGGTTCTCCAGCGCGGTCTGTTCGGCGGCAATGGTGGCATATTCGCTGGAGACCACGTCGATCCCCGCGTCAGAGCCGGCCGTGGCATCCAGCACGATCGCGCCGCTGACGGTATCAACCAGCTGATAGCGCGCGCGCAGGGTGCGGCGTTCGCGGCCGATCGTATCGTCGGACAGCAGGCCGAGGCCTTCGAGCTTGTCATCGAGCCGCACGTCGAGCCGGTAGCGCGGCGTCACGCGGCCAGCCGCGCCCAGCCGGTCGACCAGGGCGTTGCGGACCAGCCAGCCCGCCTTGCCCTCGATCGCTGGGACCTCGACCGCAGCCAGCCCTTGGGCGACCTGGCCGCTGGCCCCGCCAGCATACATCGGCTGCAGCCCGCAGGCTGACAGCAGCAGCGCGCCAGCGAGGATCGCCAGATGCTTCATGCGACGAGATTGACCAGCCGGTCGGGCACTACGATCACCTTTTTCACTGCCTTGCCATCGAGCGCACGCTGCACCTTGTCGCTGGCCAGCGCAAGCGCCTCCAGCTCCTCGCGCGGCAGGCCCTTGGCGACAGTGAGGGTGTCGCGCAGCTTGCCCAGCACCTGGATCGCGATGGTCACTTCGTCTTCGACCAGCAGGGCCGGATCGACCGCCGGCCAGGCCGCATCGGCCACCAGGCCTTCCCCGCCAATCGCGGTCCAGGCTTCTTCGGCGAGGTGCGGCATCATCGGCGAAACCAGCAGCAACAGTGTGCGGATCGCGGCCGAGCGGCTGGCGCTGGGCGCAGCCTTTTCGGTTGCGCCGGTCAGCTCATAGATCCGCGCTACAGCCTTGTTGAAGCCGAGCGCGGCAATATCCTGCGTTGCCGCATGGACGGTCTGGTGGGCCTTGCGATCGAGCGCCTTGTCCTCGCCAGTCGCCGCCGCGTCGTATTGGCCGAACAGGCGCCACAGCCGCTGGACGAAGCGGGCGCAGCCCTCGATCCCGGCTTCGGACCAGGGCAGGTCGCGCTCGGGCGGGCTGTCGGACAGCATGAACCAGCGCACTGCATCGGCGCCGTACTGGGCAATGATGTCGTCCGGATCGACGACATTCTTCTTGCTCTTCGACATCTTGATGACCCGGCCGATCTCGACCGGCTGGCCATCGGCCTTGAGCGTCGCGCTCTCACCGCCGCGTTCGACCTCGCTCGGGCTGAAATAGATCGGTTGGCCATTGCCAGAGTCGACCCGTGAATAGGTTTCGTGCGTGACCATGCCTTGCGTGAACAGGCTGGCGAAGGGTTCCTTCACGTCGATCAGGCCGATGTGATTGAGCGCCCGTGTCCAGAACCGGGCGTAGAGCAGGTGGAGGATCGCATGCTCGATCCCGCCGATATACTGTTCAACCGGTAACCACTGCTTGATCACTTCGGGATCGAAGGGCCGGTCGCCCGGCTGGCTGGCAAAGCGCAGGAAATACCATGAGCTGTCGACAAAGGTGTCGAGCGTATCGGTCTCGCGCTCGGCCGGCTTGCCGCACTTCGGGCAAGCGACATGCTTCCAGCTGGGGTGGCGCAGCAGCGGGTTGCCGGGCACCTCAAAGCTGACGTCCTCGGGCAGGGTGACCGGCAGCTGGTCCTTCGGCACCGGCACCACGCCGCAGTCACCGCAGTGAATGAACGGGATCGGCGTGCCCCAATAGCGCTGGCGCGAGACGCCCCAGTCGCGCAGGCGGTATTGGGTTTCAGCCGTGCCCCAGCCATCGTGGTTGGCCTTGGCGATGATCGCCGCCTTGGCCTCGTCGATGGTCATGCCGTCGAGCCATTCGGAGTTCACGATCCGGCCCGGACCGGTATAGGCCTCGTCGCCTTCGAACTCTTCGTCGGTGAGGTCGCCATCGCTGACCACGCGGGTCACCGGCAGCTCGTACTTGCGGGCGAAATCGAGGTCGCGCTGGTCGTGCGCCGGGCAGCCAAAGACCGCGCCGGTGCCGTAATCCATCAGCACGAAGTTGGCGACATAGACCGGCAGGTGCCAGCTCTTCTTCAGCGGATGCTCGACCGAATAGCCGGTGAAGAAGCCCTTCTTCTCGGCCGTTTCCAGTTCCGCTGCTGTGGTCCCGCCCTGCTTGCACTCGGCGATGAACTCGGCGAGTTCGGGCGCGTTGGCGGCGATCTCTTGCGCAAAGGGATGGTCCGCCGCGATCGCCACGAAGCTCGCACCGAACATCGTGTCGGGCCGGGTGGTGTAGACTTCGATCCCGTCCGGGCTGTCGACGAAGCGGAAGGTGCACTTGAGGCCCTGCGATTTGCCGATCCAGTTCTCCTGCATCAGCCGGACCTTCTCGGGCCAGTCCTTGAGCTCACCCAGGCCGCTCAGCAGACCGTCGGCGAACTGGGTGATCTTGAGGAACCACTGGCTCAGCTTGCGCTTCTCGACCAGCGCGCCGATCGCCAGCCGCGCCGTCGATCACCTGCTCGTTGGCCAGCACGGTCATGTCGACCGGGTCCCAGTTGACCGCCGATTCCTTGCGGTAGACCAGGCCGGCGGCATAGAGGTCGAGGAACAGCGCCTGTTCCTGCCCGTAATAGTCCGGCTCGCAGGTCGCCAGTTCGCGGCTCCAGTCGAGCGCGAAGCCGAGGCGCTTGAGCTGGGCCTTCATGTTGGCGATGTTGTCGCGGGTCCAGCCGCCGGGGTGGACGCCCTTTTCCATCGCGGCGTTTTCGGCCGGCATGCCGAAGGCGTCCCAGCCCATCGGGTGCAGCACTTCGAAGCCCTGCATCCGCTTGGTCCGGGCCAGCACGTCGCCCATGGTATAGTTGCGGACGTGGCCGATGTGGATCCGGCCCGAGGGGTAGGGGAACATCTCAAGCACGTAGGAGCGCGGCTTGTTGCTCGCGTCGTCGGCGCGGAAGGTCTGGTGTTCGTCCCACGCCTGCTGCCAGCGCGAATCGGCGCTGGCCGGATCGAAGCGTCCGGTATCTTGGTTTGCGGTGCTCATGGCCTGCCCTCTAGCCGCTGTGCGCGGCTTGTCGAGGGGGTGGATTTAGTCGGCGACCGCGCCGCGGCGCAGGTCACGGGCCTTGGTCAGGATGATGTCTTCCAGCTTCTGCACGGTCGCAGCCTGGACCGGAGCATCGACCCAGACGCCGTTCTGGGCAACCTGGCGGCTCGCGGCAACGCGCAGCGCATCGGCGCGCAGGTCCTGATCGAGGATGGTGACAGTCACCTTCATCCGCTCACCCACGTTGTTCGGGTTGGCGTACCAGTCGGTCACGATCACGCCGCCATTGCTGTCAGTCTGGACCAGCGGCATGAAGCTCAGTGCATCGAGGCTGGCGCGCCACAGGTAGCTGTTGACGCCGATCGTGGTGATCTTCGAGGCGGCGAGGTCAGCCTTGGGGCGGTCCTTGCCGCCGCAGCTGGCCAGGGCCAGCGCAGCCATGGCGACCAGGCCCAGACGGCCGATCCGGGAAAAGGTGCTGTGGCCGGAAGTGACGGTCATCATGGTCAAGCTACGATCCTGTCTTGGCGGCGAGGGTCAGCCCCCGCACGAAACCTGCGCAGCCTCTATAGCCAAGGCGGCCAAGGCGGCAAGTGCGCATTGGCCGACTGGGCCGTGAACCCCCGCTGAATGCACGGCGGCCGTCCCGGTTAAGCTGCAATTCAGCGTGGCAGCGCCAGATAAAGCTTGGCTTCGGGGGCCATCCGGGCGACACTCCGCGAGTCTTCCACTGGACAGCAAAAGAGCGTTGGACATGACCGCGATCACCACCGTCAGCAAGGGCAAGGGGCGCAATAGCGCGGCCTCGGCGCTGCTGATTGCGGCGGCGGTCACGGTGCTGGCCCTGCCAAGCGCCGTCCTGGCCTTGTCGATCGGAATCGGGCCGCGCCTGATCGCCCGGACCGAGGCGAGCGTTGATAACGGGTTCCAACCAGCACGGGTCGATCCGCGTCTGGCCCGCTCGATTTCGGTCCGCGCGCTGGGTGCCGGGCAGACCTTCCGTTTCACTCCGGGTGCCTCGCCCAACCGGCTCGACCGCTCGGTCACGGTCGCGGTCCGCGTTGACAGCAACACCGCTCGCCCGGTCCGCACCGCACTTACCGCTGCCGATAGCAGCGGCTTTGGCATTGCTCCCACGGCCTACAGCCTTGGCGTTTCGCGCGGCTACAAGGGCTTTGCCCAGAACGGCGCTGCCGGATCGGAACTGCGCCGGGTGGAAATTCCTGATCTGGCGAGTTTCAAGCCTTCTCCGGGGGCCAAGGAAGATTCATCACGCTTCAGTCCGCGCATCGCGCTGGATGGACGCGAACCGGCTGGCCGTTCGCCGCGTACCTTGCAAGGCCAGCCCGAGGAAATGGTCGATCTTGGCGGCTCCTATCGCCTGACCCGCAATATCAACGTTACTGCCGGGGTGCGCAGCACCTCGGATCGTGATCGCCTTGCCCCGCTCAGCGATGGGCGCAAGGACAACCAGTCGGTCTACGTCGGAACCCAGTTCAAGTTCTGACCTGACTCCACGAATAGCTATTCGCCGAACTTGCCCGCTCCCCGCTGCGGCCTTACCGTGACGCTACGGATTGGCCGTGTGGGAGATGTGTGATGGCAAGAGTGGCAGTGGTTACCGGCGGTACGCGCGGGATTGGCGAGGCGATCTGCCAGCGGCTCAAGCGCCAGGGCCACCAGGTCATCGCCAACTATGCCGGCAATGAGGAAAAGGCCCAGGCCTTCACCGCCGCCACCGGCATTCCCGCCTATCGCTGGGACGTGGGCGATCACGAAGCCACGCTGGAAGGCTGCGCCCGGGTCGAGGCCGACTATGGCCCGATCGATATCGTCATCAACAACGCCGGGATCACCCGCGATGGCACCTTGCACCGCATGAGCTTCGACGACTGGAACGAAGTGATGCGGATCAATCTGGGCGGCTGCTTCAACATGGCCAAGGCGGCCTTCCCGGGCATGCGTGAGCGCGGCTGGGGCCGGATCGTCAACATCGGCTCGATCAATGGCCAGGCCGGACAATATGGCCAGGTCAACTATGCCGCCGCCAAGTCCGGCATCCACGGCTTTACCAAGGCGCTGGCTCAAGAGGGCGCGAAGTTCGGCGTCACCGTCAACGCGATCGCGCCGGGCTATATCGATACCGACATGGTGGCTGCCGTGCCGGCCCCGGTGCTCGAGAAGATCGTCGCCAAGATCCCGGTCGGCCGCCTTGGCATGGCTGAGGAAATCGCCCGCGGCGTGGCCTTTCTGACCAGCGACAACGGCGGTTTCGTGACCGGCTCGACCATGTCTATCAATGGCGGCCAGCATATGTATTAATCGACGAAACAAGGATTTCGTCGGAGTGTGGCGGCCATGAACAAGACTGCGGCTCAGGCTGATCTGCGCCAGGCTCACATCAACGGGGCGCCGGGGGTGCTGGTTTCCGGACTGATCTGGTTGGCAACCGGATTGCTATGGTACCTGGGCGGCCCGCGCGAAGCTTTCATTTTCCTGTTCTTCGGCGGAATGGCGATCGCCCCGCTCGCCGCACTGCTGACCCGGTTCGGGTTCAAAGCGCCTGCCGCCACAATCGGCAAGCCGCTCGAAAAGATTGCCCTGGTGACAGTGCCGATCATTCTCGCCGGTTTCTTCATCGCCTGGCGCTGGTTCGGCATGGCATCGGCCCAGGCAATCCCGATCGTCGCCATTGCCATCGGCCTCCGGTACCTAACCTTCAAGGCGATGTTCGAGACTGGCGCCTTTTTGCTGCTTGGCGCTGCCTTCATCCTGATCGGTGGAGCAGCATTCATTTCCAGCATCAACCTGGCTGGCCCAGCAGCGCTGCTGCTGGGCCTAATAGAACTGGCGTTTTTTGCTGCCCTCTATCGGACCTGGCGCCGACCCGTTGAGGCCGGCGCCTGACGGCGTCTAGTCCACGCTGATCCCGGTCATCTTCCAGCTACCGTTCTCCCATGCCATCTGGAGCGTTTCGACTGCTTCGCCCTTCTTGCTGTAATTCGCCTTGAACGCGATGATCCAGTAGCCGTTCGGCGGGGCCGGGATGAAATTTACCGTCGCAAGCTCGCGTGATGAGGCCGTGCCCACCTCGTCGCGCACCTTCTTTGAGGCGTCAGCCCACCATTCAACCGTGTTGTGCAGCTTGAACGATTGATGGGCCGCCTGCCAGCACGCCGCCCAGTCGTTGCGGTCGAGCTGCGCCAGGAACTGCCGGGCAGCATCCACGGCCGCAGCTTCGCTGGCTGGAGTCGCGCTAACCTTGGGCGGGGCGGCGACAGGCATGACGGGGGTCTGGCTGGTTCCGGACAGAGCGGACAGGGCGAGTAGAGCGAGCGTTGCAGACATGGTCAAACCTCCGAAGATCCAGCCGGTGCGGCGCGAAATGCCGCGACCTTGGGCTGGCTGAGGTGACATCTGCTGCGCTTGGTCCTGCGGGGCATCCCCCAAATCCTTGTCCCCCAGCAATTCGGGGGTCTTTCCCTCAGCCTCGCGCAGCAGCCGCGCCGCCTCGCGGCTGGAGGATGTGCCAAGCTTGCGCCGCGCATCGCGCAGCCGCTCATTGACCGTGTGGACCGACAAGCCAAGGCGCCGCGCCATCGATTTGGCGTCATAACCCTGCACCAGCAGGCGCAGCGTTTCTTTCTCCTTGTCGGTCAGGGACAGATGGCGCTGGGTCATGGCCGGGATGTAGGGGGCAGCCCAACCAGCGGCCACCCCAAATTTTTCGTAGGTGCCCGGACCAGCCTCGCGCTAAATCACCGCCATGACCACGCCGTTCCACCCCCCGATCAAGCGCTCGGTCGAGATTGCCGGGCACAAGACCTCGATCAGCCTTGAGCCGCTGTTCTGGGAACTGCTCAAGCAGGCCGCAGTGGCCGAAGGGCTGCCGATCAGTGCGCTGGTCGCGCGGATCGATTCCGAACGGATTGTCGCACCCACTCCGCCGGGGCTGGCGGGGGCGGTGCGGGTCTGGCTGGTCGGCTGGCTGGCGTCAAAGCTGGCTCAAGGCCAGACCGCCTAGCGCCGCTGCACCCAGCACCGGCAGCACGCCCCACTTGAGCCGGAACAGCAGTGCAGCGCAGACCAGACTGAGCAGCGCTGCCCGCCAGTCCAGGCTGGACCAGACCGGCAGGCCGCCATCATAGCTGCGGAACAGCACATGGCCGCCGAACCACAGCGCCAGGCTGGCGATCACTCCGACGATCGCGGCGGTGACGGCGGCCAGCGCGCCTTTGAGCCGCACGGCGCGTTCCATCCGTTCGATCCACGGCGCGAAAGCGAAGATCCACAGGAAGCAGGGCGCAAAGGTCACCCAGGTGGTCAGCGCCGCGCCGAGCACTCCGGCGACCAGCGGCGTAAATGGCTCCGGCGCGCGGAAGGCGGCCAGGTAGCCGACGAACTGAGTGACCATGATCAGCGGTCCTGGGGTGCTTTCGGCCAGGCCCAAGCCGTCGGCCATCTCCCCGGCGGACAGCCAACCGAAGCCATTTACGGCCTCCTGCGCCATATAGGCCAGCACCGCGTAGGCCCCGCCGAAGGTGACCACCGCAAGCTGCGAGAAGAAGCTGCCGATCTGCCACAGCACGTGATCGCGTCCGAGAAGAGCCAGCACCAGCACCATCGGCAGCGCCCAGATCGCGCCCCAGAGCAGGATGGTTCGTACAGTCGACCCCCACGGGCGCGGTGGCAGCGCGGCGGATTCAGGAACCGGCTTCAGCGCCAGCAGGTCAGGCCGCAGCGCCGCAATTGCAAAGCCGATCAGGCCCGAGCCAAGCACTACGACCGGGAAAGGCAGGGCGAACAGGGCCAGCGACAGGAAGGCTAGCAAGGCCAGCCCGCGCTTGAGCGTGGTATCGAGCGCGCGCCCGGCAATCCGCAGCAGCGCCTGGACCACCAGCGCCAGCACCGCCGCCTTGATCCCCAGGAACAGTGCGGAAAACCAGCCAAGGTTCGCGGCCACGGCATAGAGCATCGACAGCGCCAGGATCACCAGCGCGCCCGGAATGACGAACAGCAGCCCCGCCGCCAATCCGCCGCGCCAGCCGTGCAGCTTCCAGCCGATCCAGGTGGCCAACTGCTGCGCCTCGGGCCCGGGCAGGAAGTGGCAGAAGTTCAGCGCGTGGAGGTATTGGTCCTCGCTAACCCAGCCGCGCTCTTCCACCACCTCGCGGTGCATCAGCGCGATCTGCCCGGCCGGCCGCCAAAGCTGAGGCAACCGATCCGGGCGAAGGTCCGCAGCAGATCAACGAAGCTGGGGCCGTTATGCATCGCTCTTGGCTAATGATGCTCCCGGCCTAAGTCCAGCAGCCTGCCTCAGGTGAACTTGCCAGCGGCAGGTGGATCGCTGGCCGGGAAGCTCTCGTCACTGGCTTCGTCGACCTTGTCCCAGTGCGGCGGATCGCTCTTCATGGCCTCCGGGCCGGCATTACGGACCGGGGCAAACCCCTCGGTCGCTTCGCCGGTTGCAAAGGCCACTGGCGCGGCCTGCTCGGCGTGGCGGGTGGCGTAGCGGTAAAGCGCGTAACCGGCAGCGCCGGCAGTAATGAGTTTGAGCAGCATGGCGTGGGCTCCTTCGTTAGCGAGTGCCCCTCTTCAAGCTCTATGGGCGCGCCTTGTTCCCGCCGGCAAGTCAGTCTCCGCCGACCCGTTCGATTGCCGCGCCGACCAGCGCCAGTTTCTCTTCCAGCCGCTCATAACCGCGGTCGAGGTGGTAGAGCCGGTGGACCTGGGTTTCGCCTTCGGCGGCGAGTCCGGCGATCACCAGGCTCATCGACGCGCGCAGGTCGGTTGCCATGACTTCGGCCCCGGTCATCTTCGCAACCCCGTGGACCACGGCGGTGCGGCCCTTGGTTTCGATGTACGCGCCCATGCGGTTGAGTTCAGGGACGTGCATGTAGCGGTTCTCGAAGATCGTTTCGGTCAGCACCGATGAACCTTCGGCCAGGCACAGCATCGCCATCAGCTGGGCCTGCATGTCGGTTGCAAAGCCCGGGTAAGGCGCGGTCGAGAGCGTTACTGCCTTCATTGGCCCGTCACGCCAGACCTTGATCCCGTCGCTCCGCGGCTCGACCCCGACCCCGGCATCGCGCAGCGCCTGGAGCGTCGCGTCCATCTCGTCGGCGACGGCGTGCTTCAGGAACACTTCGCCCCCGGTGATCGCCGCTGCGCAGGCATAGGAGCCCGCCTCGATCCGGTCACTCATCACGCGGTATGTGGCACCGTGGAGCCGCGGCACGCCGTGGATCGTCAGGTCGCTCGTCCCGATCCCCTCGATCTGCGCGCCCATCGCGACGAGCAGCTTGCACAGGTCGACAATCTCCGGCTCGCGCGCCGCGTTGTGCAGCACGGTCTTGCCGGTGCACAGCACGGCCGCCATCACCGCGTTCTCTGTCGCGCCGACCGAGACTACCGGGAAGGCATAGCGCCCGCCGGGCAGGCCGCCATCCGGCGCCACCGCGCGGACATAGCCCGCCGCCAGCTCGATCGTCGCCCCCATGGCTTCCAGCGCCTTGAGGTGCAGGTCGATCGGGCGGTTGCCGATCGCGCAGCCGCCGGGCAGCGAAACGGTTGCCTCACCCATCCGCGCCAGCATCGGGCCGAGCACCAGGATCGAGGCGCGCATCTTGCGGACCAGCTCGTAAGGCGCGACCGATGAGGTGATCCGCGGCGCTTCCAGCGTCATCACCCGGCCAAAATCCTCCGGCCGGCTGCCGGCGATGGTGGTCGAGATCCCGAACTGGTTCAGCAGGTGCTGGAACCCGTCGATATCCGCCAGCCGCGGCAGGTTGCGCAGCGTCAGCGGCTCATCCGTCAGCAGCGCGCAAGGCAGCAGCGTCAGCGCAGAGTTCTTGGCGCCCGAGATCGGGATGGTGCCGGACAGCCGCTTGCCGCCCTGAATGATGATCTTGTCCATGACCGCCTGATTTAGCGGGATTGCGGCAAGCGGCAAGCGCCGTGCAATGCTATGCACAGGCTGGGGCACGCCTGGGGCACAAGCGCCTTGCCAAGCGCCCCGCGCGCGCCTTAACCCCGCTGCAACATCAAGATGGTAAACGCGCCGCCATGACCAGCACTTCGCCCCGCAAGCCGATCAAGAAAGCCGTCTTCCCAGTGGCCGGTCTCGGCACCCGGTTCTTGCCCGCGACCAAGGCGATTCCGAAGGAAATGTTGCCGATCATCGATCGCCCGCTGATCCAGTATGCGGTGGACGAAGCGCGCGAGGCCGGGATCGAGCAACTGATCTTCGTGACCGGCCGCGGCAAGACCGCGATCGTCGAACATTTCGACATGGCCTTCGAGCTGGAAACGACCATGGCCGGGCGCGAGAAGTCCCTGGAAGTGCTCGAGCCGACCCGGATCCAGCCCGGCAACCTCGTCGCCGTGCGCCAGCAGGTCCCGCTGGGCCTCGGCCACGCAATCTGGTGCGCCCGCGCGATCGTCGGCGATGAACCCTTCGCGATCTTCCTGCCGGACGAACTGATGATCGCCAACCAGGGCTCCACCGGCTGCATGAAGCAGATGGTCGAGGCCTACAACGAATACGGCGGCAACCTGATCTCGGTGCTCGAAGTGCCAGAGGAAGAAGTCTCCTCCTACGGCGTGATCGCGCCGGGGGCCAAGGTCAGCGCGCAAGTCACCGAAGTGACCGGCCTGGTCGAGAAGCCCCGCCGCGAGGATGCGCCCAGCAACCTGATCATCTCGGGCCGCTACATCCTCCAGCCCGAAGTGATGCGCGTGCTCGAAGGGCAGGAGGCCGGCGCCGGCGGGGAAATCCAGCTGACCGATGCCATGGCCCGGATGATCGGCCACCAGCCGTTCCACGCCGTGACCTTTGCCGGCCGCCGGTTCGACTGCGGCAGCAAGATCGGCTTCCTCGAAGCGACCCTGGCCCTGGCGCTGGAGCGCGAGGATCTGGGCGAGGAAGTGCGCAAGATGGCGCACCGGCTGCTGGGCTGAACTTTCGCCCCACTGATTTCAAACGCTTTTCCCGAGTTAGTTGATAAAACACGTCCGCACGGCCTTATACCGGGCGGGCGCACACCCCTGCACAAACGCATGCACAAACCCCGGCCCGGCGCGCGGCCGGGCGGATGGACTAGAACCGGCGATTAGAAAGAGCCCTCCGGAGTGTGACGGCTTGGCGGCCTGTAGGAAAATGGTTTCGCGCGGGCGGCTTCAGCCAATTTCGAACAGGTCATAGACCGGGCCGGCGGCGGTCTGGGTGCCCGTGCCGACGCAGACCACATCGTTGAGCCACGCATGGCGCTGATCGCCGCATTCCAGCCGCGCGGTCATGGCCAGCGAGTAGTCGCCAGGTTCCAGCAACGCGCCGCGCCCGAACCGCTCCATCGCCTCTGGCGCGGCCAGGAAGCGACCCTGGTAGGTCAGATAGACCGGCACCCCGTCATCAGTCCGCAGCACCAGCCTGACGTCGATCAGCATCACCCCGTCGGGCCGGTTGATTACCCAGTCCGCCCCGGGCAGGACCGTGCCGCGCAGGCGTTCTCCGGCGAAGGTCCCGCCGGTCACCGGCGCAATCCGGCGGCGTCCGGCCGGAACCTTGCCAATGCTGGTCATCCCGGCAAAATCGACGTCCAGCGCCAGGTTGAACAGGTGGCGGTGACGCAGTGCGGGCTGGGGCGGATTTTCGGCCATGGACAACGGCCTATCAGCCGGGCCATGCTGGCGCAAAGGGAGATTCTCGATGGATATCATTGCCCGCCGGCCCCGTCCTTCGGTTCAGGAAGTCCTGGCTGGCGATACCAATCCTGCACCGGCCATCATGCGCGAGGAATCGCCGGCCCAGGGACTGGGTGACGAAGACGTTTCGGCCGAGCGCTATTTCGACAAGGGCTGGCACGACCGCGAGGTGGAGCAGGTCTGGCGCAAGTGCTGGCAGATGGCTTGCCGGGTCGAACATATCCCCAATGTCGGGGATCATGTGGTTTACGAGATCGTCCACGATTCCCTGATCGTGATCCGCACCGCGCCGGATGAGATCCGCGCCTATGTGAATTCCTGCCTGCATCGCGGCACCTTGCTGCGGACCGAAGGCGGCTGCGTGAAGCAGCTGCGCTGTCCGTTCCACGGCTGGACCTGGAAGCTGGACGGCACATTGGCCGTGCTGCCGGGGCAGTGGGATTTCCCCCAGGTCGACAAGGCGAAGATGAACCTGCCCGAAGCCAAGGTCGGACTGTGGGGCGGCTTCGTCTTCGTCAATTTCGATCCCGCTTGCGAGCCGCTGGAAAGCTATCTGGAAAACCTTCCGGAACACTTCGCCGCGTTCAATCTGGAAGACCGCTATGTCGCGGCCCATGTGGCCAAGATCATGCCGTGCAACTGGAAACTGGCGATGGAAGCCTTTGTCGAGGCTTACCACGTCAGCATCGCGCACCCGCAGGTGATGAGCTATTACGGCGATAGCAACACCCAGTACGATGTCTGGCCCGGCGTGCGCCATGTCAGCCGCATGCTCAGCGTCCAGGGCGTGCCTTCACCGTCCACCAAAGGCATTTCAGCCGAACGCACGATCGAGGAAATGCGCCGCGACGTGCCCTTCTTTGCGGGCAAGCCGATCACCGTGGGTGAAGGGGAAAGCGCGCGTCAGAAGCTGGCCGAACGGGCGCGCGAACGGATCGCTCGCAGCATCGGGCGCGATATGTCAGACCTGTCGGATACGGAATCGCTCGACCTGATCGAATACATGCTGTTCCCCAACATGGTGCCGTGGGGCGGCCAGGCCCTGCCGATCACCTATCGTTTCCGCCCCAATGGCGATGATCCGGAAAGCTCGATCATGGAGATCATGTTCCTGTTCTCGAAGGCTGCCGATGGCACCCATCCGCCGCCCGCGACGATGACCATGCTCGGCCCCGATCAGAACTGGAGCGATGCCCCCGAACTGGGTTCGGCGGCGATGGTGGCTGACCAGGATACCGACAACCTCATGCGCATTCAAAAGGGCCTGCGCGCCTCGAAGAAGCCCGGGGTAACCCTGGCGCGCTATCAGGAAAGCCGGATTCGCCATTATCACGCCACGCTCGACGCCTATATGAACAAGGCTTCGGATTGACCGCCACAAACGCGATGCGGATTGCCTGTTCGAACCTGAGATTGCCGGCAACGTCGGCGCGGTTATGCGGCTGGGGGGCGTGCCTGGGCGCAGCCATCGATCTGATCGAGCCAATGGGCTTCCCCTGGGATGACCGCCGCGTGCGCGCGCGGCGATGGACTATATCGATCATGTGGAGGTGAACCGGCACGCCAGCTTCGCCGCCTTTGCCAGACGCTGGGGGAGAGCCGCCTGGTCCTCTTCACCACCAAGACCACCCAAAGTGCCTATGCCTTCGCCTACCACGCCGACGACGTATTGCTGTTCGGCAAGGAAAGCGCCGGGGTCACCGCTGAAGTCCTCGCCGCCGCCCACGAACGCGTCCGCCTGCCCATGCGCGCCGAGGTGCGCTCGCTAAACCTGGCGACCTCGGCGGCCCTCGCGCTGGGGGAGGCACTGCGGCAGACGGGTGGGTTGCCGGGGTAGGGGTCTGCCTAACGCCCTCCGCCCATCGCCCTAACCGCCGCCCGCAACACCCCATCCTCACGGCACAGCGCGGTCAGGATCGAGAAGTGGTCGGCCTCCGGCACCGTCACTTCGCTGACCGCATTGCCCGCCTCCGCCCAGGCCTGTGCCATGGCGGCGGTCTGGGCCTGGAAGGCCGGCGTCTCCAGTGCGCCGACGGCGAACAGGGCGGGCGGGGCGCCGGTGCGGACGCGGTGGAGGGGTGAGGCGGCGCGGGCGCTGGCGGGGCCCAGCGCCAGCTTGGCGTTGACCGTGGTGCCCAGCAGCGGCTCCAGATCGAACACGCCGCTGATCGCGAGGATACCGGCGATCGGCACCGCTGGTCCCGCCATGGCCAGTTCGATCGCCATCTGCGCGCCCGCCGAGTGGCCGGCCAGGATCAGCGGGGCCTCCCCGGTCAGCGCGGCGAGCGCGGGCAGGGCGGGCTGGGCGGCGGCGACGATCTCCATGACGCTCAGCTCGGGGCTGAGTGGGTAATTGATCACCGCCACATCAAAGCCATCGGCCACCAGCGGCGGGGCGAGGAAGCGGAAGCCGCTCTTGTCGCGCGATTGCCAGTAGCCGGCGTGGAAATAGGCCACGACCCCGCGCCGCGGCTGGCCGGTGCGGAACAGGTCCAGCGTCTGGCGCGGGTGCGGGCCATAGGCGAGGTCCAGCTCGGGCTGGCACACACTGACGGCTCGCTCGTTATCGGCCGCGAACTGCTCGAACAGCGCGGGGTGCGACGGGCGGAGTTGCCCGTCGATATATTCGAACTGGTTGGCCGTGGCGACGTCAGTCATGGGGACTGTGCGTCACCCCGCCGCCTTCGCGATCCATTCATCCACGCGCCGCTCCAGGATCGACAGCGGCTGCGAGCCCGAGGCGATCAGCAGATCGTGGAAGCCCTTGAGGTCGAACTTGGCGCCCAGCTTCGCCTCGGCGCGGGCGCGCAGTTCCATGATCTTGATCATGCCGATCTTGTAGCCGGTCGCCTGGCCCGGCAGCGTGAGGTAGCGGCGCACTTCGGAGCGTGAGCGTTCGATCGGCTGGCGGCCGGTGGTGTTCATGTAGGTAACCGCCTGATCCTCGGCCCAGCCCTTGGCGTGGAGGCCGGTATCGACCACCAGCCGCGCGCGCGGAACAGTTCGGCATCCAGCCGCATGAAATCGGCCGCCACGTCCGGGAAGGCTCCCATTTCCTTGCAGACCGCCTCGGCATAGAGCGCCCAGCCTTCGCCAAAGGCGACATAGCCGGTGACCGAGCGGAACTTCGGCCCGCCCTGCTGGCGGACCTGGATATCGCCCTGCGTGTTATGGCCGGGCACCGCCTCGTGGCACATCAGCGTGTACATCGCCGCCGGATCGGGGCGCATGCCGACAAGGTGCACATAGGTGCGCGCCGGGCGCTTGCCGTCGGGGCTGGGCTGGCTGGCGTGGGCCGCACCGCCGGGGACCTCGGAGAAAGCCGGTTCGCGCACCACCTCGATCCCATAGACCGGCAGCTGGCCGAAATAGCCGGGCAGCAGCTTGCGGGTCCTGGCGACGAACTCGTTCGCGTTCTTGAGGTATTCGGCGCGGGTTTCGTCGGTGAAGGGCTGCGGCGGGTAAAGCCGCTTGCGCTCGGCATAGAAGGCGTGGCGATCGGCGAACCCGGCCTGGCGGGCGAGGGCATCCTGCTCCGCCTCGATCCGGGCAACTTCCTTGAGGCCGATCTGGTGGATCTGCTCGGCGGTCAGGTCGGTCGTGGTGACCAGCTTCAATTCGTTGGCGTAGTAGGCCAGCCCGCCCGGCAAGGTCAGCGCGCCGACCTTGCCGCTGGGCGCAGTCGGCAGGCTGGCCTTGGCCCAGGCAATGATCCGGCCGTAAGCGGGCTTGAGGTTGAGGATCGCGGTGCGGGCCTGGGCCAGCAGGGCGTCGGCCTCGGCCTGGGGCAGCTTGCCAGTGGTAACCAGCGCGGCGGTCTTGGCCTTGACGTCGGCCCACAGCGCCGCATCGGGTCCCGCGCCATAGGGCGCGCCGCTGGTCAGCTTTTCGCTGCTCGAGATGATCGTTTCGATCTGGAACTTCGGCGCGCGGATCCCGGCCTGGGCGCTCGCCTTGGTCCGCGCCAGCGCCAGATCGAGCACGGCGGGCATGCCTTGCAGGCGGGCAATGTAGTTCTTGAGGTCCTGGGCGTCGGCCACGCTGTGGGTGTTGATCAGGAAGTCCGGCAGCTGGCTGTGAGCCGAATAGAGCCGCGAATAGAACGGCGGGCGGTACTTGCGGTTGCTGTTGGACAGGACCGCGCGCTCAGCCTCCAGCGCCCAGATATCGTAATTGACCTGGCCTTCGGCGGAGAGCTTGGCCCGGTCGAACCGCGCCTTCATCCGCGCGGCGCTGGCCTTGCGCCAGGCGACCTGGGCATCGGCGGCCTTGTCGCTGATGTCGTTCCACTTGGCCCCGCCGGCCTTGATGCCAAGCCGGGTGGCGAGCTGCGGCTGGGTCTTCACATATTCGGCAAATTCGGCGTCGAGGAACCGGGTGAGGCGCGCGTCCTCGCTCTCGGCCGTGGCGGCAACCGGCGCGGCGGTCTGGGCGGAGAGGCCGGTCGAGGAAAGCAGCGCGAGCGTTGCGGCCATCAGGCCGGCGGAAAGCTTGGTCATGTCGGTTCAGTCCCCTTTGTGCGACGCGCGCTGAATGGAGCGCCACTCCATTTCAGTGAAGCCGGTATTGAGGCTAGCCTGCACCCGCGATCCTGCCAATCGCCCTTTCGCTTCGACCAATGGCGCACTAAGCCTCAGGCGATGACGCTGATCGCAATCAACAAGCCGATGAACGTGCTTTCGCAGTTCACCGATGCCAGCACGGCGGGCAGCCCGCGTGCGACGCTGTCGGACTATATCGACTGCCCCGGCGTCTATCCGGCCGGGCGGCTTGACCGGGATAGCGAGGGCCTGCTGCTGCTGACCGATGATGGGCGCCTGCAGGCGCGGATCGCCGATCCGCAGTTCAAGCTGCCCAAGACCTATCTGGTCCAGGTTGAGGGCGCGGTGAGCGAGGAAGCACTCGCCGCGCTGCGCCGGGGCGTGAAGCTGAACGATGGCCTGACTCGCCCCGCCCAGGCCGAGGCGATCGCTCCGCCGCAGCTCTGGCCGCGCGATCCGCCGGTGCGGTTCCGCAAGACCGTGCCCGACGCCTGGCTGCGCCTGACCATTAGCGAAGGCCGCAACCGCCAGGTCCGGCGGATGACCGCCGCGGTCGGCCTGCCCACGCTGCGGCTGGTGCGCTGGGCGGTGGGGGACTGGACGCTGGACGGGCTGGCGCCGGGGGAATGGCGCGCAGTCGATTGATCCGCGCGCGGGGCAATTCCTTCACACCTTGGCCCTAGCAGGGGTGGCCGCCCGGCGACCGGCCCTATTTCCTTCGCCCGATCAAAGGAATGCCGTGCCCCAGGCCCGCTTCGCGCAGCAATGCGACCGTCTCTCCCAAGCCGTTGACAAGACTACGCATGAACGCCTCGTCTGGGAACGGACCGAGGCGCCGATCCTGGCCGGGCTGGTTGCCCTGGCGCAGGCCGCGCTGGAAGACCGCGAGGAGTTCGAACTGACCGAGGAAGGCGCGACCAGCGCGGTCAAGCGCTTCGTGCTCAAGGTCCACGGCAACCGCGTTGCGGCGCTGACGCTGCAACTGGGCGATGGCCAGGCCAAGCTGGCTATCCAGGCGATCGAGCGCAGTGCCTTTCAGGTCGCGCCCGGCTCAGTCCTGTCGATCCCTTACGAGGGGATCGATGCGGCGTGGATGGCAGGCACCCTCGACGCGCTGTTCGGCCGCATTTCGCGCTGAGGCGTCCGGCCCGTCACGAAGCTGCAACACGGCCATGAGACCTTGCGCTCATGGACCAGACAGACACCCGCTTCGACTGGATCAGCTGGCTTGCCAGCATCCCCGGCATCCCCGCCGATTGGGGTAACACCGCTGCGCAGGCAACCGTGCCGGAAGAAGCAGAGCCGCTACCGCTGGCCGCCTAACTCGCGGTAAAGCGCAGCGGCAGGGTCTTCAGCCCGCCGACGAAGGTGCTCTTGGCGCGGCGGGGTTCGCCGGCCAGTTCGACCGTCTCGATCCGGTCGAGCAGGGCTTCGAACAGCAGCCGCATTTCCAGCCGGGCGAGGTGCAGGCCGAGGCACTGGTGCGCCCCCGCGCCGAAGGCCAGGTGGCGGTTGGCTTCGCGCGTTGCATCGAACCGGCGCGGCTCGGGGAACTGGGCCGGATCGTGGTTGGCGGCGACATAGTTGATCATCAGCCAGTCACCGGCCTTGACCGTGACATCGCCGAACTGGGTGTCTTCAGTGGCGGTGCGCATGAAGTGCTGGACCGGGCTGGTCCAGCGGATCGCTTCCTCGACGATGCCGGGCACCAGGCTGCGGTCAGCCTTGACCCGGGCGAACTGCTCGGGATCGCGGGCCAGGGCGAGCATGGCCCCGGCGGTGCTGGCGCTGGTCGTGTCATGCCCGGCAGCGGCGACGATGATGTAATAGCCGGCCCGGTCGCGCGCCGAGATCGGCTCGCCATCGATCATCGCCGTCGCCAGGATCGTTGCGACATCGCTGGTCGGGTTGGCCCGACGCTGGTCGGCCAGACCTTCGAAATAGGCCTCGAAATCCTTCACCGCGCCCGAGACGATCTGGAGGATCTGTTCGGGCGAGAGGTTGGCGAGGCCGCTCTTGTTGAGGTCCTCGTCCTGCCCGCCGAACATCTGCTGGGTCAGGAACAGCATCCGCGGCTCGTCTTCCTCGGGCACGCCGAGGATCTGCATGACGACGTGGAGCGGATAGGGCGCCGCGACATGAGTAACGAAATCGGCTTCCGGGCCAGCCGCCACAAAATTGTCGGCGGTCTTGGCCGCCAGTTCGCGAATCTGTGCTTCGATCGTGCGCAGGTTCTTGGGCATGAACCAGTCCTGCGTCAGCCGCCGCAGCTTGGTGTGCTTGGGCGCATCGAGCTGGACCAGCGAGGAAACCAGGTTGGGGCTTTCCTCACCCTGGGCGGCGGTGATCTGCCGGGCAAAGGCTTCGCCGGTCTTGTTGGTGAAGACCGTGGCGCGCGGGGCGTTGAGGAAATGCTGGTTGTCCTTCGACACCCGCATCGCGTCCTCATAACGGGTCAGCAGCCAGAACGGATCGAAATCGCCATCGGGGCTTTCGATCCGCACCACCGGGCTTTCGCTGCGCAGCCGGTCGAACACGTCCAGCACCGCATTCCAGTCGGCGTAGGAGGCGGGATCGATTACCGCGATCGCATCGGCGGGGCTGGCGACGGGTCCGGTCATCGGCTTACCCTTGCGCCTGGGCAGCTTCATAGGCGGCCTTGTATTCATCGCGCAGCAGCCGCTTGTAGAGCTTGCCGGTAAGTTCGCGCGGGAGCTGTTCGCGGAAATCGATCTGGCGCGGCATCTTCACGCGGCTGAGCTGGCCCGAAAGGTACTCGCGGATCTCGTCCGCCAGCGCTTCCCCGGCCTGGCTCATGTCGAGCGGCTGGATCACCGCGACGACCTTTTCGCCCATTTCCGGATCGGGCGCGCCGATCACGGCGGCATCGGCCACCTTGGGGTGGGTAACCAGCAGGTTCTCGATCTCCTGCGGGTAGATGTTGACCCCGCCCGAAATGATCATGAAGCTCTTGCGGTCGGTCAGGAACAGGTAGCCGTCCTCATCCTGATAACCGACATCGCCCAGGCTCGACCAACCGTGCTTGTTGCGCGCGTCGGCGGTTTTGGCAGGATCGTTGTGGTATTCGAATGGGACCATGCCTTCGGTTGGCTCGAAGAAGATCTGGCCTTCGGTGCCGCGCGGCAGTTCATTGCCGTCCTCGTCGCAAACGCGGATGATTCCGGTCAGCGCCTTGCCAACCGTGCCGGGCTTGGTCAGCCATTCCGGGCTGGCGACGAAGGTAAAGCCGTTGCCTTCGGTCCCGGCGTAATATTCGTAGATCACCGGGCCCCACCAGTCGATCATCGCCTGTTTGACCGGCACCGGGCAGGGCGCCGCAGCGTGGATCGCGCACTTCATGGTCGAGGTATCGTACTTCTTGCGGACTTCCTCGGGCAGCTTGAGCATGCGCACGAAATGCGTCGGCACGAACTGGCTGTCGGTGATCTTGTACTTCTCGATCGCCGCCAGCGCGGCTTCGGGATCGAACTTTTCCATCACCACCACGGTGCCGCCGACCTTCTGTACGGTCATCGACCAGCGCAGCGGGGCGGCGTGATAGAGCGGCGCCGGGGTCAGGTAGACGGCATCGGGCTTGATCCCGAAGGCCATCAGGATCAGCCCGACCAGGGCATTGGCCTGATCGATCGCCGGGTCCTCGGGCAGCGGGATCTTCACCCCCTTGGGGCGGCCGGTGGTGCCGGAGGAATAGAGCATGTCGACCCCGGCGCGCTCGTCGGCGATCGGGGTATCGGGCATGGCCGCCAGGGCATCCTCGGCCGACATCGCGCCGGGCGTGTCGAAGCGCAGCTGCTCCACGCCGGGGGCCAGCTTGGCCACTTCATCCAGCGTCGGGGCGAGATAGGCCGAACCGAACAGGATCTTCGCGCCGCTGTCTTCCAGGATATAGGCAATCTCGGGCGGGGTCAGGCGGCTGGAAATGCCGACATAGTGCACGCCCGAACGCTGGAAACCCCAGGTCAGGCAGAAGAACCACGGGTGGTTCTCCATGCAGATCGCGACCGTATCGCCGATCTTGATTCCGCGCGTGCGCAGCAGCTGGGCAACCTGATTGGACCGGCGGTCAAGCTCGGCAAAAGTGACCGTCTCGCCGCTGCCGGCCATGATGATCGCGGGGCGGTCGGGATTGGTCTTGGCGTGGATCGACGGGTGCATCGGGAATCACTCTCCAGTGGTGGCGGTTACCATCCGGGAGAGACTTTTAACCGGCCGATTAAACCCGGCAAGCGCAAAAGGACGTTGCGCGGCCTTAAGACAAAGAAAAAGGGCGGCGGTTGCCCGTCGCCCTGCTTCTTAGCGTCTGAAAGCGCTGCTTACTTGCTGCCGCCCTTGGCGGTTTCGCCGTCCGCGTCATTGGCGGCCAGGGTGCCGGTCCAGGCATCGCCCTGCATGTAGGGCACCGGGTTCACGGCAGTGCCGGCGATGCGGACTTCATAGTGCAGGTGCGGGCCGGTCGAGCGGCCGGTCGAACCGACGTAGCCGATCAGGTCACCCTTCTTGACGACCTGACCTTCGGCAACGTTGAGGCGCGAAAGGTGGCCATAGCGGGTTTCGAGCTGCGCGCCGTGATCGAGCGAGATGAACAGGCCGTAGCTGGAGAACCAGTCAGCGCGGGTCACCACGGCATCGGCGGTGGCATAGATCGGGGTGCCGACCGGGCTGGCCAGGTCAATGCCCTTGTGGCCGCGGCGGCCGCCGAGCACCGGGTGGGTGCGCATGCCAAAACCGCTGGTCAGCGCGGCGCCTTCCAGCGGCATGCGTGACGGGATCGAAACGGTGCGGGGACGGGCGATCGGGGCCGAAGCGACCGAGGTGCCATTCCACGAAGCGAACAGGCGGCGGAATTCCTCATCACCACCACGCACGCCGGACTTGGCGGCCTGGGCTTCACGCAGCGGAGCAGCAATATCGGCTGCAGTCGCGCTGGCATTGGCGAGAGCCGGAGTGGCAAGTCCAAGGCTGGCAAGCGCGGCGAGAGCGCCGATCATGCTGCGAACCTTGGCAAAAATCGAAAAAAACGACCACTTAAAAACCTTACAGTTAAGCGGGCCAATCGTTACCGATCGGTCCACCCGGACCCTGTTTGCATTGCCTGCCACAAAGGCCCGCAACCCGTTTATATGAGATGGTCGGAACCCCCCGCCGTCTCGTTGATTTGGTTAAAGCCGCGTCACGGCGATGTCGCAACCCCTGCGTAGAAAGAGCGCGATAAACCGGCAGCGAGACGCGCTGAGTCGTTGAACGGCGGCTTAACGGACCCCCTGAAATGAGTCGCCACCAAGGTTTTCCATAGGATTTCTGCGGATTCGCCGCGAGATTCGCAAACTGCGGCGAAATGCTTTGTGCCGAATCGAACGTGGGCGATTTCATCGTCAAGGATTCGTTCGAGGATTCGCGCGCCGGTCTCGTCGCCAAAGCCGCGGATCCGCTCGAGCGTGGCCGGTGTCACATCCAGCCCGCGCGCCTCGAGCACCATCGGCACCACGGCGAGCCGGGCGGCAACATCGTGGCGCGTTTCGAAGGCGGCATCCCATAGCCCGTCGTGCGCGGGCAGCGCGCCGTAATGCGATCCCAGGCTGCGCAGCCGCCGCGCCAGCAGGGCGAAATGCATCGCCTCGTCCGCCGCGACCGAAAGGAAGTCAGAGACGAAGTCCGGCCCCATCTCCGCCCCGAACCGCCCGGCCATATCGAGCGCCAGGTCGATCGCGACGAATTCAATGTGGGCCAGCGAATGCCACAGGGCGATCCGCCCGCGTTCCGACCCGGCCTTGTTGCGCTTGGGCATCTGATTGGGCGGCAGCAATTCCGGCCGCGCGGGGCGCGCCGGCCGATCCGGCATCGCGCAGTCGAACACGAAGGCCAGTCGGCCCGCCGCCCAGTCCCGCGCCACGGCGCGGGCGGCAAAGGCCTTGTCGCTCGGCTCCGCCGTCAGCAGCGCAGCGCGGATCGCGGCGGAGACGGAGTTCACAGCGCTTTGGCGGCTTCCAGCACTTCGGCGGCGTGGCCCTTGACCTTCACCGGGCTCCAGACCTGCGCCACCTTGCCATCGGCGCCGACCAGCACGGTCGAGCGGACCATGCCCATGTAGGACCGGCCATACATCGACTTTTCGGTCCAGAAGCCGAGCGCGTCGGATAGGCCGCCTTCTTCGGGATCGCTGGCCAATGGCGCGGTCAGACCATGCTTGGCGATGAACTTTTCGTGCTTCTTGGGCGGATCCTTGCTGATCCCCAGCAGCGCCGTGTCGGCCTTGGCGAAATCGGCCGAAAGCGCCGAGAAATCGAGGTTTTCCGTAGTGCAACCGGGAGTATCGTCCTTGGGATAGAAGAACAGCACCAGCTTCTGTCCGGCAAAATCGGCCGGGCGGACGGTGCTGCCGTCCGGGCTGGTCAGGGCGACGTCGGGCAGGCTGTCACCGGGGGCAATGGTCATCATTCGATCTCCAGCGGTTCACCGAATGTCGCGGCCCAGGCATCAGCCACGGTGCGGCGCGATTCGGTCAGTTTTTCGGTCAGACAGCGCCAATCGTCGCATTCGCAGGCGCTGGCAAGTACGGCCCTTGCGCCGGGGTCGGGCTCCGTCCCGTCAGGCGCAAGCAGGCGCGAGGCGATCAGGAAGCGGGCGAGCGTGCGGTGTGCCGAACGGATCGCCGGATCGAGTTTGCCCGCATCGACCAGCCCCGCCAGCGCCGCTGGGATCGACGGCTCCAACGCGACGTGATCGCGCAGCTGCAGGAAGTGGACGATGAACTCCGCATCGACCAGCCCGCCGCGCGCCAGCTTGACGTCGAGCGGACCCTTGGCGGGCTTGTGCTGGGCCATGGTGGTGCGCATTTCCAGCACTTCGGTGCGCAGCTTGGCGGGATCGCGGTCCAGCTCGAGTACGCCGCGAATGATCCCGTCCAGTTCGGTCCGCGCGCCGTCCGAGCCATAGAGCACCCGCGCCCGGGCCAGGGCCATATGCTCCCAGGTCCAGGCCGACTCGCGCTGGTAGCGTTCGAAGGCCTCAAGGCTGACCGAGATCGGCCCCTGCGCGCCCGAGGGTCGCAACCGGGTGTCGACCTCATAGAGCGCGCCCTCGGCCGTCGGCACTGACAGCGCGACGATCACCCGCTGGGCCAGCCGGTTGAAATAGAGCGTCGCGCCCAGCGGCCGCCCGCCATCGCTTTCCGCCGCGTGATCGCCGGTGAACAGGAAGACCACGTCGAGGTCAGAGGCATGGGTGAGCACTCCGCCGCCCAGCCGGCCATAGCCAACGATCAACAGCTCGCCGCCCGGAACCCGGCCATGGACGCGCTCGAACTCGGCCGTGGCGGCGCGGGTCAGGACCTGCATCGCCGCCTCGGCCACCCGGCAGAGCGCCTGGCCGATCTCCATGGGATCGCGTGTGCCCTCGATCAATTGGACGCCGAGGGCAAAGCGGATCTCGCCGACCTTGCGGCGAACCCGGCCGAGCAGAGCTTCGTAATCGTCACCCACTTCGCTGCGCGCCATGACCTCGGCCAGCTCCTCGACGGTGCCGGGCAGGTCGAAAGCGCTGGCATCGATCAGCGCGTCAAGCAGGTCTGCCCGCCGCGCCAGGGCATCGGCCAACGGCGGGGCCAGGCACAGCACCCGCGCAACCAGATCGGCGAGGCCCGGCCGCGCTTCAAGCAAGCGGAACAGGTTGACCGCGCTCGGCAGGTTGGTGAGCAATTGCTCCCACCTAAGCAGCGCATGGAGCGGTTCCGGCGCGGCCGCGAAGGCCGCGAGCAGGCGCGGCTGGACCGC
Organism: Novosphingobium sp.; assembly: GCA_015657645.1. Classification (GTDB taxonomy): domain Bacteria; phylum Pseudomonadota; class Alphaproteobacteria; order Sphingomonadales; family Sphingomonadaceae; genus Novosphingobium. The sequence goes on from JACDQK010000078.1 coordinate 45,564, forward strand.
ATCGAAGGCGGCCCGCGCCGCCTCGCTGCGCAGCACCCGCAATTTGCCGCCGCGCCAACCTTCGATCCGGGCAGCCAGTGCCTCGGGTTCGGGAAAGCCCAGCCGCTCGATCTCTGCGGCCAGCGCCGCGCCGCTGCGCGGGGCGGAGACGGCGACGCTGGTCTGTTCGCCGGCATGTTCGGCCACCAGCCGGTCATAGCGCTGGCCGACCGCTTCGGTGATCTCGGCCAGTTCGGCGACCAGCGCGCCGCCGTCGGTCAGGCCATCGAGCTGCGCGACATTGTCGAGCGCGGCCTGGTCCAGCGGCAGGCTATGGGTCTGCTGATCGGCCACCATCTGCAGCCGGTGCTCTAGCACCCGCAGCCGGTCATAGCTCTGCCCCAGCAGCGCGGCATCGCTGGCCTCGATAATCCCCGCTTCGGCCAGGGCATCGAGGCTGGCGCGGGTGCCGCGCAGGCGCAGCGACGGGTTGCGCCCGCCGTGGATCAGCTGGTGGATCTGGGCGAAGAATTCCACCTCGCGAATGCCGCCGCGTCCTTTCTTGAGGTCAAACCCGGGGCCAGGAGCCTTGGCTCCGTGATGGTTGGCGCGGATACGCCCGGTCAGTCGCCCGACCTCGGCAATCGCCCCGAAATCCAGGCTTTTCCGCCACACGAACGGCCGGATCGCGGCGAGGAAGGCTTCGCCCGCCGCAATATCCCCGGCGCAGGCCCGCGCCCGGATGAAGGCTGCGCGCTCCCAGGCCAGCGCAGAGCTCTCGTAATGGCTCAGCGCCCCGCCGATCGGGATCGCCAAGGGGCTGACCTCGCTGGCGGGCCGGAGGCGCAGATCGACGCGGAAGACATAGCCTTCGGCGTCGACATGGCTCATCAGTTCCATCAGGCTGCGCGCCACCCGCTGCGCCGCTTCGCCGGGCTCATCCCGCTCGCGCCGGGGCAGCAGGGCGGGATCGTACAGCAGGATCGGATCGATGTCGGAGCTGTAGTTCAGCTCCTGCGCGCCGTGCTTGCCCAGCGCGAGCGCAAGGAACCCGGCTGGCTCGGCATCGGGCACGCGCTGGCGGATCGCTTCGGCAATCGCGGCATCGAGCGCGCGGTCGGCAAAGGCGGACAGTTCACCCGTCACCCGCAGCAGCGGGAAGGCCCCGGCGAGATCGCCCACGGCCAGCGCGACGGCCAGCGCCAGCTTCTCGCGCCGCAACGCCGAGCCAACCGACGGCGCGCCTTCGCCCGCAGCCTTGGCCCAGGCCAGCGCGCCTTCGCTGTCGCCTGCCGCCAGCAAGGCCGCCAGTTCAGGCAGCCGCGCCAGCCCGCGCTCCAGAAAGGGTGCGTGGGCCTGGGCGCGGGCCAGGGCATGAGTCCAGTCGCCGTTCATCATCCCCGTGCTTGCGAAGGGGGCGGCGCTCTGTCAATCGGCGGAGCATTGACCAGCCCCGAAAGGTTATCTCGCAGATGAAGCTTCGCGCACTCCTGCTCGCCTCGCTTGCCTTGCCCGCCGCCGTCCAGGCCAAGCCCGCGCCGGTCCCGGCGGTCCCGCCGGTGGCGCTCAACCAGCCCGCGCTGGTCGAGATGGTGAAGACGCTGTCTTCGGACGAATTCGAAGGCCGCTCCCCCGGAACGGCGGGTGAGGAAAAGACCGTTGCCTACCTGATCGAGCGGTTCAAGGCGGCGGGGCTGCAACCCGGCAACAAGGGGTCGTGGACCCAGGACGTGCCAACCGTCGAGATCACCGCCAGCAACATGGCGGGCCTGGCCATCACCGGCGGGCCGAGCACCATGCTGTTCGCGCCGGGCAAGGATTTCGTCGCCGGCTCCTATCGCGCGGTCGACCGCACCGTGATTGCCGATGCCGAGCTGGTCTTCGTCGGCTACGGGATCAACGCTCCCGAACTCGGCTGGAACGACTATGCCGGGGTCGACATGAAGGGCAAGGTCGCGGTGATCCTGGTCAATGATCCGGACTATGAAACCGCCACCGAAGACGGCCCGTTCAAGGGTCGCCGGATGACCTATTATGGCCGCTGGACCTACAAGTTCGAGGAAGCCGCAAGGCAGGGCGCGCGGGCCGCGCTGATCGTCCACGATACCTTCCCGGCGGCCTATGGCTGGAACGTGGTCGAAAGCTCGTGGACCGGGGCGCAGTACTTTGTTCAGAAGGCCAACAAGGGCATGGACCAGACCGAGGCCAACGGCTGGATCCAGAAGGGCGTGGCCGAGCAGGTGCTCAAAGCAGCCGGGCAGGACCTGACCCAGCTGACCGCCGCGGCCAAGCAGAAGGCGTTCAAGGCCGTGCCGCTGGGCCTCAAGGCCAGCCTGAACTTCGACAACACCCAGCGCACCGCCATGTCGAAGAACGTGATCGGGATTTTGCCCGGCAAGAAGCGGCCCGACGAATATGTGCTCTACACCGGCCACTGGGATCACCTTGGCCGCTGCAAGGCCAACGCCAGGGGTGACGACATCTGCAACGGCGCGGTCGACAATGCTACCGGCACGGCCATGCTCGCCGCGATTGCCGAAGCCAACGTCAAGGCTGGCCCGGCCGATCGCAGTCAGGTGTTCCTGGCGGTCACGCTGGAGGAATCGGGTCTGCTCGGCAGTGAATACTATGCCGCCAACCCGGTCTATCCGCTGGCCAGGACCGTCGGCGGGGTCAACATGGACGCGCTTTCGCCCGGTTCGCCCTCGCGCGATTACCAGGTGGTCGGCGGGGACAAGAGCGAGCTGACCCGCTACGTCGCCGCCGTGACCAAGGCGATGGGGCTGGCCCAGTCGCCCGAAAGCGACATCGAGCGCGGGTACTATTACCGTTCGGATCACTTCAGCTTTGCCAAGCGCGGCGTGCCGATGTTCAACCTGGGCCGCGGCAACGACTGGGTGAACGGCGGCAAGGCGGCGGGCGAAGCGGCGGCCAAGCGCTATAACGCCGAAGCCTATCACGGGCCGGAGGACGAGTTCGATCCGGCCTGGGACTGGTCGGGCATGCTGCAGGATGGCGAACTGTTCTATCGCCTCGGCCGCAGTCTGGCGATGAGCGCTGACTGGCCCAACTGGCACCCGACCGATGAGTTCCGCAGCATTCGCGACAAGAGTCTGGCGACTGGCCGAAAGGGCGCCAAGTAATGGCGGACTGTGCTGTCTGGATGCCGCCCGAATGGCATCCGCAGGACTGGATCTGGATCGGCTTTCCGCACGATCCGGTCGAGTGGCCGGGCTTCCTGAGCCGCGCGCAGGAGCAGATCGCCGCCTTTGCCAATGCCGTCGCGGAGAGCGGGCAACAGGTGCGGCTGATCGTGCGCGATGAGGCCAACCGGGCGCGGGCCGCAGCGCTGTGCAGCGCGGCGGTGCAGCTGGAAGTGCGGCGCTATGGCGATGTCTGGCTGCGCGATACCGGTCCGCTGGTGGTGCAGCGGGACGGCGCGCCGCTGGGTCAGCGCTTCGGCTTCAATGGCTGGGGCGGGAAGTACCTGATGGACGGCGATCAGGAGATCGGGGCTGAACTGGCGGAAAGCGCCGGGCTGCCGGTTGCGACGGCCGACTGGATCCTCGAAGGCGGCGCGCTTGATTGCGACGGCACTGGGCTGGTGGCGACGACCGAGCAATGCCTGCTCAACCCCAATCGCAACCCCGCCTTGTCGCGGGCCGATCTGGAAGGACGGCTGGCGCGCGATCTTGGTTTCGACAAGGTGCTTTGGCTGGGCGAAGGCTTGATCAACGATCACACCGATGGCCATGTCGACAACCTCGCCCGCTTCGTCGCGCCGGGGGTGCTGGCCGTGCCGCGTGCCAGCGGGTCGGACGATGCCAACGCCGCGATCTATGCCGATGCCAGGTCGCGCGCCGAAGCGTTCGGGCTCAAGGTGGCGGAAGTCCCGTCGCCCGGGCGAGTGGAAAGCGAAGGCGGGCGGATCGAACCGGCGAGCTACATGAACTTTGCCGTGACCAGCAAGGTGGTGGTCGTCCCGACCTATGGCTCGAAGCATGACGAGGACGGCGTGGCGGCAGTCGAGGCGCTATTCCCGGACCGCGCGGTGGTGGGCGTGCTGGCCGATGCGGTGCTGGCCGGCGGCGGCTCGTTCCACTGCGCCAGCCAGCAGATGCCGCGGTTTTGACAGCACCTCAGGCGTGACGAATCCTTGACTCCGCACCCTCGCGCATTTAGTTTCAACTGAAACCGAAATCCGCGACAGGAGCACATGCGCCATGGCCGACCTTTTCGAAAACCCGCTGGGCCTCGACGGGTTCGAATTCGTCGAATTCTGCGCGCCGGAAAAGGGCGTGCTGGAGCCGGTCTTTGCTGCGATGGGCTTTACCGAGATTGCCCGTCACCGCGCCAAGACGTCCAGCTGTGGCGCCAGGGCGATATCAACCTGATCGCCAATTACGAACCGAAGAGCCCGGCCTGGTACTTCGCACAGGAACACGGTCCTTCGGCCTGCGGGATGGGCTGGCGGGTGCGCGATGCCGCCAAGGCCTATGCCGAAGCGATCGAGCGCGGGGCCGAGCCGGTCGAAAGCCGCACCGGAGTGATGGAACTGCGCCTGCCGGCCTTCCGCGGCATCGGCGGTTCGATGATCTATCTGATCGACCGCTACGGCGCTGACCTGTCGATCTATGACATCGACTTCGTCTACCATGCCGGCGTCGATCGCCACCCGGTCGGCACGGGCCTTCACCTGATCGATCACCTGACCCACAACGTCTATGGCGGACGCATGGCCCACTGGGCCGCCTTCTATGAGCGGATCGCCGGTTTCCGCGAGATCCGCTATTTCGACATCAAAGGCGAATACACGGGCCTCACCAGCAAGGCGATGACCGCGCCCGACGGCAAGATCCGCATTCCCCTGAACGAGGAAGGCGCCGGTGGCGGCGGCCAGATCGAGGAGTACCTGCGCGCCTATAACGGCGAGGGGATCCAGCACATCGCCTTTGCCTGCGACGATCTCTACGCTGTCTGGGATCGACTCGCCGCACTCGGCACGCCCTTTGCCCCCGCACCGCCGGCCACATATTACGAAATGCTGGGCGAGCGCCTGCCCGGCCACGGCGAACCCGTCGGTGAGCTCCAGAAGCGCGGCATCCTGCTCGATGGCTCGACCGAAAACGATGATCCGCGCCTGCTGCTGCAGATCTTCAGCCAGACCATGATCGGCCCGGTGTTCTTCGAATTCATCCAGCGTAAGAAGGACGAGGGCTTTGGCGAGGGCAACTTCACCGCCCTGTTCAAGTCGATTGAGGCCGACCAGATCCGCCGCGGCGCGCTGCAGGTCGAAGGGGCTGACCAGTGACCGCCGTCCCCGCGCTCGAGCGCATCCACCACGTCGCCTACCGCTGCCGCGACGCCAAGGAGACGGTGGACTGGTACACGCGGATGCTCGGCATGCGCTACACCACCGCCTTTGCCGAGGATCACGTCCCCTCAACCGGGGAATTCGATCCCTACATGCACGTCTTCCTCGATTGCGGCGGCGGCAATGTGCTGGCCTTCTTCGAGCTGCCCAACCAGCCGGAAATGGGCAAGGACCCCAATACCCCGGCCTGGGTCCAGCACCTGGCCTTCAAGGTCGCCGATCTCGACGCGCTGCTCGCCGCCAAGGCCCACCTTGAGGCGCAGGGTGTGGACGTGCTGGGGCCGACCTATCACGGCGTGTTCCGCTCGATCTATTTCTTCGATCCCAACGGCCACCGGCTGGAACTGGCCTGCGATATCGGCACGCCCGATCAGTACGCCGAACTGGCGGCCGTCGCTCCGGCGATGCTGCACGAGTGGAACGAGACCAGGCGCGCCCCGCGCCATGCCTCGTGGCTGCACGAGGACCCGGCCGAGCGCGGCGATCCGGCCTAGGCCGATCCTTCCAGCGGTCCGGTGCCGACCAGCGCCGCCAGGAAGATCGCGCCCATGATCGCGCCGACGGCCAGGCTGCGCCGGTCGCGGATCGCGAACGCGACCGGATCGCCCTCGACCTCGCGCGCGAGCCATGATCCAGATCCGGTTGAGCCAGTAGAGCAGCGGCAGGCACAGCAGCAAAAGCAGGTCCGGCTGGGCATAGGCGGCAATCGCCTCGGGCTCGTGGGCAAACAGCGCCAGGACCAGGATCGCCACCATGCCGGCTGCCACGCCCGAGATCATCACCAGGTCGGCGTCGCCGCCGACATAACCGCGGCCCTTGACCAGTTGTCGCTGGTCGGTGCTGCCCTGAATTTCGATGTAGCGCTTGAGATAGGCCAGGCTGAGAAACAGGAAGACCGAGAACAGCAGCAGCCAATAGCTGATCGCGACCCCGATCGCGGCGCCGCCGATCCAGATCCGGATCGTGTACAGCATGGCGAGGGCCAGGGCATCGGCCACCATCGCCGCCTTGAGCCGGAGCGAATAGGCCAGCGACAGCGCGACATAGGCGGACAGCCAGAAGGCCAGGGCGATGCCGCCGGTCAGCCAGCCGACCGTCAGCCCGCCCAGGCCGAGCAGCACGGCCCAGCCCAGTGCGGCCGGGATGGTCAGATCGCCGTGAGCGAGCGGGCGCTGCCACTTGGTCCGGTGCGCCCGGTCAGCATCGATATCGAGCAGGTCGTTGACGAGGTAGATCGCCGAGGCGATCGCCGACATGGCCAGTGCCGCGACCACGGCCTTGGCCACCAGCAGCGGTTCGATGAAACTGCCCGACATCAGCAGCGGCACCAGCACCAGTGCGTTCTTGGCCCATTGGTGCGGGCGCAGCGCCTTGAGCAGGGTGACAGGGTGGCGCGGCGGGGGCGGCCCGAGCCGCTCGGCCGAGCCGTCGGCCGGCAGCAGCCCGAGCGTCCAGCCGCGGCGCGCGGCGCGCCACAGCGGCCGGTCGGCGGCACTGTCACCAGCGTAGTCGAACTGCCCGTCCGGTCCAATCCGGGCGCGGATCGCAGTGAGCTTCGCCTGACCCTTGAGGTTGCGGCGGCGCGTGCTGGCCAGCACCGGTTCGGCCAGGCCCAGGTGGCGGGCGATCGCTGCCACCGGGCGCCAGTGGCTGGCGCTGGCGAGGATCACCGGGCGGCCTTCGGCGCGGGCGGCGGCGATCAGGTCCAGCACTTCACGCCGATAGGGCAGCAGCGCCGGGTCGATCCGGTCGTGCCGGGCGGCAAAGGTCTTGGCGGCGGCACGGCCCCGCAGCAGTGCCAGCACCATCCGCAGCGCCAGCAGCAGGCCCGAGCGCATCACCCGGACGAAGCTTTCGAGCGACAGATCGGCGCGCAGCAGCGTTCCATCAACATCGATGCACAGCGGCACGGGGGGCTCGGCCGCGACGGCGGCAGGTGCCGCGATTGGCTGGTGCAGCGTCATCGCCTCAGGCCGACCGGGCCACCAGCACGCAGCCGGCCGCGATCAGCAGGGTGCCGGCAATCCGCCCGGCGGTCACCTGTTCGCCAAGGACCAGCGCACCGGCCAGCATGGTGAAGATGAAGCCCAGTCCGACAAAGGGATAGGCCAGCGAGAGCGGCGCGCGCGCCAGGACGAACAGCCACAGCACTGCGCCCAGCCCGTAGAGCGCGAGACCGCCGAGGATGTAAGGCGATTGGGCCATGGCCAGCAGCTCGCTGCCGGCCCCGCGACTGCGGGCCGCGGCGCCCGTGCCGGTCTTGAGCGCAAGCTGCGCCAGCGCCGACAGCGCGACCGAAGCCAGAATCAGCAGGAGCAGGCGCAAAGACATGGCGCAAGGCCATAGCCCGGCACCGGTCAAGACCTCGTTAACGCTGGTTTTTCCGGGTGAGCCAGGCGATCCAGCCGCCCGCCGCGATCAGCAGCAGGAACGGCGTCAGGATCAGGCGGTGCCGCTCGCCGAACTCGAACCAGACGTTGGTGAGGCCGATCGCGGCAAACAGCGCAAGGGTATAGAGCGCCACCGGATCGCTCCAGCCGCGCCGCAACCGGGCCCAGGTCGCCAGGGTGGCCGAGGCCAGCAGCGCAGTCCAGGAGCCCTGCAGCAGCACCTCCAGCCGGGCGTGGTTTTCGGCGCTGATCGGCGGCACGGTGTGGCGATAGCGCGCCAGCGAAGCTTCCTCGAAGGCAAAGCCCCAGGCCAGCGAGCGGGCATATTCGCGCGCCGCCCCCAGCGGGTTATCGAACAGGATGTCGCGCGCCAGCCCGCCCATGATTTGCGCGCGCTCCGGCTCGGGCAGGTCGAAGATTCCTGGCGGAAAGGGCGCGCGGATATGGACCAGCGCCGAATTGGCCATGAAGCCCGAGGCCGTGGTCAAGGGCACGAAGGCGCCGAATACCAGCCAGTTGCGAACCCACCAGGGCAGCAGCACGGCGAGCAGCGCCGGGAGCGCCGTCAGCCCCAGTCGCAGCGTCGGCCAAAAGCCGCGTTGCCAGACCAGCACCAGCGCAACAAAGGCCGGGGCAATCGCCAGGCTGGCCTGGACCAGCGCCAGCAGGCCCCACCACAGCCCCAGCCACAGCCCGTGCCGCCAGCGGTGCGCCCCGGTGGTGTCGTTCAGCCAGATCACCACCCCGCGCAGCAGCAGCACGCCGAGCAAGACAGTCAGCGATTCCTTCTGTGGCAGCCCGGCCCCCAGGGCGAAGGCCGGCCAGGCGAAGCAGGCCAGGCCCGCCAGCTTGCCAGCCGCAGCCATGCCCAGCCGCCGCCCGCTGTCGGCCAGCGCCCAGGCCGCGATGGCATCGGTCACGGTCGCCAGGGCCAGGGTCGACCAGGCGGAGATCCCGAACAGCGCCCACCAGCCGGCCAGGACAAGCGGATAGAGCGGCGGGAAGTAGGCCCTCAGGTCGCGGCCGTACTGGACGTCGTCGGTAATCAGCCCGCGTCCCTCCAGCACGGCAGTCGCGAGGTTGGTATAGTTCATCGGGTCGACCCGCAGCGCGACGCCCTGGGTCAGCTCGACCGACCACCAGCGCATCAGTAGCGAGAAGGCCACGATCCCTAAAATTGCTCGCCAGTCGATCCGCCCGGTTACCGCCTGGGTCGCGGCCAGCGCCATGCTGCCAAGCCACAGTCCAAGCGCGGCCAGGGCAAAGGGATTGAAGCGCTCGTAAAGGGAAACCACCAGGACGGCGGCGGCGGCCACCGTGATCAGCGCCAGTCCGCCCAGCAGGATCGAATCCGGCCAGCGGGAAGACTGGCCCGCAGTGGTGAAGGTCCTTTGCACCAACCAAGTCTCCGGCATTCAGCGACTTGGATTGGCAAGCTGGCGTGAATCAGGCAAGCGCAATCAGCTCGGCGTCATCCGCTCTTTCGCGCGCCGCCATTTTGGGTAAAGGCCCTTGCCAGTGCGCTTTCCGGTTCTTCCTTGCCTCGGCCTGGCAATGCTTGCCACTCCCGCGCTGGCCCAGCGCGCCGGGGAGAATGCCGCGACCCAGTCAAGCGATGCCTTCGGCCGCTCGGTCGGGAGCGAGCGGACCGGGCTTTACAACAACGAGGACGTGCGCGGGTTCAATCCGGTCGATGCCGGCAACGTGCGGCTGGAAGGGCTGTACTTCGATCAGGTCGAACGGATCTCCTCGCGGATCATCGATGGCAATACGATCCGGGTCGGCGCGGCGGCGCTGCGCTATCCCTTCCCGGCACCGACGGGCCTGGTCGATTACAACCTGACCCAACCGGGCAAGGACGCCAGCTACAGCTTCAACGCCGAGTACAGCTCAACCTCGTCGATTGGGCCGGGCGGATCGTTCGAATTCAAGCAGCCGCTCAGCGATACTTTCGGCATTTCGGGCGGCGTCGGCTTTCGCAATGCGACCCGCTATGAAGGCGGGCACAGCCGCTTTCGCCCGCTGGGGCTGACCGCTGCCTGGCGGCCGCAGCAAGGCACTGAAGTGCTGCTGTTCGGTGGGCTGTTCATTTACCGCACCGATGAATTGCGGCCTTTCTACTACCCCGTCGGCACCGAGCCGCCGCCCAAGGCCGAGCGCGGGCTTGACCTCAGCCAGCCCTGGGCCAGCCGCAGCCAGGACCTGTGGACCAGCGGGGCGATCGTCAAGACGCCGCTGCTGGGGGCAAAGCTCGAAGCCGGGCTGTTCTATTCCGCCAAGGATCAGCACAGCGTCTATGCCGATCTGATGCGCGGGGTTGCCGCCGATGGCTCGGTCGCCAACCGCCGGATTATAGCCGAACGTGACAACTACGATGGTTCGTGGTCGGGCGAGGTGCGGCTGGTCAAGGAATGGATCGGCAGCACGGTCAATCACCGCCTGATCGCCTCGGTGCGCGGCCGTTCGCGCAATCGCGACTTCGGCGGCGGCAGCGTGCTGGCGCTGGGCCCCTCGACGATCCTTGCCCGCGATCTGCGCGCCGAGCCGGTCTGGACCCAAGGCGCCAAGAACCGCGACGAAGTGCGTCAGATCACGGGCGGCGTTTCCTGGTCGATGGTATCGCCGCAGCGCTTCAGCCTCGATGTTGGCGTGTCCAAGAGCCGCTACCGCAAGGCGCTCGACTTTGCCGATCCGGCGCTCGCCGATCCGATCACGCGCGACAATCCGCTGCTGCTAAACGTGGCCGGCTCGGTTCATGTGGCGCGCGGGCTGTCAGTCTATGCCGGCTACACGCGGGGGCAGGAGGAAGCCCTGGTAGCGCCCGATATCGCCACCAACCGCTCCGAAGCCCCGCCGGCGCTGCGCACCAGCCAGGTCGAGGCCGGCGCGCGCTGGGCGGTGACGCCACGGCTGACCTTCATCGCCGGGGCCTTCTCGATCAAGAAGCCCTACTACAATCTCGATCCGGCGCTGCGCTATCGCCAGCTGGGTGAGCTGCCAACCGGGGCATCGAAGTGTCGCTGACCGGCCAGCTGATGCCGGGGCTGACGATTGTCGGCGGCTCGCTGTTCCTTGATCCGAAGATCTCGGGCGAGGCGGTCGACACCCGCCTGATCGGCCCGCGCCCGGTCGGCCAGATCCGCCGCCGCTCGGTCGCGACGATTGACTGGCGGATGGACGAAGGGAAGGGGCCGCTCTCGATCGATGCGAGCGTGGAGAGCCTCTCAAGCCGCATGGGTAATGCTGCCAACACGCTGATTGCTCCGGCCCGCACCACGTTCAACCTCGGCGCGCGCTATCGCTTCAAGGCGGCCGGCGGCACCTGGCTGCTGCGGCCCATGGTGCTCAACCTGTTCGACGAATACGGCTGGAACGTGAACGGATCGGGCGGGTTCACCTATTCGAACCGGCGCCAGATCACGTTGCAGCTCGTCGCCGATTTCTAGTAGTCCTGTCGGGTGCGCCGATGGCATCCGCCATCGGCTTGCAACACCGGCCCGCTCCCCCGGCCCAACCACCCATTGATGGTACCCTCGGGGTGGTTGGCCGGGGGAGCGGGCCGGTGTTGCTTCCACGGCTAGTGGAAAATGGCTATTCCCCCGGCACCTTGACCCGCAGCATCGCGCCCGCGGCCAGGACCAGCGTCACCGCCGCAAAGGCCATGGTCCAGATCGGCTGATCGGGGAAGAAGGCCTTCATGATCGAGCCCATCACGGTGGCGACCAGCAGCTGCGGGATCACCACGAAGACGTTGAACAGCCCCATGAAGATGCCCAATTTGGCCTGCGGCAGGCTGCTCGCCAGGATGGCATAGGGCATGGCCAGGATCGAGGCCCAAGCGATGCCGATGCCGATCTCGCTGACGATCAGCCACTGGGCATCGGGCATGACGAAGAAGCTGGCATAGCCCGCCGCGCCGCAGAGCAGGCCGAAGACGTGGGTCTTCACCTTGCCGAACCGGCTGGAGAGGAACGGCAGCAGCGTCAGCGCGGCCACGGCCGCAACGCCGTTATAAACCGCGAAGAGTACGCCCACCCAGTTGCCGCCTTCCTGGTAAGCGGCGCTGGCCGGATCGGCCGAACCGAAGAAGTTCTGCGCCACCACCGGCGTGGTGTTGATCCACATGATGAACAGCGCCGACCAGCTGAAGAACTGCACCAGCGCCAGGCGTTGCATGATCTCCGGCATGCCCGAAAAGTCCCCGACGATCGCCGCCAGCATGTTGTTATCCTTGCCGGCGCGGGCCAGGCGGATCGCGATGTGGCTGATCACGCCGTAGCTGATCAGCAGCATGGCCAGCAGATAGACTTCCTTTTCCAGCCCCCATTGCTCGGTCGCCAGCGCCAGCATACCGCCCGCCACGATCCACCAGAACGGGCCGCTGTTGCTGCGGCTGGCCAGCGCGCGCACGGGTTGGCCCTCAGCCTCATGGCCTTCGCCAAAGGTACGCATTTCCTCAGGCGAGTATTCTTTCGTCGTAACAACGGTCCACAGCACGGCGGCGAACAGCGCCAGCCCGCCGGCCCAGAACGAGTAGCGCACCGTATCGGGGATCTGCCCGAGCGCCGCCTCGTTTGACACGCCCCAGTGTTCGAGCAAGTAGGGGAAGATCGACCCCACCACTGCGCCCGCGCCGATAAAGGCGGTCTGCACGGCATAGCCCGCCGTATGCTGGTCCTTGCGCAGCATATCGCCAACAAAGGCGCGGAACGGCTCCATCGAAATATTGAGGCTGGCATCAAGCACCCACAGCAGCACCGCCGCCATCAGCAGCACGTTCGATTCCGGCATGGCCAGCAGCGACAGTGCGGCCAGGACCGCGCCGAGCAGGAAGAACGGGCGGCGGCGGCCCAGGCGGCCGAGCCAGGTCTTGTCAGAGAGGTGGCCGATGATCGGCTGGACCAGCAGGCCGGTGAGCGGGGCGGCGACCCACAGCGCAGGCAGGTCATCGATCGACGAGCCGAGCGACTGGAAAACGCGGCTCATGTTGGCGTTCTGCAGCGCGAAGCCGATCTGGATGCCGAAGAAGCCGAAGCTGATGTTGAACAGCCCGGCCCAGTTCTGCCGCGGTTTTTCCGTAGCCATGTCTCTCCCCTTTATGGGCAGCAGGGCTGGCACGGCCTGACGGGGCAGGCAAGTGGCATACGAATACGTAAGAGGTTCAGCCCGTCGTGCTGGCCCGCACGATCAGCCGCGGCGGCAGGCTGCGGTTGTCCTGGGCGCGGTCCTCGATCTGCTCAGCCAGGGTTTCGACCAGCAGCTCGCCCGCGGCGATCAGGTCCTGCTGCACGGTGGTCAGCGGCGGGCTGGTCAGGCTGGCGGCGGGGATATCGTCAAAGCCGACCACGGCGACATCGCCCGGCACCGTCCGCCCGGCCTCGGCCAGTGCGCGCATCGCCCCGATCGCGATCAGGTCACTGGCGGCGAAGACTGCATCGAACTCGGCGCCCCGGTCCAGCAAGGCGCGGATCGCCGCGCGGCCATCGCCTTCGCTGGAGAGGGCCGGGACCTGCAGCGCCGGATCGGCGATCAGGCCGGCCGCGCCCATCGCTTCGGTCAGCCCGCGATAGCGGTCGGCGAATTCGGGGTAATGCTCGTCAGCATGGCCCAGGAAGGCGATCCGGCGCCGCCCCAGCTCAAGCAGGTGTTCGCCTGCCAGCCGCCCGGCGGCGACATTGTCGGTGCCGACGGTGGCCCCGATCGTATCCTCACGCACCGAGCCCCAGCGCACGAAGCGGGTGTCATGCTCGACCAGCTCGTTCAGCCGCTGGGTGTAGAGCGTATAGTCCCCATAGCCGAGCAGGATCAGCCCGTCGGCGCGGTGGCTGTCCTGGTAACGGGTGTGCCAATCGTCCTCCAGCTTCTGGAACGAGATGAGGAGGTCCAGCCCGCGATTGGCGGTCGCGCGGGTGATCGCGCCGAGCATGGCCAGGAAGAAGGGGTTGATGTTCGCCCCGTCCGGCGTCGGGTCTTCGAAGAACAGCAGCGCGATCGTGTGCGAGCGCTGCGAACGCAGCGAAGAGGCGTTCTTGTCGACCGAGTAATTGAGCTCCCGCGCAATCTCCTGGATTCGCTGGCGGGTGGCGAGGCTGACCGATTTTGACCCGCGCAGCGCGCGGCTGACCGTCGGCTGCGAGACCCCCGCCAGATAGGCGATGTCAAAGCTCGTCGGCTTGGTTGAGGGCTTGCGGCCCATTTCCTCTCCTGCCCCGCCGGTCTTGGTGCCGGCACCGGTGCGAGGATAGCGCTTCAGCCGCCCAGCGCAATTGCCAAGTCCACCGATTCTGGCCCTTTGCGCTGCCAAACTAGCAAATTGGCGAATGGGCAGGACCCGCCCCTCACCGCATGACGACAAGCTGAGGAAGAGGCCTGCTTTGGCGGGCCCCGACCGAGCGAGCAAACCCGAGAGAACACCATGCAACTCAGTCGCGAGCAAATGCTGCAGGCCTATCGCCGGATGAAGATCATCCGCGAGTTCGAAGAGCGTCTGCATATCGACATCGCCACCGGCGCGATTGCCGGCTTCACGCACCTTTACTGCGGCCAGGAAGCCGTCGCGGTCGGGTCTGCGAGCATCTCGATACCGCGGACAAGATCGTCTCGACCCACCGCGGCCACGGCCACTGCCTGGCCAAGGGCTGCGATGTCGACGGGATGATGAAGGAAATCTGGGGCAGCCGCGAAGGCCTGTGCAAGGGCAAGGGCGGCTCGATGCATATCGCCGATGTCGATGTCGGCATGCTCGGTGCCAATGGCATCGTTGGTGCCGGTGCCCCGATTGCGGTTGGGGCGGCGCTGGCCGCCAAGCTCGACGGCAAAGGCAAGGTCGCGATTACCTTCTCGGGCGACGGGGCCTGCAACCAGGGCACCACGTTTGAAGCGATGAACATGGCAGTGGTGACCAAGGCGCCCTGCATCTTCGTGTTCGAAAACAACCACTATTCCGAACACACCGGCTTCGAATATGCCGTCGGCACCCAGCTGGACATCGCCAGCCGCGCCGAAGCCTTTGGCATGAAGGTCTGGCGCGCCGACGGGACCGATTTCTTCGCGGTCCACGAAACCATGCGCGAACTGCTCGACTATGTCCGTGCCGGCAATGGCCCGGCGGCGGTCGAGTTTGATACCGAACGGTTCTTCGGCCACTTCGAAGGCGATCCTCAGCGCTACCGCGGTGAGGGTGAGCTCGACCGGATCCGCGAGACCCGCGATTGCCTCAAGAAGTTCCGGGCCAGCGTCGTATCGGCCAAGGTGCTGACCGACGCCGATCTCGACACCATCGATGCCGAGGTGCTGGACCAGATCGAGGCGGCAGTCGTTGCCGCCCGCGCCGCGCCGCGCCCCACTGCCGAAGACGTCCTGGCCGACGTCTACGTCGCCTACTGAGCCGGAGACCTTCGCAATGGCCAAGATGATGTACCGCGATGCCGTCCGCTCGACGATTTTCGAAGCGATGGAAGGCGATGACCGGGTGGTGGTCCTGGGTGAGGACGTGGTCGGCGGCATGGGCACGGCCGGCGGCCCCGAAGCGATCGGCGGGATCTGGTCGACCTCGACCGGCCTTTATGACCGCTTCGGCGCGGATCGGGTGATCGACACCCCGATTTCCGAAAGCGCGATCGTCGGCGCTGCCGGCGGCCTCGCGCTCGCCGGCAAGAAGCCGATCGCCGAGCTGATGTTTGCCGACTTCATCGGCGTGTCGCTTGACCAGATCTGGAACCAGATCGCCAAGTTCCGCTACATGTTCGGCGGCAAGTCGACCTGCCCGGCGATCATCCGCATGGCCTATGGTGGCGGCTTCAACGCGGCGGCCCAGCACAGCCAGTCGGTCCATCATTTCCTCACCGCCATGCCCGGCCTCAAGGTCGTCATGCCCTCGACCCCCGAAGACGTGCGCGGCCTGCTGCGCGAGGCGCTGCGCGGGGACGATCCGGTGATCTTCCTGGAGCACAAGGCGCTGTACGGCGTGACTGGCGAAGTGCCGGATGGTGACTGGACCATTCCCTTCGGCCACGCCCGTCTGACCCGCGCCGGCCAGGACCTGACCATGGTCGCGACCGGGCTGATGGTTGGCCGCTGCGAAGCGGCTGCCGATGCTCTCGCCAAGGACGGGATCGGCTGCGACGTGATCGACCTGCGCACCACCAGCCCGATGGATGAGGAAGCGATCCTCGATTCGGTCGAAGTGACCGGGCGGTTGGTGGTGGTCGATGAAGCGCCGCAGCGCTGCAGCCTGGCGACCGACATTTCCGCGCTGGTTGCGCAAAAGGCCTTTGCCAGCCTCAAGGCGCCGATCGAAATGGTCTGCGCGCCGCATTCGCCGGTGCCTTTCGCGCTCGAGCTGGAGCAGGCCTACCTGCCATCGGCGGCCAAGATCGAAGCGGCGGCCCGCAAGGTCCTCGGGTACCGCTAGGAGGCGAGAGATGAGCAAGCTCCGCCCCTTCTGCATGCCCAAGTGGGGCATCGAAATGACCGAGGCACGATTGCCGAATGGATGGTCGGCGAAGGTGACCGGGTGAAGCGTGGCGACACGATCTGCCTGATCGAAACCGCCAAGATCACCAACGAGGTCGAGGCCGAGAATGA
>JACDQK010000079.1 GCA_015657645.1 Novosphingobium sp.
GGGCATTCGAGAGCGGCTGCATGCGTCCTCTTGTAAGACTTGTGATTGCCGCACATCGGACACGCAGAATGGCTATTTGCTTCCGTGAAGCGGAACATCGGTCAACTTCTCTATCCGCTGGGGGTTTCTCTCAAACGCCAGATAGGCTAGGTATCCTGCGGGATTGAGGCTCATTTCCACGGAAAACACGAGCAGCAATTTTTAGAACATTACGTGTCCAAGTTGGGAACAGATTCAGGCACACCGTACGCAGTGGACTGCATTACATAAGATATTGATATCGAGCCTGAAAACGCAATTTTTCGAGCAAGTGCAGATGTGAATTGGCCACGATCCATGGATCAACTGGCAATGTGGCGGATGGGAATCCGGCGTCTATCGCACTGTAATGTAACGAGCTTTCCCGCATTGACTGAGCATCGCGAGTGATCCATCCTCAATTCTGCCTTCCGCAAGGTCAAACCATGTTCGCAAGGGACTCAATGGAGTCACGAACATGGCAGTATCTGCAAAGGTCCAGGCCTACATTCCCTTCCCCGTTGCTGACTGGATCAGGTCGCGCGCCGAGGAAGCGGACGTGTCGGTCAGCATCATCGTCCGCGACCTGCTGGTGGAGGCATGGAGTGATGAATACCAGTCGCGAAGGGGACCTGCTGCGCTCGATCCGGTGCGGCAAAACCTGTTCATCACGGTTGCACTTGATGCGATCCTGTCGAGCCTTGGGGATGGAACTCTCCGGCAACGCACACACGATGCTTACAGGCGTCGGTTGGAGCGGCTTGGCTTGTCCGACTGAGCCGCGTTACGGCTTTCCGCTGGTACAGTAGATTGCCCAATCGGCCATCATATCGCGACGCTTGTCGAGATAGTTGGTGCGCCGATAGGCAGCCTCGACCTTGTTCGCGACGGTGTGAGCTAGCGCCGCTTCGGCGACCTCGCCTGGGTAGCTGGTCTGTTCTGCAGCCCAGTCGCGAAAGGCCGAGCGGAACCCGTGCACCGTGTAGGGCAATTCGGCATAGCGAAGGATCTTGAGCAGCGTCATGTCCGACAACGGACGGCGCACATCGCGTCCCGGAAAGAGCAGGTTGCTGCACGGAGCATGGAACTGTCGGGAACGCTCCAGCACATCGATGGTGGTAGCGGATAGGGGAACGACATGCTCTTTGCCGACCTTCATTCTGGAGGCCGGAATGGTCCATAACTTCGCTTCCAGATCTATTTCGTTCCACTGGGCGCCGCGAACCTCTCCCGACCTTGCGGCGGTAAGGATCAGGAACTCGAGCGCCAGCCTTGGTACGCTCAAACGGGCATGCAGATGCGCCATGAACGACGGCACATAATCATAGGGCATCGCGGCGAAGTGACCGTCCTTCTTGGGCTGCCTTGGCAGCACGCGGCTGACCGACCGCATCGGCGCTTCGGTGGGCCGCATGCCGCTGGCATAGGCCCAATCCAGCACCACACCGATCCGCTGCTTGACCCGCCGTGCGGTTTCAGGCTTCGTCAGCCAGATCGGCAGCAACACCTCCCGGATCAGCGGGCCTTCGATGTCGTTGACCAGACGACTACCCAATAGCGGGAAAGCATAGTTCTCCAGCGTGGTGATCCACTGGTCCTGGTGCTTGCCATTCTTCCAGCTGGCCTTCTGCTCGGTATGTACGCGCAGGGCCGCGGCCTTGAAGGTCAGGATCTCCAGCTTGCGGCGTTTGCGCTCGGCCACCGGGTCAATCCCGCGCTGAATGTCGCGCCGCAGTTCGAAGGCTGCATCGCGTGCTTCTTTCAAAGAGACCAGCGCCAGCGAACCCAACCCGATATCGCGCCGCCTGCCATTCACAGTAGCGCGGAGTTGCCAGTTGCCCCTGTTCGGTCCCGTCAGTTCCAGCAACAGCCCATCGCCATCGTTGTAACGCCCGGGTTCCTTGAAGTTTCGAATCTGCAGTGGCGTGAGCCGGCCCATGACCATCCATCCTGTTTCGCCCCCACAATCACCCCCACACTCCAAGCCGGATTTAGGGAGATTATGAAGAACAATATAAGAACTTTGAAAACGCGATCAAGGCCGGAAAAGCGCAGAAACCTGCGGATTTCCGAGATTAGTCGGGCTTTCCTGGGATGGTATAGCTGGCGGAGAGGGTGGGATTCGAACCCACGGTACGGTTACCCGTACACCGCATTTCGAGTGCGGCGCATTCGACCTCTCTGCCACCTCTCCGCAGAAGTGATCGGGGCGGGCGTATAGGGCCGGCCCCCGGTCGGGAAGCGCGCGGTTAGCCGATGATCCCCGCCTTGCCAAGCCCTTCTCGCGTGAAATCGGGGGATCGCAGGCACACCGGCGTTGTTTCGCGGCTGCACAATGCCTATATTGGCCAGGATGGAACGGGCGACCTTCTTTTCTCCGCAGGCTGGCAAGCATGTCGACGCCCCGCAGCGCGCCAAGGCGCGGTTCGGGATCGGCGATGTGGTGCGCCACCGCGTGTTCGATTTCCGCGGCGTGATTTTCGATATCGATCCGGTCTTTGCCAACAGCGAGGAATGGTACGAATCGATCCCCAAGGAAGTCCGGCCCCACCGCGAACAGCCGTTCTACCACCTCCTCGCCGAGAATGGTGACAGCAGCTATGTCGCCTATGTCAGCCAGCAGAACCTGCTGGCCGATGGCGATGGCGGCCCGGTCGATCACCCTTCGCTGGAAGAGCTTTTCGAGGATTTCCGGAACGGGCGCTACCGCCTGCGCCGCTCGATGACGCACTGAGCGCCAGAGCGGCGACTAGCCCTTCAGCTTCCACCCGCTGCGCAGCAGGCCATAGACCAGACCAGCCAGCGCCACGTTCAGCACGCCCAGCCCGATTGCGCCGTGCAGCACGGCCAGGTTGGTATCGCCGATATCGCTCTGGCCAAGGAAGCCGAAGCGGAAGCCCGAGATCACGTAGAAGAACGGGTTGAGCCGGCTGATCGTCTGGAACAGCGGGGCCAGGTTGTCGATCACGTAGAACGTGCCCGAGAGCAGCGAGAGCGGCGCGATCACGAAGTTGGTGACGGCGGCGTTGTGATCGAACTTTTCTGCCCAGAGCGAGGTCAACAGGCCGATCGTGGCCAGCATGATCGCCCCCATCAACCCGAACCAGGCAATCGCCCAGGGGTGCGCGAAGGTCAGGTGGACGCCCGGCCACAGCAGCATCGCGCCATAGAGCGCCAGGCCGACCAGCACCGCGCGGGTCACCGCCGCACCGATCAGCGCCAGCATCAGTTCGGCATTGGAAAGCGGCGGCATCAGGTAATCGATGATCGTCCCCTGGATCTTGCCGGCCAGGAAACTGAAGCTCGAATTGGCGAAGGCATTCTGCATCATCCCCATCACGATCAGGCCCGGGGCGATGAAAGTGGCGAAGTTGACGCCCAGCACCATCCGCCCCTCACGCCCCATCGCCACGGTGAAGATCACCAGGAACAGCAGGGTGGTAATCGCCGGGGCCCAGATCGTCTGGGTCTGCACCTTGAAAAACCGGCGCACTTCCTTCATATAGAGCGTCCACAGCCCCAACCGGTTGAACCGGTGGAATACGGGCACTCCCTGGGCCGGAAATGTGCTTTGTCCCAGACCCGCATCGGGTATCTGGGCAGCGGCGTTGACGCTGGGGGATACAGGTTGATCGGCCATGATCTGGCGACTATCGGCAGGTCGCACGAATGGCAAGCGCAAGGCCCCACAGAAGGGGTGACAGGGAAGTGACACTGGCATGAGCTGGACCGACGAACGGATCGAAAAACTGACCAAGATGTGGGAAGGCGGCGCGACCGCCAGCCAGATCGCCGAGGAGCTCGGCGGGGTCAGCCGCAATGCCGTGATCGGCAAGGCGCACCGCCTGGGCCTGAAAGCCCGGCCCAGCCCGGTCAAGCCGAACGAGAAGGAAGCCGTACCGGCTCCGGCGCCGCGCGCGCCCAAGGCTGAGGCCGCGCCTCGGCCCGCCCCCGCGCCGCGCCCGGTCCCGTCGGCCGCGCCGCGCGCACCGGCCCCCGCACCCGCTGCTGCTGCCGCTGGCGGCGATACGCCTGCTGCCCCGGCACCGGGTCCGCGGATCGTCTCGGTTGGCCCCGGCGGCTTCCTGCGTCAGGGCCCCGGTGACCAGCAGGCTCCGATCCCGCCGGCCCCGCCGCGCCGCCTGGTCCCGGCCAAGCCGAGCCCGGAAATGGCTGACAAGACCAGCCTGCTCGATCTGAATGACCGGATCTGCCGCTGGCCGATGGGCCACCCGGGTGAGCCGGACTTCCACTTCTGCGGCGAAAAGGTGAACCCGGGCTTCCCCTATTGTGTCGAGCATTGCGGCCGCGCCTTCCAGGCTCAGCTGCCGCGCGGCCATCGCCGCCCGCCGCCGCCGCTGCCCTTTGGCGGTCCGCGCGTCCGCTAAGGCAATGCTGCGGGGGGCACTGGCAGGACTGGTTCCGGCGCTGGGATTGCTGACGCTGGCCAGCCCGGCCGGGGCCTGGTCCGAAGAGACTCACCAGACCACCGGAGCAATCGCCTGGGCGGACCTGAGCGCCAGCCGGCCTGAGGTACTGGCCGAGCTGATGACGATTGCCCAGGCTCATCCGGACTATGCGCTGTTCGCCCGCCATGCCGCCACCCTGCCCGAACCGGTGCGTCAGCGCGCGCTGTTCGAATGGCTGGCGCGCTGGCCAGACGATATCCGCACCGGGCCGGAGGATCATCCCAAGTGGCACTATGCCCTGCGCGTGGTCCATGGCCGCTCCTGGCTCTGGCCGGTGCGCAACGGCACGGCCAAGCAAGGCTTCGCGGTCCATTACTCGGCGCTCGCCAATCCCTGTGCGCCCAAGGGCGATCGGGCCAAGGCGATCGGTTGGCTGATCCACATCGTGGGCGATATGCAGCAGCCGATGCACGCCGGGCACCAGATGACCATGGCCTTCCCCGCCACCGACCGGGCGGGCGAACTGGCCTTCGTGCGGCGCTATCCGGACAGCGCGCCGGTCAATCTTCATCAATACTGGGACAAGATGTTCCAGCATTCGCGCGTCGCCGCGCCGAGTGGCGACTGGGCCGCAGCCCTGGCCCGCGCCTGGCCGCGCCAGCAGATCACCGGCCTGCGCCGCGAAGGCTCGGCGTTCCGGCAATTTGCGCTGCAGGTTGAGGAAACCCGCGATTTAGCCCAGCTGGTGGCCTATCGCGGCACCTTTGCGCAAGCCGTGGCCGAGGGGCAGACCGCCCCGGTGATGACCACCAGCGAAAACGCCTTTGCCCTGGCCCTGGCCGGGCGGCGGGTTGCGACGGCGGGCTATCGGATTGCCGATCTACTGGCCACGGCGATGGAGCAGTCTGCCGCCACCCGCGCCGCCTGCCCGGCCTGATCCGCACCCCTTAAATTGCGCGAGGTTATGCCGTTAACCATGGCATGACTGCACAAGACCCCTCGCTCCACCGCCGCGGCGGACTGCTCGGCTGGTTCGGCCTGGGCGGCCGCGACGACGAAACCGCGCCCTCGGCCATCCCGAACCCGGTCGCCGAGCGGCGCCAATCCGTTCGTGACCGCCACCTCGACGAGATCGGCGCGTTTCTGAGCTATCACCAGCTCGAGGTGAATGCCCAGACCCTGGTGATCGCCAGCAATTACCTGACCGGCAACGACCCGCAGGTGGTCCGCCTGATCGATCGCCGGGTCCAGGCGCGCGAGCCGGTGACGCTCGACTGGCTGGAAGATGCCCTGTCCGAGGAAGGCATGGGCGACGAGGCCGAGCTGCTGGAGCGGCTGATGGAGCGGCTGGAGCAAGGCGTCGAGGAATTCGGCAAGACCAGCCGCGCCGCGCGCGAGGCGACCAGCGCCTATCACAGCGAACTGTCGAAGGAAGCCGGCAAGCTGGATGCCGTGCCGAGCACCGGGGCCGTGATCACCGAGCTGGCCAGCATCACCAAGGCGATGCTGAAGCGCACGCTGGAGATCGAAAAGGCGATGCAGCGCAGCGAGGAGCAGACCCGGACCCTCAAGGGCAAGCTGGAGGAAACCCGCCGCAGCGCCGAGGAAGACCACCTGACCGGCCTGCCCAACCGCCGCGCCTTCGAAGCCCGCTATGAGGCCGAGTACCGCGCCGCGCGGGCCGCTGCCGAGCCGCTGTGCGTCGCCTTCTGCGATATCGATCACTTCAAGCGGGTCAACGACACCCACGGCCATGATGCCGGGGACCGGGTGCTCAAGCTGGTGGCCGAGAACCTGGCGCGGATTTCCGACGAGCGTTGCCACGTCGCCCGCCACGGCGGCGAGGAATTCGTCGTGCTGTTCCGGGATTTGACCGTGAGCGAAGCCTTCGACAAGCTCGACCGGCTGCGCGCGGCGCTGGCCGAGCGCCGCCTGGTCAACCGCGCGACCGACCTGCCGATCGGGCAAGTGACCTTCTCGGCCGGGATCGCCGATGTCTTTGCCTGCGGTGACCGCCGGCTGGCGCTGCGGGCCGCCGATGCCGCGCTCTACCGGGCCAAGATCGACGGCCGCAACCGGATCTGCGTGGCCGAACCGGGCGAGGTCAAGCCGAGCCAGCTGGCCGCCTGAGCCCGAGCGACGGACAAAGAAAAAGGGGGCCGCGTCTGCACGCGGCCCCCTGTTTTCGTTCTGCCTTGCGGGGCGGGACTTAGTCGTCGCCCTTGAGGAAGGCCGGGATGTGGTCGGGGTTGCCGCCCTCTTCCCGGCGCGGACCGCGATCACCGCGATCGCCGCGGCCACCGCGATCACCACCGCGGCCACCACGGTCACCACCGCGACCGCCGCCGGGGCGACGATCACCACGGTCACCACGATCGCCCCGCGGTTCGCGCGGTTCGCGCGGCGGGCGGGTGTCTTCCAGCTCGGCGCCGGTTTCCTGATCGACGACGCGCATTGACAGGCGGACCTTGCCGCGCGGATCGATCTCGAGGACCTTGACCTTCACGGCCTGGCCTTCCGAAACGACGTCGGTCGGCTTCTCGACGCGCTCGTTGCGCATTTCGGAAACGTGGACGAGACCGTCCTTGCCGCCCATGAAGTTCACGAAAGCGCCGAAATCGACGATCGTGACGACCTTGCCGTCGTAGATCTTGCCCACCTCGGCTTCCTCGACGATGCCGAGGATCCACTGCTTGGCAGCTTCGATCTGCGACAGGTCGGACGAGGAAACCTTGATCAGGCCTTCGTCGTCGATGTCGACCTTGGCGCCGGTGGTGGCAACGATCTCGCGGATCACCTTGCCGCCGGTCCCGATAACGTCGCGGATCTTCGACTTGTCGATCTGGATCGTTTCGATGCGCGGGGCATGAGCCGACAGTTCGGTACGAGCCGAACCCAGGGCCTTGGTCATTTCACCCAGGATGTGGGCGCGAC
>JACDQK010000080.1 GCA_015657645.1 Novosphingobium sp.
CGCGCAGCTCGGGATTTCGCCGAGCTATCTCAACCTGGTCGAGCGCAACCAGCGTCCGCTGTCCGCTCGGCTGCTGGTCCGGCTGGCCGAGGCGTTCGATTTCGATCCGCGCAGCCTGCGTCAGGACGAGGCGATCGGCGGGATCGACGGCCTGCGCCGCCGCCTGGCCGATGCCCGCTTTGCCGACCTGGCGATCGACCGCGACGAGATCGCTGAATGGCTCAGCGCCGCACCGCAGGCGGCGATTGCCTTTGCCCGGCTGTTCGATGCGAGTGGCGGGGGCGGGGTAGCCGCTGCCGACGAGCCGATGGAACTGGTCCGGCGCGAGATCGAGCGCTGGCGCAACCATTTCCCCGATCTTGACGCCGCAGCCGAGGCCCTGGCCGACGAATTGCGCCTGTCCAATGCCGATACCGGCGCGGCGCTGGCCGAGCGGCTGCGCCAGAAGCATCAGATTGCCGTGCGGATCCTGCCGGTCGAAGTCATGCCCGATGTGCTGCGGCGGCTCGATCTGCACGCCCGGCAGTTGCAGCTGTCCGAACTGCTCGACCCTTCGTCGCGCAATTTCCAGATCGCGCTGCAACTTGCTCTGCTGGAACAACGCGATGAGATCACGGCCATTGCCAATGGCGCGCAGTTTGCCGACCGCGCGGCCTGGCGGCTGTTCCGTCGCCACCTGACCGCCTATTTCGCCGCCGCCGTACTGATGCCCTATGGCCGCTTGATCCGGGCCTGCGAAGCGACCGGTTATGACCTGCCGATCCTCCAGCGGCGCTTTGGCGTGGGGTTCGAGCAGTTGGCTCACCGGCTGACTACCTTGCAACGCGTCGGCCAGCGCGGACTGCCGTTCTTCATGGCCCGGGTCGATCGGGCCGGGCAGTTTTCGAAGCGCTATGCCGGGGCCAGTGGCACAGCCTTGCTCGACAGAGACACCGGCTGCCCGTTGTGGGTGGCGCACCGCGCTTTCGAGCGGGCCGGGCAGATCTGCGTCCAGCTCGCCAGCTTTGTTGAGCCGAGCGGCGCGGAGAGCCAGTGGCTGACGATCGCCCGGACGGTCGAAGGCAGCGGGGCGCCCGGTGGCCACGGTTCGCGGTTCGTAGTGGCGCTGGGGATCGATGCCAGCCTGGCCGGCACCCTGGCCCAGGCGCGCGGGGTGCCGCTCGAAGCGCCCCATGCCGTGCCGATCGGTCCGGGCTGTGCCGGCTGTCACCGCAAGGATTGCGCCCAGCGCTCGCTGCCGCCGCGCGGAGCCGCGCTGGCCTTTGACGAGCGGTCACGCGGGCTGACACCGTTCGCCTTCGCCGAGTGAGCTATCTGTAAAGTTTACCGACATTTCATAAGTCCCCGTTAGGCATGTCCGACGTACTCGGGCTCGCAGGGACCAATGATCCGGCTGTTCAAACACTATATCCCCCATGCCGTCATTCTGGTCGGGGCGATCGATCTGATCCTGCTGTACCTGGCGGGCGACCTGTCGTGGCGCCTGCGTGCCGCGCAGATCGGGATGGATCCGGGCGGAACCATGGACCGCTTCTGGCAGCTTGGCGGCCATGCGGTGGTCATGCTGGCCGCGATGATCGCCGTGGGCGTTTACGGCGCCGAGGCGCTACGCTCGATGCGCTATGCCACGGCGCGGCTGCTGGTTGCGGTCTCGTTCGGGATCATCGGTCTGGCCTTCCTCGACTTCATCGTCGGCGGGGGCAATTTCTGGCGCTCGACCCTGGCCTACGCAATGATCGGTTCGGTCTTTGCCCTGGTGCTCAACCGGCTGCTAGTCGGTGCGGCCGTTGGCGCCGATGCCTTTCGCCGCCGGATCCTGGTGCTGGGGGCGGGCCAGCGAGCCGAGCGGCTGCGGCAATTGTCGCTGCGACCGGAAAGCGGCTTCAGCATCGCGGGTTTCGTCTCGATGACCGGGGCCGAGCCGGTTGTGCCGAACCCGGTGC
>JACDQK010000081.1 GCA_015657645.1 Novosphingobium sp.
AACGGCATCGGGATCGCCCGGGCAGCGGCGCGCGGCTTCGCGCAGTTCGCTGTCACGGATGGCATTGCAGACGCAAATGTACATCGGCGGCTCCCATTGGCTGCGACTCGTTAATAATGCGAATCGTTCGCAATCACAAGGGCCGCGTGAGCGGCAGGCGCCGACCCTCGGTCAACGAGCGCCACAACCATTCGACCGGGCCTTGCCGGAAGCGCTCCAGCCAGGGCTTGCTCCAGGCCAGCATGACCGCCCCGCCCAGCAGCACGAACCACCATTGCTGCGCCGCGCCAACCTGACCGGCCAGGCCCAGGCCCCAGCCGAAGAAGCAGAAGGCCATGACCAGCGAGGTCAGCAGGTAATTGCTCAGCGCCATGCGCCCGGCGGCGCGCAGCCGCTCGCCCAGCCAGGTTGGCAGCAGGGCCGGGGCGGCCAGCACCAGCAGCGCGGCCCAGGCCAGCGTGAGCGCCAGATGCGGCGGACCGGCCGGGCCGATCAGCAGCTGATACATGGCCTCGGGCGGATAGCCCCGGCTCCAGCCCCACCAGGCTTGCAAGGCGGCCAGCGGCAGCCCCAGCGCCAGGCCGGCCAGCGCCAGCCGCCACAATTGCGCGCGCTGCCAGCCGCCGGTGAAGAAGCCGCTGCGGAATAGTGCCATGCCCAGCAGCATCAGCGGCACCGTCTCTCCGATCGACAGCAGGGTGACCTGGAAGGGCTGGTACAGCGTTTCGGCAAACCGCTCGGCCAACATGGTGAAATAGGGCTGGCGCAGCACCTGGATCTCGTTCTGTGCATCGACCGTTATGGCCGCCAGTTGCCCCATGACTGCTGCTTGCGTTGCCGGATCTGCAGTGCCCCGATGAATTGCCTCGGCCGCGGTCAGGCTGGACCAGCCGGCCAGCGTGAAGGCCAGGTGCCAGAGCATGAAGAAGCTCACGGCCATGATCACCATCTGCCGCACTGACAGGTGCCGCAGCGCCAGCGCAATCGGCGCGAGCAGGGCATAGAGCATCAGGATATCGCCGCTCCACAGCAGCAACTGGTGAGCATAGCCGATCAGCAGCAACCAGCCGAGCCGGCGTAATTGTATGTAGCCGCCATCCTTGCCCGCTGCATCGCGCCGGTCGACGAACAGCAGCATCGAGGCCCCGAACAGCAGGGTGAACAGGCCGCGCATCTTGCCCTCAAACAGCACCAGCCCGCCGGCAAAGGCGAGCCCGTCAGCCGCACTGGCCGGGCCCAGCAAGCTGGGGCTGAGCGTGGCCGTTGGCCCGCCGGCAAAGCTGGCGACGTTGATCGTCAGGATGCCGAGCACGGCGATCCCGCGCACCAGATCCAGCGCGGCGATCCGATCGGGCGCCGCGCTGTGGTTCATCTCAGCTTTTCACCGCTATGCAGGTCTGGCCGCTGGCGCTGAGCCTCTGGCAGGCGGCACGGGCCGCTGCTTCGCTGGCAAAGCCGCCGGCCTGAAGCTTGGTCACGGCCCCGGCCTTGACGTTGAAGCGCGGCTTGCCGGCCAGCGCCGGATTGCCCTTCAGCCGGTTCCACAGGGCATCGGCATTGGCCGGCTGGCCAAAGGCACCCAGCTGGACCCGCCACGGACCCGTAGCGGCCGCTGCAGGCGCAGGGGCGGGGGCCGGGCTTGGTGCCGGAGCGGCGCGGACCGGAGCGGCCATGGGCGGCGCGGCGGCCACCGATGGCGGAACGCCCTGGCGCACCGTCACCGGGCGCGTCGCGACGGGGCGGGTATAGTCGGCCCCGGCCGTAGCCGGGCTCTCGCTTGCCGCGCGGCTGGCGGCGCTGGCGGCGTCATTGGCCTGGGCCGGGCTGACATTGCGCATCGCCACCGCTGCGACTGGCGCCGGTCCGGCCGGCACGGTCGCGCCCAGATCGGCGGCGGCCATCTGCCGGGCGCGGGTGGCATCGGCCTGGCTGCGCAGTTCGGCGGCGAGTTCGACCGCCTGCTGGCGCTGGGCCATCGGCACGTGCTGGTCCATCTGGGCGAGCGCGCCGGCTGCCTGAGCCAGGCCGCCCTGCTGGGCCAGGCTGACCAGGGCATAGGCCCGGACCCAGTCCTTGCCGACGATATCGCCGTTGAAGTGGCCGATCCCGAGCAGATACTGCGCGCGCGGATCGCCGCGATCGGCGGCGGCGCGGATAAAGGGCAGGGCCTGGGTGCGCTGGCCGCGCTGGAACAGCAGCAGGCCGTAGTTGTCGCTCGCCTGGATGTGGCCCTGCGCGGCGGCGCGGCCGAACAGCGCCTCGGCTTGAGCCAGGTCCGGCTTCACGCCATTGCCCAGCTTGTAGGCCTGGGCCAGGTTGAACATGGCATCGGCATCGCCCTTGGCCGCTTCAACCTGCCAGGCCTTTACCGCAGTGGCAAAATCCCCGCGCGTCCAGGCATCTACACCCGCCCGCGTATCGGCGAGAATCGGGCCGGAAACCGCAATTGCGGCAGTGCCAAGCCCGATCAGGAGAAAATTCTTGAATCTCATTTGCGACACCCCGACTTCGCCCGGCGCTTAAGGCGGCCAGGGCATAATTTGCCCGCCCGCCCCGCTGCGCCGCGACGCATTCCACTTAACTGACATAGTAAAGCACCGGTTAGCAAAGAATTTATGGCCACTTTTCCGTCACCGCCCGCAGATCACC
>JACDQK010000082.1 GCA_015657645.1 Novosphingobium sp.
GCGATCGCGAAAATGTCCGGCTGGCCGCGCACTCGCCGCTGCCAGTGCCACAGCGGCGCGGGCAGGAACGGCAGCACGCTCAGCGCCAGGAACCGCCGGAGCAGCGAGCGATCATCGTCCTCGGCATGGCGCAGGGCCAGCCAGAGCTGCCGCCAGCGGCCGCGCAGCAGGTATTCCGGAAAGCCCCAGCCGCCCTCGGCGCTGAAGGTGAAATTGCCGTAGTCGGCCCCCAGCACCACGTCGCAGCCCGCCGCCCGCGCCCCGCGCCACAGGGCATGGAAGTGCGAAAAGTTGGTCTGGTTGATCGCCGCCGAACCGGTGGCGAAGAACATCTCCGCCATCCCGGCATCGAAGGCCGACCCGGCATTGTCCTCGAAATGGGTGACCAGGCCGGGATGCTGCGCGGCAAAGGCCTCAACAAAGGGCCGCTCGTCGCCGAACTGCCCGGCGCCGACATGGCCGTCCCAGCCTGGCTCGGGCGTGAAGGTGAAGGCGTGAAGCTGGCAGCCAGCCGGCAATTCCGCCAGCGCCTTGGCGGCGACTTGCGGTGAATCCAGCCCGCCCGACAGCATGATCGCGGGCCGCTTTGCCCCGCGCAGCGCGGCGCGGGTGCCCTCGGCCAGCAGGCCGTGCGCCGCCTCGAGGTATTCGGCATCGCTGCCCAGCCGGACCTTGGGCAGGCGGTAGAGATCGTAATAGCGCCGCTCGGTCGTGCCGGCCGGGTCGAACCGCAGCTCGGTGCCGAGCGGGACATAGTCCAGCCCCTTCAAACCACCCGGTCCGGTCACTGCCGGGATTGAACAAGGCATTGTCGGCCAGCTTGGCGTCGTTGATCCGCTGCGGCACCCCGCAAGCGAAGATCGCGCGCGGGACCGAGGCGGCGATCACCCGCCCGGCGGCGCGGTGGACATGGAGCGGCGGTGCGCGCAGCGGGCTGCGGACCAGGCGCAGCACCTGCGCCTCGGTCTCGAACAGGGTCGCGGCATATTCGCCGATCAGGCGCAGGTCGGCCTGGTCACCCCAGGCCAGCCGCGCCGCGCCATAAAGCCGCGCCAGCAGCGCCGGATCGGGCCGATCGCCGGGATAGTCACAGCCCAGACTAGCCGCGATTTCAGCCGCATTGTCGATGTGGCCGGCGAAAAGCACCAGCAAGGGCCCGACCACAACCGGGGCCCAGCCGCGAGCGCGGCGCTGATCGGTAAACGGGAGGAGGGCAGCGGCCTGGTAACGTTCAGCACTGGCGCTGCCGCCGGCTCTGCCAGTTCCAGCGGCCAGCGCCTGGGCCAGCCGCGCGGCAGTGTGGTCGGCAGGCCCGGCCCACTGCCAATCGAAGGCGATCAAGTTTGCAGCAAGGCGGTCAACATCGCCCCATCACACTCAGGAGCGGGCGTTGGCCCCCTGGGTGGCACCAGGGTTCGGACGCGGGCCCACATCGGCCAGCTGGCCCAGGCGGGTCAGTTCGGGCTTGGCCCAGCTCTTGTCCTGGGGCTTCTTCTGCTGCGACATCGATGCAACTCCACTTGATTCCAGCGCTGTCGGGCCGGTTCGCCGGGGTTGTTACATAGTTTCAGCGGTTTTGACTAGAGTCTCTGAAACCAAATCGCGCCAGCGGGCGAAACGGCTGATCAAGCGCCCCGATCAGCACTTCATCCCCCGCTTCGACCCAGGCGTGGAGATCGTCGAGCCCGCCGCGCGCTGCACCGGGCAGTACGGCAATGACCAGCTGCGCGCGCCGCCCGCGCCGCGCCAGCATCCAGTGCAGTGCCATGGCGCGGGGCAGGCACTTGCTCTGCCCCGGCAGCCGCAGCGTTGCCCGGTCGACGCCTTGGCCAGCAGACGGTCGGAATCGCTGGCGACCCCGGTGGTCGCAGCCGTGGTCACCGGCCCAAGCCAGCGCCGCCAGCGGCCAAGGCGCAGGCTGGCGACCAGCAAGCGCGCCGCCAGCAGCAGCAGCGCGGCTTCGGCCACCAGCAGGCGCCAGCGGATCATGCCCCGGAGAGCAGGCCCGCAGCGCTTAGCTGGGCCAGGAAATCGTCAACATCCGGCGCAATTGCGTCCGGCTCGGCCTCGAACTCCGCCGCCAGCGCCGTGATCAGCCCGGCCCGGTCATGCTGCCCGTCAAGCGCCAGCCAGATTGCCCGCGCCGTGCCGGTCAGCGAGAAGAAGTCCCCGCTGGTCAGGCTCATCACCACCACCTCGTCATCGATCTCCGTTTCGGTGAACTGTCCGGCGGCCTTGGCCAAAGTCATCGTGCAAACTCCCTGATCCTTGTCGCCACCAAGGCCAGCGAGGCGGCAAAGCCTGCGGCCGAGATCGGCCGCCCCAGCCGCGCCATCGCCACTTGCCCGGCCAGCCGCGCCCGCAGCGCGAACAGTTCGGCCCGGCCGGGCTGCGCCGCCTCGCGGAAGATTTCCTGCGTATAGTGATCATCCTCCAGCCGGACAAACCGCTGCGCCCCGCGAATTTCCTGCCAGAGTGTCTCCGGGCCCGCCTCGAGGAAGACCAGCCCGGCCAGCGGCAGCGGCTGGCCAACATCGCCGGCCGCCGGCTGGGCATAGAACTTGCCGGTTTCCGCCCCGACCGGCGCCTGCGCTGCTGCCCCGGCCAGGGCCAACGCATCGGGCAGCAGCTTCAGCCGCTTGTGCCCCGGCATGGCGATCAGGCCAGCCGTGCTGTGCAGATCGACCAGCAGGGTATCGTCGCAGAACAGCGGAAAGCCCAGTTGCCCCAGCCCCGCCGCCAGGGTCGATTTGCCCGCCCCAGTCGGCCCGGTGAAGGCAATCACCTGGCCACCCGCCGCCACGGCCGAGGCATGCAGCGGCAGGAACCCGTTGAGACAGGCGACCCCGGCATAGACACTGCCGTTGAGCCACAGCGCTTCCTCGTCCGGATCGGCCCCATCAGGCCGCTCGATCACGATCCCTTCTCCCGGCGCATGGTAATAACCGTAGCCGCTGTCGCTCCATTGCAGATAGCGCCCGCCCGTGATCAGCCGGTGGCCCAGGGGCACGGTTATCCCGTCGAGATCGCGCGGTACCGGGCCGCGCCGCCAGGCCGTTTCACGGGCCAGCAGGGCCATGGCTTCAGCAGGGGAACGCGGCGCGATCATCGGTGGCCATGCTGTGCCGGGACCGCTGCCGGCGGTCAATCGCCGAGACGGGGCATTTATGCGCCAGATACCGTGTGGAAAACACTTGGCCTCAGGTTGTTCCTACCAGATGTGGTGGGTAAGCGCCGGTAAAGGGAGGCCTCCGCCGCAGCCATGCCCCAGCCGCTGATTTCACCGTCGATCCTGTCTGCCGACTTCGCCCGGCTGGGTGAGGAAGTGCGCGCCGTCGATGCCGCAGGGGCGGACTGGATCCATGTCGACGTGATGGACGGGCATTTCGTGCCCAACATCACGATCGGGCCGATGGTGGTAAAGGCGCTGCGCCCGCACACCGCCAAGCCGCTGGACGTCCACCTGATGATCAGCCCGGTCGATAGCTATCTCGCCGCCTTTGCCGAGGCCGGGGCCGATATCATCACCGTCCATCCCGAAGCCGGCCCGCACATCCACCGCACGGTCCAGGCGATCAAGGGCCTGGGCAAGCTGGCCGGCGTCTCGCTCAATCCCGGCACTCCGGCGAAGATGCTCGACTACCTGATCGATGATCTCGACCTGGTCCTGGTGATGAGTGTCAATCCGGGCTTCGGCGGGCAAAGCTTCATCACCAGCCAGCTCCGCAAGATCGAGGCGGTGCGCAAGGCGATCGACAAGAGCGGGCGCGACATCCGGTTGGAAGTCGACGGCGGGGTCGATATCGAAACCGCGCGGCTCTGCGTGATGGCCGGGGCCGACGTGCTGGTGGCCGGGACCGCGACCTTCCGCGGCGGGCCGGAGCGCTATGCCGCCAATATCGCTGCGCTCAAGGAAGCTGGCGGGGTATGATCGAGGCGATGAGCCAGAGCCGCGATTCCACCACCCCCGATGCCGGGGAACCGTCCATGGCCATTCCGCTTGGGCAAGGCAGCGATGCGCCGCTGATCGATAACGGGGCCGAAGCTGCGCCAAGCGAACTGGTCGAACCTGGCCGCGCCTTGGCCCTGGCCGATTTCACCCCGCCGACACTGGGTGCGGGCGAGCGCCTGCTCCGGCTGGCCTATCGCCTCGGCGTGCCGGGCTCGACCCTGGCCGCGCCGTTCCGCAAGCCGGCCAAGCCGCGCTTGCTGGCCACCGTGCTCAATCCGCTGCCTGGCCAGAAAATGCCCGGCACGGCGATCCGCGCCGGGCATTTCCTGGTCCACGGGGTCAAGGCGCCGATCGCCCAGATCGACTTTGCCGGCGCCGCCCGCATGGCCCCGCCGCTCGAGCGGGTGGTCCACTCCTTCGCCTGGCTGGCCGATCTCGAAGCCTCCGCCCCGCGCGAGCAGGTTGTGCCGGTGGCCGAACGGGTGCTGTCGGCCTGGCTCAATGCCAACCCGTCGCCGCCCTCGCGCCCCGGCAAGGGCCCGGCCTGGACCGTTGCCAATGCCGGCACGCGTGAGCTCAACTGGCTGGTCCATGCCCCGCTGATCCTCTCGGGCAATGACAAGGCCCAGCGCGCCCGCGTGCTGACGGCGATGAACGAGACCGCGCGCTGGCTCGACAAGAACGTCGGCCGCGCCGAGGACCTGTTGGGCGAAGTGGCCGGCTGGTGCGGGATCGTCGCGGCCGGACTACTGCTGCCCGATGGCAAGCCGCGCCGCCTGTTCGGCGAGGCCGGGCTGATCAAGGCGCTGGGCGAGCTGGTCGGCGATGATGGCGGCATCCTCTCGCGCTCACCGCTCGGCCAGATGGAGGCCATCGCCCTGCTGGTGCGGCTGCGCGCTTGCTACAACGCGGTGCGGCGCGATCCGCCCGCCGCGCTGGAAGCGATCCTGGCACTGCTGGTCCCGCCGCTGCTCGCGCTGACGCATGGCGACGGTTCGCTCGGCTCGTGGCAGGGCGGCTGGGCCGTCGATGCGGCGGACGTTTCGGCCTTGGTCGCCGCCTCAGGCGTGCGGACCCGGCCCTTGCGTGAAGTGCGCCAATGGGGTTTCCAGCGCGTGGTCGCGCAGAAATCGATCCTGCAATTCGATGCCGCGCCGCCGCCGCTCGCCAAGCACGCCCGCTCGGGCTGCGCCTCAACCCTGGCTTTCGAGCTGTCGCACCAGGGCCAGCGGATCGTGGTCAATTGCGGCGGTTCGGCCTGTGCTGGGGGCCTGATCCCGGTGCGGCTGGAGCAGGGCCTGCGCGCCACCGCCGCGCACTCGACCCTGGCGCTTGACGACGTCAATTCCACCGCCGTGCTGATCAACGGCCGGATCGGCAGCGGGGTGTCCGAGGTCGAGGTTGACCGGCGGACCATCGCCGGAGAAAAGCTCTCGGGCGCGACCCGGCTTGAGGCCAGCCACAACGGCTATGCCCAGCGCTATGGCCTGACGCACCGACGCATCCTGATCCTGCGCGACGAGGGCACCGAGCTGCGCGGCGAGGACCTGCTGATCCCGGCCGGCGGCAAGGGCAAGAGCGGCAAGGTCGCTTTCGCAATCCGCTTCCACATCGGCCCCGGGATCGAGGTCGGCCTCAGCGAAGATGGCCAGGGCGCGGGTCTGGCCATGCCCGACGGCTCCTACTGGCAGTTCCGCGCCGGAGGCCAGGTGACGGTTGAGGAAAGCATCTGGGCGGACGGCCAGGGTCGGCCCCAGCCGATCCAGCAATTGGTCCTGCAGGGCCTGGTATCACGCGGCGGCGGCAACTTTGCCTGGCTGCTGAAGAAAATGGGATAGCATTCACATGACTGAGGTGACGATCCGCCGGGCGCTGCTTTCGGTGTCCGACAAGGCCGGGCTGGTGGAACTGGGCCAGGCCCTGGCCGCGCGCGGAGTGGAACTGGTCTCGACCGGCGGCACCGCCAAGGCACTGCGCGATGCCGGCCTCACCGTGAAGGACATTTCCGAGCTGACCGGCTTTCCCGAGATGATGGACGGCCGAGTCAAGACGCTGCACCCCAAGGTCCACGGCGGGCTGCTGGCGGTGCGCGACAATCCCGAACACGCCGCGGCCATGGAGACCCATGAGATCGGCGCAATCGACCTGGTAGTGGTCAATCTCTATCCCTTCGAGGCGACCGTCATGAAGGGCGCGGGCCGCGACGAGATCATCGAGAATATCGACATCGGCGGCCCCTCGATGGTTCGCTCGGCGGCGAAGAACCACGCCTATGTGACGATTCTGACCGACCCGGCCGACTATGCCAGCCTGCTGGCCGAGCTGGAAGCGACCGGCGGCGCCACCACCTATGATTTCCGCCGCCTGATGGCCGCCCGCGCCTATGCCGCGACTGCAGCCTATGATTCGATGATCAGCCAGTGGTTCGCCTTTGCCGACCAGCAGCAGCTCTTCCCCGAAACGCTCGCCGTGATCGGCGGCCGTGCCG
The DNA here is from genome assembly GCA_015657645.1 of Novosphingobium sp. GTDB lineage: Bacteria > Pseudomonadota > Alphaproteobacteria > Sphingomonadales > Sphingomonadaceae > Novosphingobium. The sequence goes on from JACDQK010000082.1 coordinate 6,441, forward strand.
AGGAACTGCGTTACGGCGAGAACCCGCACCAGCGCGCCGCGCTGTACTTGCCGCGTGGGCCGCACAGCCAGGGCATCGCCCAGGCCCGGCAGCTCCAGGGCAAGGAGCTGTCCTACAACAATTACAACGACGCCGACGCAGCGCTGGAACTGGCCGCCGAATTCCGAGGCCAGGACCCGGCCGTGGTGATCGTCAAGCACGCCAACCCCTGCGGCGTGGCCCAGGGCTCCAGCCTGCTCGAAGCCTGGACCGGCGCGCTGCAGTGCGATGATGTTTCGGCCTTTGGCGGGATCGTCGCGGTCAACGTGCCGCTCGATGGCCCGACGGCCGAGGCGATCTGCCAGATCTTCACCGAAGTCGTCGTCGCCCCTGCCGCCGACGAAGCCGCCATCGCCGCCTTCGCCAGGAAGAAGAATCTGCGCCTGCTGCTGACCGGCGATTTGCCCGATCCGCGCCGCGGCGGGCTGATGGTCAAGCCGATCACCGGCGGGCTGCTGGTCCAGACCCGTGACAACGGCGCGATTGGCGCCGGCGACTTGAAGGTCGTGACCAAGCGCGCACCGACCGAGCAAGAACTGAAGGACTGCCTGTTCGCCTGGACAGTGGCCCGCCACGTCAAATCGAACGCGATCGTTTACGCCAAGGACGGGATCACCGCCGGGATCGGCGCGGGCCAGATGAACCGCCGCGACAGCTCGCGCATTGCCGCGATGAAGGCGGCCGAAGCGGCTGAGAAGTTCGGCTGGGCCCATAGCCGTGCGGTCGGCAGCGCGGTTGCCTCGGACGCCTTCTTCCCCTTCGCCGATGGCCTGCTGGCCGCCGCCGAAGCCGGAGCGACCGCCGTGATCCAGCCGGGCGGATCGATTCGCGACGAAGAAGTGATTGCCGCTGCAGACGAGGCTGGTCTGGCCATGGTCTTCACCGGAATGCGCCACTTCCGGCACTGATCTGCTCCATTCGCCGCAAGGACATTTCGCTTCATCGCTGAGCCGTGCGGCAGGGCGCAATGTTCACTTGGAAGTAAGGCGTTTTTCCGCAGGGAGACCCCCTGAGCTTAATCTTCGTTCCGGGATCCCCCTGATGGACCTCTTCAAGTCCGACCTGTTCCGCTCTTTCGGCCTCGGCTTTGCGCTGGGTGCCGTGCTGCTGGTCGGCAGTCTCTGGGCTCAGAGCGAAGACGGCATTTCGGGCAATGTGATCCCCAAGGCCGAAGCCGCCGCCCTGCCTGACCGCACCCGGTGAGGCGCAAGCTTCTACTCCCTGTAATTCTGGCGCTAGCCGCCGCCTGTCAGCAAGCCCCGGCCACCGCCGGCGAGGTTGACGTGCTCGCCCCCGCCGCCGCGCGCCAGGCCAAGGAAGCCCCGGGGCTCAAGACCGCAGTCTTTGCCGGTGGCTGCTTCTGGGGCGTCGAGGGCGTATTCAGCCATGTCCTGGGCGTCAAAAGCGTACTGACCGGCTATCACGGCGGCAGCGCCAAGACCGCCAGCTATGAACGCATCGGCGCTGGCGATACCGGCCATGCCGAGGCCGTGCAGGTGACCTATGACCCGGCCGTGGTCCGCTATGACCAGCTGGTGCGGATCTTCTTCTCGGTCGCCGCCGATCCGACGCTGAAGGACCGCCAGGGCCCCGATGAGGGCCCGCAGTATCGCGCCGCGCTGGTGCCGGTGAACGAGGAACAGCGCCTCGTCGCCAGCGCCTATCTGGCGCAGATGAAGACGTCCGGCGTCTGGAAGAAGCCGATTGTCACCCCGATCGAGGGCTACAAGAAGTTCTACCCGGCCGAGGGCTATCACCAGGACTTCATGGCCAAGAACCCCAAGCACCCCTACATCCTGGCCTGGGACGTGGCCAAGGTGGCGGCGCTGAAGAAGCGTTTCCCCGGTTTCTACAAGCCGGACTTCACCCGGGGCTGATTGCCGCCTATATCGGCGTCATGGCAAGCCATCATCATCACGACGAGCATTCGGGCCCCGGCCTGGTCGAAGCCGCGCGCCACGCGCTGACGGGCGCCGGCGAACAGTGGACCGAGATGCGCGCCGAAGTGTTCCACGCGCTCGCCGCGCAGGACCGGCCGGCTTCGGCCTATGACATTGCCGAGAATGTCTCCAAGGGGCGCGGCAAGCGGGTCGCGGCCAACTCGGTCTACCGGATCCTCGACCTGTTCGTGAAGACCAACCTGGCCCGCCGGGTCGAAAGCGCCAATGCCTATATCGCCAACAGCCACCCCGGCTGCCGGCATGACTGCATCTTCCTGATCTGCGATGTCTGCGGCCGCACCGTCCACATCGATGATGACAAGCTAACCGGATCGCTGGTCCAGGCCGCGCATACCGCCGGTTTTGCCGATATCCGCCCGGTGGTGGAGCTGCGCGGGGTCTGCGAGCGCTGCTCCTAACCGATCTGCGTCAGGCTCAGCACATTGCCATCCGGATCGGGAAACCAGGCCACTTTCGCCCCGCCATCGGGTGAGCGCCAGATTCCGTCGGCATCCTGACCAAAGCCATCATAGATGGTGAACTTGACCCCCTTGGCCGCCAGCGCGCGAACCGTCGCGACGATATCGCCGACATTCCAGCCGATCACCGTGTGGCCCGATGGCTGGTGGCCCGGCATCGTGGTCAGCCGCAGCGGGGTGCGGTTGCCCAAGTCAAACGTGGCGGCGTGATCGTCTTCCCCCAGCAGCCGCAGCCCCAGGATTCCGGCATAAAATGGCTTGGAGCGCGCCTGATCGGCAGTGATCACAAAGCAGACGGGAGCAGATGCGGCAGGCAGGCTCATGGCGAATCTCCTTCGTTCCTGCACCGAGCCTGCCCGATAGTCTCAATCGACACCAACAATTCAAGCGTGTAAGGCCTAAGGGATGAGTCAGTCTCCTGCCACGCCGTTGCTCGATACCGTCAATCTGCCCGCCGATCTGCGCAAACTCGCGCCCGAGCAGCTGCGCCAGCTGGCGGACGAGCTGCGCACCGAAATGATCAGCGCGGTCGGCACTACCGGCGGCCACCTCGGTTCGGGGCTGGGCGTGGTCGAGCTGACCGTGGCGATCCACTATGTGTTCAACACGCCCGACGACAAGCTGATCTGGGACGTGGGCCACCAGGCCTATCCGCACAA
>JACDQK010000083.1 GCA_015657645.1 Novosphingobium sp.
ATGTGTCGCGCCCCAGTTCACGCTCCCACAGGCCAGCCGGAATATCGGCATGTGCCTGGCGCGGGACTTCGCCCTGAACCATCGGAGCCGAGAAATTCCACTTGCCCATTGGCCTCTCCTGGTTTTGCGCGGGATCGCACTGCGAGGTGCCCGCTCTTGTGCATCACGCCCTGGGGCGTTGTGCCCCGATCATCACTCGCTCTGGGCAGGCCCAGCCAGATCGCTCAGCGTAAGCCGTGTGAAATCGTTCAGCATCTGGCGGAACTCTCTTGAAGTGAGCCGCCGGGGCTCAAGCCGTTGCTCGGCCCGCACGCCCACCATCATCGACAGCAATGCGGCAGCCGCCACATAGGCGCGCCGCTCTTCTGCCCCGGTCTCAGCAACAAGCTTGGCCGCGATCAGCTGGCGCACATGTTCATGAAAGTCAGCGTAAACCGTTCGGACAGACTTGTTGTCGTCGAATTCCCAAAGCGTCCGCGCAAAGAAATTGGCGATCGAGGAATTGTCGAACGCCCGGTCCAACCGCTGAACCAGATCAAGCGTGTCCGAACTTGAACTTAGCACAAGATTGGCCTTGGCCTGTTCCAGCGCACTATCGAGACAGGCCTGAAGCAATCCGGCCTTGGTCTTGAAGTGGAAAAACACAGCGGCCTGACCATAGCCCGCATGCTCTGCCACTTCTTCGGTCTTGGTGCGGGTGAAGCCGTGCTTGCCGAAGATGTGAATGGCCGATTCGATCAGTTTTCGCCGTGCCAAGGCGGTGTTTTTGGAGACGCCGCGAACCCGGCGCGGGGCCGGCTCGAGTGCTTCAGGTTCAAGTCTTATTGGATCTGCCATGGCACCCGTTATGTCATCACGCGCAATTTCAAGCAACGAATTAATTGAGTCACTACTTGAGTTTGCTCCTAGGACAGCATTTTTTGCACGGTAAAGCAGAGGTTTGATTGAGCGCGTTGCACACTATCAATGGTAGCTTCAAGCCCGCGGTTTGCGACATCTAAAGGCGGGCTCCTCGGTGCCCCGTGCAGAATTCCGCCGTCGCATTGCGCCGAGTCGGAAGCGCCAGGCAGGCCGGCACTGACATCGCGAATGGCTTCAGCCAGCCTCCGACAGCAGCCAATCCCGAAACAGCTTCAGCGGCTGCGTGTGCGCCTTGGATGGATCGCACAGGAGGTAGTAGCCACACTCTGTGCGGACCTCCTGCGCCACCGGATGCACCAGGCGCCCGCTGGCAAGATCGTCGCGCACGTAGGCCGTTTGCGCGATGGCCACACCCAAACCGTTGACCGCGGCCTGGACGCAGAGGGCAGCATTGGCGAGAGTTACATTGCGCGCCGGTTTCGCCGCACCGAGCCCCGCTGCGCCAAGCCACGTAGGCCAGCCCTCGGGACGCATCATCGAATGCAGCAGTTGGACCTCGAGCAGATCTTCCGGCGCACGGATGGTCTCCGCCAGGGTCGGCGAACAGACCGGCACGAAGACTTCGTCAAACAGGTGATCCACGTGAAGACCGGGCCACGCGCCAGTGCCGTGGCACACAACGAAATCCGCATTGTCGAGATGCAGTTCCTGGGCCCTGGAAACGGTGGCGATCTCGATATCGATATCGCTGTGCGCGGCATAGAAATTGGCCAGGCGCGGCACCAACCACTTGATCGCGAAGGTTGGCAAGACCTTCAAGCGCAGCCGCTTAGGGTTGCCGGCCTCGGTCACTTCATCGAGCACGGCCTCGATCCGGTCGAACAGGTCGGACAGGCCCTTCGCCAGCGTCAGGCCGGCTTCGGTCAGCTCGATTTCGCGGCCTGCCTTTCGGACCAGCAGCACCCCCAGCATGGATTCGAGTTGCTTGATCTGCTGGCTCACCGCGCCGGGCGTGACATGCAGCGCCTCCGCCCCGCGGCTGATGCCGCCGGCCCGGTAGACCGCATCGAACACCCGCAACGGGCCCAGGAGATGGCGTAGTCTGTGCATCAAGAACGCTTTAGTTTAACTAAAGCATGATTAAAAGATATCGAATGACATCGGCGGATTTGTCTGGGAACTGGGATGGGACCCTGATCTTCGGAGCTTTCCCCGTGAAACTCAGCAAGCGTACCGAACCGCATTTCCGCGTGACCGAGAGCGGCATGTTGCTCATCGCCACCCGCACCGCCAGTCATCCGCAATTGCAGTTTCCACCGCTCGATTACGTCCATGGAGATGACACCGTGGAGGAGGTGCCGATCGGCCCGTTCGGGCAGCTCTACACCTACACGGTGGTTCATCCCGGCAAGGATCGCGAGCCCTATGGTCTGGCCATGGTCGATTTCGAGCCCGGCGTGCGCGCCTTCGGTCGCCTGATCTGCACGGACGGCAAGGCGCCCGCCATCAACAGCACGATGCGCATCGTTCCGGCCGAACTGCCTGACGGCAGCCCGGACTATGCCTTCGGAGCGGTAGCGGGAGAAAGCGCATGAACGAGCCCAAGATCGTCGGTGTCGGCATCACCGACTTCGGCCGTTTTCCCGATCTGACCGAAGAAGCCCTGGCCCAGTCCGCCATTCTCGATGCCCTGAGCGACTCTGGCCTGCAAATCGGCGACATCGAGGCCTTCTACTGCGGCAATGCCATCGGGGCCTCGCTGCCGGGGCAACGCTCCCTGCGCGAACTGCATACGGGCGGTGGCGCCGTCTACAATATCGACAACGCCTGCTCCAGCGGCGCAACAGCCGTAAATGCCGCGCTCAGCGCCCTACGGTCCGGGCAGTATGAAACCGTGCTGGTCTTCGGTATGGATCAGCTCAGCAGTCTCGGCGGCGGGCCACTGCCGCTGAGCCGCAATGACTGGAACAACAAGCGCGGGATGATCATGCCGGCGCTCTACGCCATGCGTGCTACCCGCTACATGCACGAACACGGCATGGAAGTATCGACGCTGGCCGACATCGCCGTGAAGAACCGCCAGCACGGCCTGCTCAATCCGATCGCTACCTTCTGCAAGGCCACCACGCGCGAGGAAGTGCTGGCCTCGCGCCAGATCGCCGAGCCCCTGACCCTGCTGCAGTGCTGCCCGGCGGTGGTCGATGGCGCGGCTGCGGTGGTGCTCAGCACCAAACCGTCCAAGGGCCTTGCCGCGCCGGTGCGGGTGCTGGCCTCGGTGGTTCAGTCGGGCCTGTTTGAGACCGGCCGCGAAGACATGATCGAAGCCGAAATCACCGCCCGCACCGCCCGCATGGCTTACGAGCAAGCCGGCGTCGGCCCGCAGGATCTGAGCCTGATCGAGTGTCACGATGCCTTCACCATCAGCGAGCTGCTCTATTACGAGGCCCTGGGTCTGTGCGAGCGCGGCGAAGCGCCGCAGCTGCTGGCCAGCGGTGCCACCACGCTGGGCGGACGTATTCCGGTTAACCCCAGCGGCGGCCTGATCGCCAAGGGTCATCCGCCGGGCGCCACAGGCGTGGCCCAGATCGTCGAGGTCTGCGAGCATCTGCAGGGCCGCGCCGGCAAGCGCCAGGTAGAGGGTGCCCGCCTTGGCCTGACGCAAGTCACCGGCGGCGGCATCTGGGGCGTCGATCACGCTGCTTGCTCCATCCACATTCTGTCCCTGTGAACCGGGAGTCCCTGATGACCACTGACGCTAACGCCATCCCTGGCTCGCTGCGCGAGATGACCGCCGTCGTCACCGGCGGCGCCAAAGGTATCGGTCTGGGCATTGCCAAGGAATTGGCCCGCCATGGTTGCCGTATCGCCCTGTGGGACATGGATCAGGACGCCCTGTGCGCGGCCACCGAGGAAGTTGCCTCCCTCGGGGTCGAAGTGCAGGCCTTCCAGGTCAACGTCGCCGCTGAGGATCAGGTCGAGGCAGCCGTGGCGCGGTTGCTGGCAAGCTTTGGTCGCATCGATGTGCTGGTCAACAATGCCGGTATCGGCGGAGACAAGCTGGTCACCAAGATGGACCTCGACTTCTGGAAGCGGGTCATCGACATCAACCTGACCTCGCAGTTCATCTGCAGCAAGGCGGTAATCCCGGGCATGGTCGAGCGCAATTTCGGCCGCATCATCAACATCGGCTCGCGCGCCTGGCTGGGCAATCGCGGGCAGGCCAGCTATTCGGCATCGAAGGGCGGCGTGGTCAGCTTCACCCGTTCGCTGGCGCTGGAGTTCGCTCGCAACGGCATCACTGCCAATGCCATTGCCCCCGGTATCGTCGAAACCCCGCTCTTCGCCACCCTCAAGGACGAGGTCGTGGACGGTCTGAAAAAGAGCGTGCCGATGCAGCGCATTGGTCAGCCTGACGATATCGCCCAGGCCGTGCGCTTCTTTGCCGAGCCGGCCTCCAATTACATCACCGGTCAACTGCTCTACGTCTGCGGTGGTCGCAGCCTCAGCAGCCCTTCGGTCTGATGGAGGCGCAGCCATGCTTTCAGGCGCATTGACGGGGATCAAGGTCGTCGATTTCACCCAGGTGGTTGCTGGCCCGGCCTGCACCCAGACGCTGGCCGACATGGGCGCGGAGGTGATCAAGATCGAAGCGCCGGGCGGCGACCTGTGCCGCGCCCTGCCACCCTTCCCGGGCGGCGAGAGCCTGCCCTTCATGGTCCTGAACCGCGACAAGCAGAGTGTCGTGCTCGACCTCAAGGCCTCGGCACAGGTTGCCCAGGCGATCGCGCTGATCGACCAGGCCGACATTCTGGTCGAATCCTTCCGACCCGGCGTGATGGAGCGCCTCGGATTGGGCTATGAGACCCTGCGCGCCCGCAATCCCGGGCTCATCTACTGCTCGATCTCGGCCTATGGCCAGCATAGCCCGGACAAGGGCCTGCCCGGCGTGGATGGGGTGATCCAGGCCGTATCGGGACTGATGAGCGTAACCGGCCTGCCCGACGCCGAACCGTGCAAGGTGCAAGTGCCGGTGGTCGACATGGTGACCGGTTATCTGGCCAGCATTTCGGTGTTGGGGGCCTTGGCCCTGCGCCAGCGCGAAGGCGTCGGCCAGCATCTCGATGTGAGCATGTTCGGCAGCGCCATCGCCTTGCAGCAAACTAGCCTGGCCACCTATCTGCACGACCGGGAGATCCCCGCACGATCCGGCAGCGCGGCACCTTATTCGACGCCGAACGAAGCCCTGCGCTGCGCCGACGGCTGGATCATGGTGGCTGCCTATCATCCGGCCCGCTGGCAGGCCTTCTGCCAGGTTCTGGGCCTGCCGGAATTGGCCGATGATCCCCGCTTCGCCGAGGCGGGCGTGCGCCTGCAAAATCGCGCGGAGCTGATCACGCTATTGGAGCAGGCGCTGATGACGCGGCCCAAGCATGAATGGCTGCCATTGCTCTACCAAGCCGACATCATCTGCGGACCGATCAACGATTACCGTGAAGTAACCGAGTCTGCCGCCTTTCAGGCTGCCGCCCTGGCCGAGGCCTGTACGCATCCGAGCGCGGGCGAACTGAACCTGCCGCGAAGCCCCTTCCGTCAGCCCGGCAGCCACCGCCGTCCCGCGCCGCGCTTGGGCGAACACAACCAAGCAGTGCTTGGCGCTCCGCAAGCCGCCGACTGACCAGCCATTCCTGCACCCACGAGGACCCCAGCATGCCCGTCACCCTGCAGATCAAGGACTATGTCGCCACTGTCACGCTCGACCGCCCGGAAGCGATGAATTCGCTCGACCCGGAATCGATCGAACAGCTCAAGGACATCTGGTCGGAAATCAGCCGCAACCCGGAGATCCGCGTCGCCATCCTCACCGCTGCCGGGACGCGCGCCTTTTGCACGGGCGCCGACCTGAAAAAGACCATGCCGCCGAAGGAAAGCTTTGCAGAGCTGCACTATGGGCCGGCGGGCGCTGAATCCTTCGCATCGGTGCTTTCGAAATTGCACACGGACAAGCCGGTGATCGCTGCGATCAATGGTTATGCCCTGGGCGGCGGATTGGAGCTGGCTTTGCTGTGCGATGTCCGCATTGCCTCCACCCAGGCCATTTTTGCCCTTCCCGAAGTCTGCATCGGCAGCATTCCGGGTGCCGGCGGCACCCAGCGCCTGATCCGCACGGTAGGCCGCTCGGATGCCATGCTGATGCTGCTGACCGGGGAACGCATCGATGCCGCCGAAGCTCTGCGCATCGGTCTGGTCAGCCGCGTTGTCGAACCCGAGCAACTGCTGGCAACCGCCGAGCAGTTGGCGCAAAAGATCGCTGGCAATGCCCCGTTGGCCGTGGCCGCGGTCAAGCGCCTGGCTCAGGTGGGTATCGAGATGCCGCTAGCTGCGGGCCTGGAACTGGAACAGCATGCGTTCGGGGTGCTGCGCGACAGCGCGGACCGCATCGAAGGCCGCAAGGCCTTCGCCGAGAAGCGCAAGCCGCGATTCCAGGGGCGCTGACGGTTGAACAATCAGCGGATTGCTGTGCCATGCTCGATACTGCCTGGAGGCAATAGCAAGGTGGTACACCGTGGAGCCGACATTGGCGTTCTAAGCGAGCCACTGTCGGCTCTAATGGAATTGCATCCGAGCAGCAGTCATTCCGGATTGTCCAACAAAGCTGACAACGGCTTCCGCTAACAATCCAGACATTCGGCTATCCTCACGGGCCTGCTGAAACTTGCCGCTTGTTCATATCCCAAAGCGCGGTGCAACGCACCGGCAGCTTTACCTTGGCGAGTCAGATGCCATGCACGACCCAAGCCAGCAGCTGGATCCGTCGACCCCTAAGTGCGTTTCATCCGCAGGTCCGAAAATCACGAATCCTGAGAGCCTTCCCGCACCGGTAAGATCCAATCAATCAGCAGCACCAGAACCCCGATTGCGACGGCTGCCGCAAGCAGTCCGAATAGTACCGACCCTATTGTCACCCCGAACACGTCCACGATCGCGAAGAGCAATGCCGGCAGACGGAGGTGCTCTGCCGCGTAGTAGAAGGTCAGACTGGCACCTGCGCCGATCAATCCCCCAACCGCGATGATCGCATTCTCCACCACGGAAACTCCGACGACTTCGCTCAATCGAGGCACGAGCAGGGTATGAACCAGTTGTGCGGTTCAGACGTGAAGCTGGAGTTGGCGACCGAGAATCCGCCGACATTGGGCTGCACATAGCTGTAGGCTTGGAAGTCGCAGTAGTCCTTGCCGCGCGACATGATGACCGTATCGATGTTGCGATCGATGACTGCGCCCGAGATCGGGTGGCGGTTGAAGTTCCAGCCCCCGTAGGTCAGAGTCACCCGCACCGGCGGCGCCTCCGGCCGGGTCCACTGCGATCGCGCCCGCGACAGGATTTGCTGCTCCAGCGCAGGGTTGGATGGGGCTGCGGCGGGCGCACAGATCTTGGGGTCGGACTTGGCGTAGGCGCCCGGCTTCACCGTCAGCGTGAATTCGCCGGTGGCAACCACGTCACCCGTGGCCACCGGGGCCTCGTTGGAGCTGCCGTTGTAGTTCACATCACCGTCGATGTTGATCGCATAGGGCACGATCTCCAGCTTGATCTGATGTGTGCCCGGCCCCATCAGGCCGCGGCGGGTGGCGCGGGACAGGAACTCGCGGAACACTTCGGTGCCGGGCTGGAACCTCTCGGCCCGGCTTAGCAATTCGCCGCGCCAGGTGGTCCAGGTCTCGTGATCGCCGGCCTTGCCCCAGATCCGGAAATGGGTCTCCACAACCTGCCCGCCGACTGTGAAGATCGCCTTGTAACGGGTCGCGCGCGAGACCCAGTATGGGCTCTTGCCAGGCAGCCTGGGCGCTAGGTGCGCCGCGGTTGGCTCGCGCATGTAGACCCGGAAGAAGATCGGATCACCAAGGTTGAAGCTGCTGGCCAGCGCGGCCTCGGTAATCCGGTCGCGATCGAGATCGGTCCGTGTAAAGACCACTTGCCCCATATGCGCCTGATGCATCACGCTGAACGAACCGGATGGCGTCGGCGCCTGAGACGCAGTGGCAGTGCTGGCGGTCGGTTGTGGGTTTGCGGTGGGCTCGGGCTTTGGCACGCGAACCTTGGACTGCTTCAGGATCGAGCCGGGCGAAACGAATTGGGCAGAGGCGGCGAAACTGAACCCGAAAAGGGCAAGGCCAGCAACGATCGCCAGGCCGGATTTGATCTTCATGACACTCTCCAGAGGTGGTTTCGCCAGGGATCGAGCTAGAAGGCGACCGAGAGGCCGATCCGGCCCTCGTGGCGGTCGTTCTGGCCGACCTGTCCGGCATAGCCGACCGTCACGCGAACGTTCTCGGACAGCGGAAGATCGAGCGCGGCAGCCGCGTAGCCATCGACCGAGCTGCGCCTATCGCCTTGCAGCGTGACCCCGGCGGCGCTGGCCGCGAAGGTCACCGGGATCGCGCGATCGCCCAGATTGTCGGTCAGCCGGGCCCCAAGCTCAAAGCGAAGCTGGCCGCCTCCGATCGTGCGGCTGAGGCCAAGCCCGCCCTGCGCTTGCAGCGTATCGCTGGACAGGTCTGGCACCGCCAGTCGCAGCGGGCTGGTACCGCTCTCGGTGAAGCCATTCTGCGACTGGTGGATCAGGCTGCCGCGGAGCCGCGCTGAAAGGGTCCAGTCGCCCAGCCTGGCAAGGTCGCCCGGGCGCCGAGGAAACCTCCGTAGATCGCCGAATTGGTCCCCCCCATCGACGCTGGCGGAGAAGCCGTTGAAGCTGACATTGCGCAGGGTATCCTGATCGACCCCGCCGTAAACTACCCCGCCTTCGAGTGCGAAGCCTGCGCCGGAATAGCCGAGATGGACGCTGCCCAGCACAGCGCTCTGCTTGCCCGAACCGCCGCCCGCATCGAGCGCGATCTTTCCGTGACTCCAGCCCACCGCCGCACCGAGCGTGAGGTTGCCCGACAGCGGCAGGATAATCCCGCCGGCCAGCCCGTAGCCTTCGTGGCCATAGCCGAGCGTCGTTCCAGAGGCGCTGCGGCTTCCGTCCGAGCCATAGCCCTGGATCCACAGCCGCTTGCCCGATGCGCCGCCGTCGGTCGCGCCGGGCAGCAGGTCGACGAAGTTGAAGGCGTTGTCGGCAGCGGCGAGGAACTGGGCGTTGAAGGTCGATGGCCGGGCGGTCAGCACCGATGGGGCCATGATCGCGCTGTTGGTCTGATAGATCACCGCGAGGGGCAACTGCGCGCCGACCGTCTGAACGCTGGCAAAGGTGCCGGTCACGCCGCCGGTCGCGGTCAGGAAGGTACCGCCCGAACCTTCGGCGCCGCCAAGCGAGACAAACCGCAAGGTTCCGCCGTTGAGTGTCGCCGTACCGGTCACCGCAAGCAGGTCGATGTTGCCGTTGGCGTCGAACTCGACCTCCAGAACCGAGCCCGAATTGTGGACATAGTTGCCCTGCACGGTCAGCGTGCCGATGCTGTTGCCCGGCGCAACGGTGCCGTTGTTAGTGAGGTTGCCGATGATCCGGCCTGTGCCGTCAAGCCTGGCTCCGCTGGAGATCGTTGCACTGGCGGCGGTGATGGTCTGGTTGACCCGCAGGCTGCCGGCATCGACCGCCAGGGTGCCGACCTGGAACAGATCGCCGATCGTCAGCCGTCCCGTCCCGAGCTTGCGAAAGGTTCCGACGGACGGAATGACATTGGCGATGCGCAACAACAGCGTTTCATCCGCCGAATTGTTGATCTCGATCCCGCTGGTGCCGCCGAGTGTGGCGTTTCCACCGGTGCCGAGCGCGGCCACGCTGTTCACCGCGATGACGCCTTGATTGAGCGCGAATTGCGCCGTCATCCCGCTATTGTTGCCGGTCAGCGTCGTGCGGCCCGCGCCATTCTTTTCGAACACGGCGACCGCGCCCGGGGCGCTGGTGATCGTGTTGGCGATGACGATGTCAGCCGTATTGGTGAAATCGACGATCGAACCGGCAAAGCGGATCGTGCCTGTACCCAGGGCATCGGTCGCGCCGATGTTGGTTCGCCCACCCAGCAGGTTGACCTGCCCCGAGAAGCCGGAGTTGGAACGGTTGATCGTCAGGTTGCCAATCTGGTCCCGGTTGATCACGCCGGTGCCGGACAGGGCGTTTGCAAGGGTCGCGCTGCTCTGCAGATCGAGCTGCAGGATGCCCGCCGCGCCGATATTGATGGCTGCCGGCTGAAAGGCCGCACCATTGCCAAGATGGCTGCCGTCGGTGACCCGGAGACTTCCATTGCTGATCGAGATGGTGCCGTTCATGCTGTTTGAGCCGCCCAGCGTGGTCAGCGTGCCATCGATCACATAATTGCCGTTGCCGGTCAGCTGGTTGGTTATGGTCACATCGCGCAGGACGACCGTTGCGTAGTTGCCGACCAGCGCCGAGCCGAATGCGTTGCTGTGGGAGATAACCGGCGCGCCGCCGGTGATGAGGAACTGGCCATTTACGCTGTTGGAAGAGGCAAACTCATTCGTGCCATCGGCATATTCAAAAATTCCCGCGCCAGTGATGGACTGCGTGAACTGCTGCGCTGAGGTTCCGAAGTAGCGTACACGGCCATCGGTCAGGACGTTGATCGTTCCGTTCGCGGTGCCCAGCGCGGCTTCGCCGGATATGTCAAGCAAACCGCGCACTGCGCGGATTTCCTGGAATTCGTGGGCTCCACGCAATCTGCTCCATCCACCGGTGCCGCCATCGGCGATCAGCGCTTCAATGCCGGTCGAATTGAACGCCCCGAGTTGCAGGACGTTGTCGAAATAGAGCTGATCGAACCCGTCACCGCCTTTGAGAATGAACGTAGGCACCGTGCTCGCGGTGGAGTTGGGCAAGAATCGCGTGCTGGCGGTTATGAACACCAGGTCGTCGCCATCGCCTGCGTCGAGCACGGTGGCAGCAAATCCGCCCTTCGTTTCAAAACGGCCTTCGAGGTAAAACACCTGCGTGCCCGCACCGCCCGCAATCAAGGCATCGCCAGTAAAGTTGCCGGTGAAATTGGGAGCTGCCGACAGGGTTGCCAGTGGATCGAGGTAGAAAGACGCACTGACGCCACCGAGCCGAAGGGGTTGGGCGACAGTCACCTGGCCGCCTGCGCTAATACCGATAGATGCTCCGGTGCCTTCAACCACCAATTGCTGTGTGCCGTTGCCGGTAAGATCGATGGTGCTTCCATCCACAACGTCGAGCCGGGCACCATCTCCCACTATGACGAGATTTGTGTCGGTCAGGATGGCCGGACCAGAGGTGGCGCCGCCGCCAAGGATAACCCGGCTTTGACTGCCGCCTAGGTGTATCTCACTCATCCCGGCAGCGCCGTTGACCTGCGAACCGGCCTCGATTTGCATCTCCACACCTGGGTTGATTGTCGCAACATTGATGCCCGCTGTCGTACCGGTGCAGAGCACAATCGAGTTTGGGCCTGGATTCGACACTGTGCCAGTACCGCCGGGAGCAATCACGCATCCCGCCCAGGCCGGATTGGCAAAACACAGCGCACCGCCGGCAGTGCCAATCGCAAGCAGGGTGCGGTGCAGTTTCTTGCATACGGTAGAGGTGTTCTGGGCCACGCGACAAACTCCGGAGCTGGATCGAATTTGCGATCCTGATCCGGAATTTGCGCTGCGCTGGAAATGACATGGCTATGTCACCCCGGTATTCACCCGATCTTCAGGGTTCCCATCCGGATCGCCTCGTAGACCGCTTCGCCGCGGGTGTGGACATCAAGCTTGCGGTAGATCGAGCGGACGTGATTGCCGACGGTCAGCGGCGAGATCGACAGGATCCGCGCGGTCTCCTTGTAGCTGTAGCCCTTGGCGAACAGCTGCAGCAATTCGGCCTCGCGCGCCGAGAGCGCAGGGCGGTTGTCCTCATCGGCTTCGCTCTTGGCGGACCGCAGCTGGTCGAGCAGGTGGACTGCCGCCGCCGCGCTGATCGGGGCACCGCCGCCAAGCGCTGCGCCGATCGCGCTTTCGATGTCCGCGGCGCTGCTGTCCTTGAGCAGATAGCCATCGGCCCCGGCCTCGATCGTGCGGACCACGGTGTCGCGATCGCCAAAGCTGGTGAGCACGATGACCTTGGCTTCGCCCGCCGCCTTGATGTGCGGGATCAGGGCAGTGCCGGTGCCATCGGGCAGGCCCAGGTCGAGCAGGAACACGTCGGCCCCGGCAGCGATCAGCGCAGCGGCTGCGCTGATCGAATCCGCTGTCCCGGCCAGGCACAGGCCATCCATTGCGGCGATCTGGCTGGCCAGCATTTCACGCACGATCGGGCTGTCTTCGATTATGGCAACCCGAACCGGGTCAGGCACTTCATCAGTCATGACAGGCATGCCTCCAGCCCCACCATCACCGCTCTATGGGAAATTGGCGATGACGCGAATGTGTTAGGCGGAGGCATCGGTCGGGGCCTGTAATGGGACCAGAAGCAACACCCGAGTGCCGCTTGGCTTGCTGTCAATCGCCAGGCTGCCACCGATCGCCTCGGCGCGCGCCTGCATGTTCTGGATGCCATGACCATTGCCCGGATCGGCTGCAAGGCCTTGTCCGGCATCGGTGATCGCGATCGCGATCGAAGTGGCCGCGCCCTCGGCCTTTGCGATCGCGATATCGAGCGTGGGCGAATTGGCGTGCTTGATCACATTGGTCACCGCCTCCTGGACGATCCGGAAGATCTGCAGAACCTCACGCGGGCCGAGCCCGTCGAGCGTGTCGGGCAGCGAATTGTCCCAGCGCAGTTCGATCCCGGCAGCGGAAAGCCGCGGCTCGATCCGCGCGCGGAATGTGGCGAGCGCGGTTCCGAGGGTCTCGCCGACTGTATCGAGCGAGTCGATGATCAGCCGCAGCTCGTCAATCACCTGTTGCAAGCTGCTGGTCAGCGCTTCCTGCGGGATCGGCTGCTTGCGCGACGCGAACAGCAGGCTCATCAGCTGGCCGCCGATCCCGTCATGCATGTCGCGCATCAGCCGCTGGCGCTCGGCAACCAGCGTTTCGCGGCGGGCGAGTTCGGATTGACGGGCATAGCTTTCAGCCAGTTCGGCTTCGCGTTCGCGCAGCTGGCTGGTCAGGAGTTCGTTGAACTCGTTCATCGATCGGAACAGCCGGATGTTCCGGGCGATAAAGGCGACCGGGAAGGCAAGGATCAGGAACGGAAAGCTGGTTTGCAGAAAGCCCTTGGCGCCGCCACCCGAAAACTCGCCGTAAAAATCGAACATCATCAGCGTGATGCACAGCAGGAACAGCGCGGCTTCCCAATAGCGGTCGTCGTGGCAGGTCGTAAAATGCCACAGGAACCGGATGATTCCGAGCGCGCCCAAGGCAATTCCGGCGCCATTGGTCAGGGTTACGGCCTGATCATAGGGTCCAGCGTCAGTGGCCGACAGCAGGCTGTAGAATGTCACCGCGATCCCGGCCCAGACCAGCCCGGTCAGCCATGCCAGCCAGCGCCACGGCCGCCCCGTCCAGGCGTCGATCAGGTTGACCCATGCGACCGGAATCGTGAGCGTCAGGACAAAGTAATAGACCATCCGCACCGGCCCGCCGAACGGTGGATCGATCCAGGTGTAGTAGTGATAGCGCAGGCTCCAGGCGGCGAGAACGACGCAGACCCAGAACGCGAACCGCTTTTGCTCGGACCTGAGCAGCAGCAGGAACGCCAGCGCAAGCGCGAGCAGACCGAAGCTGTACGAAATGATCTTGTAGTCGTTGAGGATGAAATTGCGCTGCGCCAGCAGTTCGCTGGCTTGTGCGTAGGGCGCAAGCACCGGCTTGCCGACGTCGAAATAGGGGTTGCTAGCCCGCACGATCACAAATTCCAGCCGGTTCTCCCCGACCTTCAGGGCGCTGGGTGAGACATAGAGGATCGTCCGCGGAGTGCCGTGATAGGTCGGCCGGGGCAACGCCAGCCGCCCGTCCTGCCGGGTCCATTCGCCATTGACCCGGATGTGATAGTTGTCGCCCCCGATCGAGGGGATCAGCGCCAGCCCATCGGGCGGCACCGCATCCAGCGTAAACTGCATCCGCACCAGCCGGTAACCGGGCCCGCAACAGTCCGTTGCAGGGAGCTCAATCGGCTTGAAAGTCGCTTGGTCAAATCCGGCTTGGTCCGGGCTTTTCACCGTGGCCATGGCGGCATTGCCGACCGCGATCAGATCGGGGCGCTGCGGGCTGGCAAACAGGAGAGGATTGATCGCCAGCCAGAAGACCAGCTGCACGGCTATGCAGGCGAGAACCAATCCCCCAATTCCGCGCAATCTGGCGAGTATGGCTGCGTCCGGTTGCGGAACAAACCCCCGAAGCTGCATCGCATTCCCCTGGCTCAATAGGTCTTCGGAGACTGAGACCATAAATATGTCATCCCGGATATGACATGAATTTGTCAGGCGGGGCGGGATTCGCACCAAAGGACCCACCCAGGCCGCGCCTCCACCCGAGCTGGACCAGCGCTCGATGGAGCTTTCAACTGTTCAGGGCTTTAAACTGCTTCAGCATGTTGTTCGTCAGATGAACGATTGGCCGCTATCCATCCATGCTACCCAGAACCAGACCTTCCGGATCGTCCAACGAAGCTGCCATAACGATGACCCGTGCGAAATGGGGAAGATGTGGGGGCGACTTGTCCAGGATGCTGAAATGAGACCGCTATTCAGCACGTTGCGGAAAAATACTTGCGCCCTCCCGCTCCGCCACCAATTGCCTGAAATCCGAGGGAGTTGGGATCCGGGGCCTTACCAGGAACGACTGTTTGCAGGCGCGGCCTTGCTTGTGCTGGCACCACCAGCAGCGATGCCAGCCAGGGCAAACGGCAATGCAATCGCAGCCAGCTTCAATGGGTCTTGCCACTTTCGGGCACAGCCTGCGCGTGCGGCCGGACCAGCAGGTTTGGCAGGTAAGAATCATCCCAATCGAACCTGGGGGTGCCGATGCGGACAATGACCAGTTCGGCGCTTGGCATGACGTAAACCCGCTGCCCGCCCGAGCCATCGATGTAATAGGTATCGGGGCTGGCAAAGGGTGCGCGAGCCTCGACCACGGCGGGTATGCCCGGGCCATAGGTCCGCTTGGGATTGTAGGGCGAGCCGCGCCAGATATTCCAGCCGAAGTTTGCATTGGCCGGGGAGGGCGCCAGCATCTGCGCAACCCAGCTGGCCGGGACGATCCGGGCGCCGCGCCACTTGCCGGTGTTCCGGATCAGCTCACCGATCCGCAGCCAGTCGCGCGCGCTGGCCTGCAGGCAGCAGAAGCCGCGGACGCTGCCGCCTTCGCGGTCCAGCCAGAGCCGTCCCTCACTGGCACCGATCCGTCGCCACAGCCGGGTGGAGAGGTAGTCGGTATAGGTCTTTCCGGTGGCCCGTTCGATTGCCCAGAGCAGGTACTGGGTATTGGCATTGGCATAGTAGAACTGACCCCGGGTGGCGGCCTCGAATGGCCACTGGCCGATCGACCAGCTGAGGTCGGACCCGAAATAGGTCTGCCAATAGGGGCTGGCGGAACTGTCGCTCATCGGCGGGGTGCGCAGGCCGCTGTTCATCTCGAGCAATTGGCGCAGGGTGATTTCGCCGCGGGGGCTCCCGGCCAGTTCGGGCAGGTAGCGGCTCAGCTTGTCATCGGGTCCCTTGATATGGCCGTCAGCCACGGCCGCACCGATCATCAAGGCGACAACCGCCTTGTGCATCGATGCCGTGTCATAGCGGCTGGCGGCGGTGAAGCGGGGATCGTAGCGCTCATAGACAATCCGGCCGCGCTTCGCGACGATCAGCGCAAAGCTGCCGGTACGTGTTGCAAAGTCATCGAGCGCCTGAGCATCGGCGCTTGCCAGCGGCTGGCCGACCGGAAAGGGGCGCGCTC
This sequence comes from Novosphingobium sp., assembly GCA_015657645.1. GTDB lineage: Bacteria > Pseudomonadota > Alphaproteobacteria > Sphingomonadales > Sphingomonadaceae > Novosphingobium. Next base: position 15,706 of record JACDQK010000083.1, read on the forward strand.
GGCCCGGAACCAATGCCAGTGGCTTGTACCAGTCGACCGACTGAACCAGCGCCGGACCGGGAAAGGTGGCACGGCGCTCGCTCACCTGAGCGATCTGTTCAGCCGTGGGCGCCGCTGCGGGTTGTCCCTGTGCCGCCACCGGCAGCAGCAGGATCGGCAGAGCGAGCGACAGCGCCCGACGGAGCTTGCTTGAGAGGATCATCACCGCTCTGCCGAAAAGCCGCCGCAGGGGAAACAGGTGGCCGTGGGCGCCTGCCACCTGCCCCTCCCCTGCGCGGGAGTCAGAAATTGAACGAAAGGGTTGCGCCCAGCGTCCGCCGATCGCCCAGCAGGACCCCGTAGGTCACGCCCGAACCGGCACCGGAACCGGCAAAGGCTGTGAACGAGTAGGACACATATTGCTTGTCGAACAGGTTCTTGGCCCAGAACCGCAGTGACCAGGTCTCGTTCGACAGGCCGATGCTGGCATCAACCAGATCGCGCGCGCCGACAAAGGCGGTGTTGGTGTTGTCGGTATAGGTCTTGCCGGTGTGCGAGAAGTCGGCGCGGGCGACAACTTCGGTTTCCTTGCCGAACAGCGAACCGATCGGCTGGCGATAGGTCGCACCGGCAGTGAACTGCAGCTTCGGCGCACGCGGAACGACGCGGTCGGTGATGTTGGACGAATAGACCCCGGTGGTCGGGCAGGTCGCCAGTGAGGCACAGAGCGCGCGCGGGATCGTGTCGTCGACCGTCCCGGCAGCGAACCGCGAATTGGCATAGGCCAGGCCAGCGGTGAGGGTCAGCGCCTTGCTTGGCCGCAGCACGCCCGACAGTTCGAAGCCATCGATCTTGGCCCCGGCCAGGTTGCGGATGATCGCCGGCTGGCCCAGGTTGACCGACTGGTTGCCCTGCAGGTTGGTCCAGTCGGTGTGATAGACCGCCCCCTCGACCGCCAGCAAGCGATCGAACAACTGCGCCTTGAAGCCCAGTTCATAGGTCCAGTTGGATTCCGGCAGGAAGACCTGCTGATCTGCAGTCAGCGGGTTGGTGGCGGTCGGCACGTTGAAGCCGCCGACCTTGGCCCCCTTGGCCGCCGAAGCATAGATCAGCAGGTTGTCGACCGGCTTGTAATCGAGCGTAAAGCGCGGCGTGAAGATCGAGAATTCCCTGCGGAACTGGGTGCCGATCAGCACTCCGGCCGCGCTGACACCCTGCTGGGTAATCCGCTCCCACGACTGGCGTCCTTCGGCGGAGATCCGCAGGCCCTCGACCGGCTCGACCGAGATCAGGCCGAAGATCGCGCGGTTGCGTTCATCGCGCTGCGTTGCGCCATAGCCGCTCAGCGGGGTGGTGATGTTGGTCAGGACCGGCGTAGTGGTATTGGGCAGCAGGAAGGCCGTGCCGCCGAAGCTGAAGTCATCAACCGTGCCCGCCAGGCCGCCGAACATCACCCGCAGCGGGCCGGATTCATAGGCGGCGCGCAGCTCATGCGTGAACGACTTGATCGTGCCGTTGCCGCGCGCATCGAACAGGACCTGCCCCAGGAAGAAGGGGAAGACCGAACCATTGACCGGATCGCCCGAGAGCGTCGCAACGTTGGTGGCTTCGGCCTTGGTATAGCCGAACTGGTAGGTCAGTGAGATTGCGTCGGACAGGTCAACTGCGACCGTTGCGCCGGCCACGTCGGACTTGCCGTCCTGGCCATAGGACCGGCGATCGACCAGGATCCCGGCGGGTCGCGTTTCACCAGCTGCAATCGGCGGCATAACCGGCAGGGCACCGCAGAAGAAGGCATTGGCACCGTTACGGGACGGGCTGAGCGGGGCGACGAAAGCGCCGCAGTTCATGGTATTGCCGGCCCGGATCGCCAGCGTGCTCGACAGCTGATAGGTCGGGGCGCTTTCGATCGCGATCTTGCGGTGGCTCCAGAAGGCATCGATCCGGACGCCATCGGCCGGCTTGATGGCGATCTGGGCGAGGAGCGAACGGTTCTCATAACCGTTGAGATTGCCCTCGGTCCGCAGTGCCGGGCCGCTCAGCGCGGCGGAAGCCGTCAGGTCATTGCGCCAGGTGCCGTCGAAATCGGCCAGCGAGCCGGCCAGGCTGATCGCGGCAATGCCGCCGAGCGGAACCGAAACCGAGCCGCGCACTTCGCGCCGGTCGTGATTGCCGATCGTCCCTTCGAACCGGGCGCGAACCTCATCGAAATCGGGCTTGCGGGTAACGATGCTGACCGCGCCCGAGAACGCGTTACGGCCGAACAGGGCCGATTGCGGACCCTTGACCACTTCGACCCGGTCGATGTCGAGCAGATCGCTGTCAACCTGATAGGACCGCTGCAGGTAGACCCCGTTGAAGAAGGTGGCGACGTTCTGCACCGGGCTGGTGATGCGCGTCTGGGCCTGACCGCGCATCACCGGCTGGGCCAGGGTGCCGATGGTGCGTTCGAAGGTGAAGCCGGGGGTCAGCCGCGAGACTTCCTCAAGGCCGCGCGCGCCGATTTCCTCAAGCTGGGCGCCGGTCACGGCGGCGATCGCCAGCGGCACGTCCGAGAGCTTTTCGTCGGTCTTGCGCGCGGTCACCACAATGTCGGTGCTGCTGGCGCCGTCGGCTTCGGCTTCCTGGGCCGAAGCGCTGCCGGCCGAGACCAGCGCAAGCGCCGAAATGCCTAGTCCGAGCGAGGCCCGGAAGCTGTTCCTCAATACGTTCATTTCAAAACCCCCCTTTGCTTGCGGTTGTTATGCGGTTGGTGGTGGTCATCCGACTTGATCCATGACTTCGATGGCGGTCCGCTCGCCGCTTTCCAGCGCCGCTTCCATGCCGAAGTCGGCGCGGCGGGTGTGCTCGCCGGCGAAGTGGAGCTGGCGGAACGGCTCGATCATGGTCTTGCCAAAACGGGTCACCTGGCCCGGCGCGAACATGTGGCGGCAGCCGCCGATCAGCCCGACGTTCTGCCAGCCAAAGATGCCGCTGAAGCGCAGCTTGCCCTTGGCCGAGGGACGGACCCGGGCAATCTCGGCCTCGATCATGGCCAGCCCCTCGTCCGGAGCGAACTGGTCGATGCGGCTGGCGGCCGCCCCCGTCATCACCACCATGAAGCGGTGGTGGCTGTCGCCGGGCCGCTTTTGCAGCGCCCAGAACATCTTGACCAGGCCGTCCGTGTAGAAGGAGGGATCGATCCCATCGTCCCAGAACGGCTCGACGATCGTGCCGAAGGCCCGGGTCGTGTGGGCATAGCCCAGGAACGAGATCGCCTCGGCCTGGGCGCCTTGCGGCAGCGGATCGATCGCGATCCGCCGCAGGCTGGTGAAGGGAATGGCGCTGATCACCCGGTCGGCGGTGAAGCTGCTGCCATCGATGCAGGTCACGACAGCCTTGGTCCCGGTGAGATCGATCGCGGCAGCGGTCTTGCCGGTCCGGATCGAATCCCCCAACGCTGCGGCCATCGCCTGGGGCAGCCGCTCGCAGCCGCCCTCGATATTGTTGATCAGCGCCAGCCCCGTCCCGTCGCGGATGTTGTCGAAGCCATAGGGCCGCTGTTCCTTGCCCAGCTCGACATTGCCGAAACGCGCATCGAGCCGGCCGCGGGTCTGCTCCTGCATCATCGACAGGCAGGAGGCGGAGAGCGCATCGTTGCCCGTGGCCGAAAGGTTGGCCAGATTCAGCGCCTCGGGCGAATGCCCATGGCGGCGCAGCAGCTCGTTGAGCGGCACGTCCAGATCGGCAAAGGCCGGATCGAGCCAGTCGGTTGGCCCTTCAAGGCGATTGTACCGGCCCATCAGTTGGGAGCCGACCAGCGCCGGCTGGACCGCACGCTCGTCGCCAACCATCCGGTTGACCGGGGACCCGGCCCAGTCTGCCGCATTGACCCATTGGCCGCGAATGTGGCTGGCCATGGTCAGCAGGTTGCGGTCTTCGGGAATGAGCTTGAGGTTGAACTGGCGGCACAGGTCCAGGACCCGCGCATAGGACCGGCCAATCTGGCTCGCGCCGAACTCAGGCGCATTTTCCAGCCAGCTGGCGGTATAGACGCGCCCACCGACCCGCTTGGCCCCTTCCAGCACGATCACCTTGATGCCGGCTTGCTTAAGCAGCAGTGCGGCCTGCAGTCCCGCCAGGCCCGCGCCGATGATCACCACGCTGGCGCTCTCGCTGGCCAGCGACTGCTTGCCCGACTGGCCGGGTGCGCCGGCCCAGGCCGGCTGCTTGCCCAGCAGAAGCGGCAGGCCGGCTAGTCCGGCAAGGATCTGGCGGCGGGAAGTCGGCAAGGCAAAAACTCCGCATCACCGGGTGGGCTCACCCGGCGTTATCGGGGTCACGGTTAGGGCGAGTGTGCTTGGATGCTACCGGTCTTGCATGAACGGCAGCCAGGCTTGCACGAACGACCGGCCGGACAGCACCAACGCCGCGCCAACATTTCGACCGGCTCACCTATCCGCCCATCGAATAGTCGGGCGGGCGATCTTGCCGGGAACCGCCGGTTCCTTCCTTCTGATCGCATGATCAATGCCCTTCCCCCTGCGCAACGGGATCAGGCGTCGAAAATCGAACGGCTGCGACCCGAACTCTACCGTCTGCTGGCAACGCCGGCCACGGTTGGCTTCATCATCGGCTGGGCTGGTGCCTTCGGCGAAAGACGTTTGGCTTCTGCCTGCCTCTGGTCATTGCTCTCGCTGACGGGCTGGCTGCTGAATGATCTGTTCACCCGGCCCTTCGTCGCCCCGCTGCATCGCCGCGGCTATCCGCTTGTGGCGGTGCTGATTGCCGGGTTCTTCCTTGCGGCACCGCTTAGCGTCCTGCTCAACTTCTCGTTCGGGGAGCTGTTCCGGCTCTGGGGATTCCAGCGCAACGGGCTCGATGCGCTTGGGAGCATGTCCCTCGCTCACATGGTCAATAGCTCGATTGCACCGCTGCTGCTGTGGCTGACGCTCAATCTGGCGGCCTGCCGCATCAACGGCGGGATGCTGTATGGACGGGACTGGTCCGCCGCGCGCGCGCTGGCATCGCCGCTCCCGGTCCGTCCGGCGACGGCAATCAATGAACCCGCCTTCCTGCGCAAGGTCAAACCGGCTTTGCGCGGCCGGGTCATCGCGATCAATGCCGAACTGCACTATGTCCGCGTATACACCGAACACGGTGAGGACCTGATCCATTACCGCTTTCGCGATGCCGTTGCGGACATGCAGGCGCTCGGGGGCCTGCAGGTTCATCGATCATGGTGTGTCGCGGCTGACGAAATCGCGTTCACAGGCGCGCAGTCCGTTGCGCTGAAAAGCGGGCTGTCGGTGCCGGTCGGCCGGGTCTACAAGCGGGAACTGCTGCAGGTCGCAGGTTTCTGAACCTGGCTATGCTGCGATGTTGCGCCTGTCATTTGGCGAGTTTTTTGATGTCAAAGCGGAATGGCAGCTCATTTTCGGATCGCGCCACCAACGGCCACCTCTTGCGTCACGCAAAGGTCGCCGAGAGGTGGGGTTGAAGTGGGTCAGATAAAGACCTGCGCGGCTCTTCTCGCTGCTGGTTTCTTGCTGGCGAGTTGCGCGCACCAGCCGCTGCCGCCACTGTCCGGGCGCTACGTTTCGCTCGGCAGTTCCTTCGCCGCGGGCACTGCGCTCGGCGGGGTGAAGCCAGACACGCCCGAGCGCTGCGGCCGTAGCGCCGCCAACTATGCCACGCTGCTGGCGAGCCGCCTGGGCCTTGAACTGACTGACACGGCCTGCGGCGGCGCAACCACGGCTCATGTCCTGGGCCCGTGGAACGAACTGCCCCCGCAAATTGATGCCGTGACCCCGCAGACCCGGCTGGTCACCATCACGATCGGCGGCAATGATTTGGGTTATGTGCGCAACCTGGTGGCCGCGAGTTGCGATCCGGCAAAGGGCATCAGCCTTGGCGGCAGAACCCTGGCCTGCCCGGCAATCAAGGAGCCGACCGAGGCCGACTATGCCCGAACCGAAGAGGGCCTGCGCCAGATTGCCCGCACGGTGAAGCAACGCGCGCCTGGCGCCCGGTTGATCTTCGTCCAGTATGTCCGCCTGGTGCCCGATGCGGCCTGTTCCGGGTTGAAACTTTCCCCCGTCGACGCCGCAGTCACGCGAACAATTGGTCAGCGCCTGGCTAAGCTTACCATGCGCGCCGCCGCAGCCGAGGGCGCCGAAGTGCTGGCTGCCGACCAGTTGTCAGTGGGGCACACGCCCTGTGCCAAGCAGCCCTGGAGCGCAGGTCCGCAGCCAACCGGCCCCGCTGCCAATGCGCCGTGGCACCCGAACATGGCCGGTCACGCTGCCCTGGCCGAGGCGCTGGCTCGGCAGCTGGGGGTCAGGTGACCGACCCCCGCGCCTGCGCCGCCCCGCACATTTTCCTACACCGCTGCCGCCTGGTATGATCGCGGCGGCTCTTTCCCATCGTTGATCCCCGCCCCGGCAGAGGCGCAGGCCGGGCGCATCCGGCCTGCGCTTTTTCTCTCACCACGGAAGATTATCGCGCAAAAAGGCAGTAAACACGTTTAGTTACAGCGGTCTCGGCATGTTGGAAGAAGCGGACGCAGTGTCAACTGTGTCAACCTGAGCGTAACGCTGCCTAGCCAGCCAGCGGCGTCAAGATGCGCTATCGGCCACATGGTGCTGGCCGCCCGGTCGTGCGATGGGGCTGCATGGACAAGTCCGCTACCCTTGAGGTCTGGTACGATGGTGCCTGCCCGCTCTGCACGCGCGAGATTGCGCTGATGCGGCGGCTCGACCGGGCCGGGCGGATCCGCTTTACCGACGTGGCCGAGCGTGGCGCGGCCTGCCCGATTGACCGGGCGGCGCTACTCGCCCGGTTCCATGCGCGCGAGAACGGCGTGCTGCTGTCGGGCGCGGCGGCCTTTGCGGCGATGTGGCGGGCGGTGCCGCTGCTCTGGCCGTTGGGGCAGGCGGCGCGGCTGCCGCTGGTGCTGCGCGCCCTGGAATGGCTCTACCTCCGCTTCCTGACGCTCCGCCCGCGCCTGCAGGCGATGCTGCGATGAGCGACAGCCGCTATCGCAAGGTGCCCTCGGCGCGGTTGTCGCGGCTGGCCTCGTTCGGGCAGCTCGCCGGCGGGATCGCGGGCGGCATGCTGGCCGAAGGCGCGCGGCGGCTCGCAGCGGGTGAGCGGCCGCAGCTGTCGGACATGCTGCTGACCCCGGGCAATGCCATGCGGCTGACCGAGCAGCTCTCGCGCCTTCGCGGCGCGGCGATGAAGTTGGGGCAGATGATCTCGCTCGATGCCGGAGACCTGCTGCCGGCCGAGCTGACCGCGATCCTCTCGCGCCTCAGGGATTCGGCGCATTACATGCCGCCTTCGCAGCTCAACCAGGTGCTGATCGGCGAATGGGGCAAGGATTGGCGCAAGCGCTTCACCCGGTTCGAGGCGACGCCAATCGCCGCCGCCTCGATCGGCCAGGTCCACCGCGCGACCTTGCCCGACGGGCGGCTGGTGGCGATCAAGGTCCAGTATCCAGGGTTGCCGCCAGCATCGACGCCGATGTCGATAATGTCGCGACGCTGCTGCGGCTCTCAAGCCTGCTGCCGAGCACCCTCGACATCGCGCCGCTGCTGGCCGAGGCCAAGCAGCAGCTGCGCGAAGAGGCCGACTATGTCCGCGAGGCGGCGCAGATGCGGCGCTATGGCGCATTGCTGACGGGCAATCCGGCCTTCGTCGTGCCGCAGCCGGTCGATGACTTCTCGGGCGAGCGGATCCTGACGATGGACTTCATCCCCGGCGCGCCGATCGACACGCTGGAGAGCGCCGATCAGCCCACCCGCGATGCGGCGATGGGCGCGCTGCTGGGGCTGGTGCTGCGCGAGCTGTTCGAATTTGGCTTCATGCAGACCGATCCGAACTTCGCCAATTACCGCTGGCAAGCCGATACCGGGCGCGTGGTCCTGCTCGATTTCGGGGCAGCCCGCGCGGTGCCAGAAGCGACCACGGCGGCCTATCGCCGGCTGATGCAGGCCGGCCTGGCCGAAGATCCGGCGGCACTGAAGGCGGCGCTGCTCGAGGTCGGGTTCGTCTCGCAGGTCACGCTGGAACGCCATGCACCGGCGCTCGATGCGATGATCGCGGTGCTGGTGGAGCACCTTGGCCGGCCGGGCCTGTTCGACTTTGCCGATCGCTCCTTCGTCGAAGACGTGCGCCGCAGCGCCGAGACCATCGCGGCTGATCGCGCCGCCTGGCACATCCCGCCGGCCGAAACGCTGTTCGTCCAGCGCAAGGTCAGCGGCACGGCGCTGCTGGCGGTGCGGATGGCGGCGCGGCTGCCC
>JACDQK010000084.1:2500-4895 GCA_015657645.1 Novosphingobium sp.
GGTGATGGAAGCCGATCCAGAGATTACCATTGCGACCTGCAATGCCCGGATCTTCGGTGCGGTGAGCAGTGAGCGGCTTTGCTTCGATGACCCGCAGCCGGAAGGCAGCCTGCGCAATGCGCTCGATCGTAGCTTCGGCATCTATATCGGCAGCACCTTCCGCCGCACCGACTGGGCGCGCGCGGGCGGGTTCGATCCCGCCTTCGGGGTCTGCGAGGATTTCCAGATGTGGATTCGCCTGCTGATGCTGGGCGGCCGGGCCCACTATATCGACACGGTTCTGGGCGATTACCGCGTCCGAGCCGGCTCTGCCTCGGCCGAAGCGGCGCGAATGCTGCTCGGCAATCTCAAGGTCTATGAGCAGGCCGCGCGGACGCTACCGCCGCAAGCGCCCGAGCAGGCGCTGCTGGCCGAGCTGATCGAGACGACGCGCGAGGCACTTGCCTTTGAACACGCGATCGACCGCGTGGTCGATGGCGACACCCGCGGCGGCCTGGCCGATCTGGCCGGCTTGCGGCAGCAGGTCGCCGGGCCGGTCTGGCGCGCCTCCTTTGTGCTGTGGCACCTGGCCCCGGCCCTCGCCCGGCCGATGCTGCGCTGGCGCCGCCAGTGGCACAGCCGCGGCTATGAACCCAAGGGCCTGGCCCGCCTGTTCCAGCGGAGCGCAGCATGAGCGCGACAACCGCCGAGCCTGAGAACCTGCGCGATCAGGTCCGCAAGGCTGTGATCTGGCGCTCCGGCACCCAGATCGTCAGTCAGCTGATTGCCTGGGCCTCGACTTTCCTGGTCATCCGGATTCTCGCGCCCAGCGACTATGGCCTCTATGCGATGACCGGCGTCGTGCTGGTGCTGCTGGGGCTGCTCAACGGCTATTCGTTCGCCAATGCCGTGATCCAGGATCGCAGCGCCGGCAAGGAGCAACTGCGCCAGCTGTTCGGCCTGCTGATCGTGGTCAATGGTGTGCTGGCCCTGGCCCAGGTGCTGACCGCGCCGCTGGTCGCGGCCTATTTCCAGCAGCCACAGGTGGCGGACCTGCTCCGCGTGCAGGCGCTCATCTACCTGACCAACCCGTTCCTCGCGCTGGGCTATGCCGTGCTGGCGCGCGAGATGGATTTCAGGAAGCAGGCCCAGGTCAACATGGCCTCGGCCGTGATCGGCGCGCTGGTCGCGCTGGCCGGGGCCCTGGGCGGACTTGGGGTCTGGACGCTGGTCGCCGCCCCGCTCGCCACTTTTGCCAGCCGCGCTTTCGGCATGGTCGCTGTGGCCAAGGCGTGGATGTGGCCCAGCTTCGACTTCCGCTCTGCCCGCACCATGGCAACCTATGGCGGCGTGGTCATGGCCGGGCAGATCTTCTGGTTCGTCCAGGCCCAGGCCGACATCGTCATCGCCGGCCGCGTGCTGAGCGCAGCCGAGCTGGGCTATTACACCACCGCGCTGTTCCTGGCGCAGTTGTTCGTCAACAAGGTGGTCCCGCCGCTCAACGAGGTGGCCTTCTCGGCCTATGCCCGGATCCAGGACGATTCCACTGCGGTCGCGCAAGGCTTCCTCAAATCGGTACGGGTTGTGATGCTGCTGGCGATCCCGTTCTGCTTCGGCCTGGCCGCGGTCAGCCAGCCGGCGGTCGAGCTGATGCTGGGGACCAAGTGGCTGCCGGCCGCGCCGCTGGTGACGCTGCTGGCGCTGGCCATGCCGTTCATGACCATGCACGTCATGTTCGCCCCCGCCACCAATGCACTGGGCCAGCCGAACATCGGCACGCGCACTTCAGTGCTGGGTTCCGTGCTGATGCCGCTGGTATTCATTGTCGGCGTGACGCTGGATGGCGCGCGCGGGATCGCGCTGGCCTGGCTGGTGGCCTATCCGCTGCTCACCGCAATCTCCGCGCACTGGAGCCTGCCGGCAATCGGCCTGAAGAAGCGCGAGCTGGCCGCGGCAGTCCTGCCACCGACGCTGGCGGGATCGGCGATGGGGCTGGCAGTAGTCACGCTCGACGGCCTGATCGCGCACCACGCCTTGTGGCTGCGCCTGGCGCTGCTGGTGGCAGCAGGCGGCGCGGTCTACGGGCTGTGGCTGGTCTGCTTTGCGCGCGACCGGGTCAACGAAGTGCTGAGCCTGCTGAAGCGGAGTTAGCGAAGCGCCGCAATCGCCTTGCGCGCGGCGGCCAGATAGGCGCCGCGGTGATAGCGGAAGGTGCCGATGAAGTGCACCAGCCCCGCGTCTGCTCCGATCGGATCGTTCCAGAAGTTGAGGTAACGCTCGTAAGGCAGCAGCAGCGCGTCAGCCTCGTTCGCAACCACGAAGTTCGACGTTACCTGTTCGCTGCCCCATTCGGCCCAATAGTCGGCCCCGAGCAGCCGCTGCGCTTCTAGCGAGAAGGCTTCGGCCAGGGCGCGCC
>JACDQK010000085.1 GCA_015657645.1 Novosphingobium sp.
GCCGACTGGGCGTCGATCCGGCCCAGGTCCACCGGCGGCAGCGGATCGACGATGAAGTCACCGATCTGGGCGCCCGGCTGCAGCTTTTCGCCCTGCTTCAGGTCAACCTGCTTGAAGTAGTCCTCAACCACCTCAACCACTTCGACCACGCGCCACAGGCGCAGGTCGCCGGTGCGCGGATCCAGCTTGGCGCGGATGTCGTTTTCGGCACCATAGCGGTTGCGGGCGCTCTTCTGGATCGCCTCTTCCATCGCCTCGATCACGATCGACTTGTCGATCAGCTTTTCGTTGGCGACCGAGGTGGCGATCGCCAGCAGTTCGGCACGGTTGGCGGAAATCGGACTGGCCATGTTCAGTCTTCCTGTTCTTCGACGATTTCATCGGCACCGCTGGTGTCCAGCGGGCGAGTGGCGGCAATCAGCTTGTCCGTCAGGACCAGCTTGGCGGAATGGATATCGGCGCGCGGGAAGGAAACCCGGCCCGACTTCTTGTCTTCGATGGTGACGACCTCGTCGTCGATCCCGATCAGTTCGCCCTGAAGGCTCTTGCGGTTGCCATCAACGGGGTTCTTCAGGCTGATCCGGGCTTCGTGGCCGGCCCAGTTCGAGAAATCCTTGGCCCGGGTCAGCGGGCGGTCGATCCCGGGTGAGCTGACTTCGAGCCGGTAGGCTTCCTCGATCAGCACTTCTCCCGCTTCCTCCAGCGCATCGAGCGCATCGGAGACGCGGCGCGAGAGTTCAGCGCAGTCCTCGATCACCAGCTGGCCGGTGTCAGGCCGCTCGGCCATGATCTGCAGCGTGACTTCCTCGTCACCCACTTCGCTCTTCCCGAACACGATCACGCGCACGAGATCGAAGCCCAGGGCCGCAGCCTCAGGCTCTACAATCTCGATCAGGCGGTCAGTATCGGCCAAGAACAGTCTCCGTGGGTCCGATCATGCAAAGCGGTTCAGCGCCGGCCCCTTGCGGCGCCAGCCCCTTCGTTGCTTCACAATGTCGGGATGGCGGCCAGATAGGCTGAGTCCGCTCTGAATGCAAGCGTAAGGTGTTCAGTCTTTAGAGAGGCTCTGAACATACTCGATGCGTCCGGCCTCAACCTTCCAAACCCCACGGTTTGACACAGTCCCAACGAAAAGTCTGACGGGAGCGTTCAAGCTTACGAAAACGTGCACTTCGGTAGGTTGCGCATCAAGCAGATGGGTCACGAACACGGCCAGCGGGGCAGAACCCGCTTTCTTGCGGGAATCAACGTCGAAACAACTCTTCATGAAACGCCGGTCGGCGACTCTCTGACCCTTGGCATCAAAATCGTACCGATAGTGGCCGCCAGCGGGATAGATCCCGTCCACCGTTGTTGATGTCATGATATAGGCCGAAATGTTCCCGCTTGCGTCCGGCGGCAAGACAAGCGTGTTCGGCGAGCTCTTTGAACACAAGCCGTGACCAAGTTCCTTCATCGCCTTGATGGCCGCGTCGCGGGCGTCAATCAGGCGCGTCGCCGTGATCGATAGCTTTGCATCTTCATCGGATGCGACCAGTCCACCCTCCGCAACCTTGCTTCCTGCCATCCGATAGCGGGCAAAGGCGAAGCGCCCGATACGAGTCTCACTATAAAAGGTGACCAGCAAGTGTCCTTGCGAGCTGGGTTCGACTACGTAACCCCGAACTCCTTTTTTGCCCAAGTCCTCATCTGTCAGACCTCGCGCGGCAACCTCTGCAGTGAACCGGTCACTGGAGTGCCATGCCGCTTGATCATAGGCGTACATCAAAGCACCGCGGACCTCGGCCTCCTTGACCGCAATGTTCTCTGCGACTGTGGACCCTGCTTCGACGGGACAAGCAGCCAGACTGGCTACCATCAACGCGATACCAGCCAAAACCCGCATCAGCCCCGCTCCATCAGCCCGTGCTTCTTCATGCAGTGTCGTAACTGATCGTAGCTGAGATTCAATGCCTTGGCGGTCTGGCGTTGGTTGTAGCGGTGGCGGTTGAGCGCTTGCTCGACGATCGCCTTTTCATGCGCATCGACGGCGGCCTTGAGATCGGTGACAGCGTCGAGCTGCACCGAGGGCGCGGGCGCCGCCGGGGCCGGTGACGGCGCGCCCGGGGCACGGCCGCTGTCTGCCGCAAACATCGGCGATGGCTTCCACGGGCTGTCGAACGGATCGAACACGATATGCGCCACCGGTCTGCCCCAATCGTCCCAGCGATAGACCGCGCGTTCGATCACGTTGCGCAGTTCGCGCACATTGCCGGGCCACTGGTAGTTTTCGAGCTGCTCCATCGCCGCATCGGAAAAGCCGGGCCAGTCTTCCCAGCGCAGCTCGCTGGCCATGCGGCGGCCGAAATATTCGGCCAGCACGCGAATATCGCCCTCGCGCACCCGCAGCGGCGGCAGGGTGATCACTTCAAAGCTCAGCCGGTCGAGCAAGTCGGAGCGGAACTTGCCCTCTTCGGCCAGGCGCGGGAGATCCTCGTTGGTGGCGGCGACGATGCGGACGTCGACCCGCACCGGCTTGGAGGCTCCGATCCGGGTAACCTCGCCATATTCGACCGCGCGCAGCAGCCGTTCCTGCGCGCCCATGCTGAGGGTTGCCAGTTCGTCGAGGAATAGCGTGCCTTGGTCGGCTTCCTCGAACCGCCCGGCCCGCGCTCTGGTAGCACCGGTGAAAGCACCCGCCTCATGACCAAACAGTTCCGCCTCGATCAGTGTTTCCGGCAGCGCCGCGCAGTTCAGCGTGATCAGCGGCTCGGCCCAGCGTTTGCTCAGCTGATGCAGGCGTTCGGCGATCAGTTCCTTGCCGGTTCCGCGCTCACCAATGACCAGCACCGGGCGGCGCAGCGGCGCGGCGCGGCTGGTGCGTTCCACCGCATCGAGGAAGGCTCCGGACTGGCCAATGAACTGGGTGTCGCGCTCCATTCCCAACACATAGCGAAATTTCCCAACATCGCGCAATATCCACTACACGTCGTTCGTCGAATTGCCGGGAAAGCCGCAGAAATCTGCGCTTCGTACAAATTGGCACACTGCTTGCTGATAGGTGAACAACACCAACGAAGGACACCTACCATGTTCGCCAAGCCCCTCTCCCAGCGTTCCAAGCTCGACAAGGCGATCCTCGCCTCGGTTGCGGCCATGCTGGCGATGAACGTCTTTGTCATGGCCCAGCAGATGGACCGCGCCCCGGTCCTGGCCGCCGCCGACCAGTCGGTCGCGGCGCAGCAGGCCTGACGCGGTGAACAAGCGCATGGACGATCCCCTTTCCCCCCTTGGGCCGGATGCTTCC
>JACDQK010000086.1 GCA_015657645.1 Novosphingobium sp.
CCATGCGCATGTGGCGCACGATGTTTTCGATCTCCACGATCGCATCGTCGACCAGCACGCCCGCGACAAGGCCCAGCGCGAGCAGCGAGAGCGTGTTGAGGGTAAAGCCCATCAGGTCCATGAACCAGAAGGTCGGGATTGCCGAAAGCGGGATTGCGAGGGCCGAAATGATCGTGGCGCGCCAATCGCGCAGGAAGAAGAACACCACGATCACGGCCAGGATCGCGCCCTCCACCATGGCCGCGATCGAGCTTTCGTACTGCGCCTTGGTGTAATCGACCGAAGTGAACTGGCGGATGAACTTGACCCCAGGGTTCTCCTTCTCGATCTTCTTGATCTCGGCAAAGGCAGCGTCGTAAACCGAGACGTCCGAGGCCCCGCGAGCGCGGGCGATACCGAAAGTCACCACCGGCTTGCCATCGGCCTTGGCCATGCTGGTGGTTTCACCATAGCTGTCCTGGACGCGGGCAAAATCAGTCAGCTTGACCGTCCGCCCGTTGCCCAGCGGAATGTCGGTCTGCGACAACTCGTAGGCCGTATCGGCATTGCCCAGGACACGGACCGATTGGCGTGAGCCGGCGATTTCGGCGCGGCCGCCGGCAGCGTTGATATTGAGCTGGCGCAGCTGGGCATTGACCTGGCTGGCGGTAATGCCGAGCGACTGCATGCGCGCCGGATCGAGCGTCACGAGGATTTCGCGGTTTACCCCGCCGCCGCGGCTGACCGTGGCCATGCCAGGGATATTGAGCAGCCGCTTGGTCACGGTATCGTCGATGAACCATGACAGCTGCTCGAGCGTCATGTCATCCGCCTGGACAGCGAAGTAGGCGAACGGATCGGACGAGGTCTGCATCTTGATGACCTGCGGTTCCAGAATCCCGTCCGGGAGTTCGCCGCGGGCCTGGTCGATCGCGTTCTTGACCTCGTTGACCGCCTCGTTGACGTCTTCACCGATCTTGAACTCGATGACGGTCTGACTGCGACCTTCCGAGGCAGTCGAGCTGATCGACTGGACTCCGGAAATGGTGCGTACAGCGGATTCGACGCGCTGAGTGATCTGGGTCTCGATTTCGGTCGGCGCGGCGCCCGGCTGCGCGATCGACACGATCACCCCCGGGAACTCGACGTCCGGGTCGTTCTGAACTTCCATTTGGGCGAAGCTCATGATCCCGGCCAGCATCAGGCCGATGAAGAGCACGATCGGCACCACCGGGTTACGGATCGACCAGGCCGAGATGTTGCGGAAATCCATCGTCAGATCCTGTCTTCAGCCAGCGGCTGCGTTACTTCGTCACTACCTTGGGATTGATCGTCTCGCCCGGCGAAAGGAAACCGCCAGCCCGCAGCACGACCTTTTCGCTGCCGCTCAGCCCTTCGACCACGGCAATGCCATCAGCCGTCACCAGCCCGGTCTTCACGCTGCGCCGCTCGGCCTTGTTGTCCTTGCCGACGATGTAGACGTAGCTGCCCTCGTTGTCCGACAGGATTGCGGATTCCGGCAGCATGGGTGCAACCAGTGTACCGGCCTTGATCACCGCCGTGGCAAAGCCACCGGGGCGCAGCTCAGGGGCATAGGGCATGGCAATCCGGGCGATGCCCTGGCGGCTCTGCGGATCGATCACCGGAGCGGTCTGCCAAACCTGACCGGTGAAGGTCTTGGCCCCGCCGACCGGGGTCACTTCGGCGCTGACGCCATTGCTGACCTGGGCCAGCTCGGTTTCGCCGACCAGCGCGCGCAACTCCATCTCGCCGCCCTTGGCCAGGCGGAACAGGACGCCCGATCCGGCGCTGACGACCTGGCCAGGCTCAACCCGGCGCTCCAACACCAGGCCAGCGGCCGGAGCCACCACGTTGAGCCGGCCGAGCTGGGCATTGAGCACGCCGAGCTGGGCGCCGGCGACGCGAACCTGCGCCGCAGCAGAATCGCGCTGGGCCGTGAGTCGATCAATATCTGCAGTTGAGACAAAGCCGCGCTCGACCAGCTTGAGGGCGCGGTCAAGATTGGCCTGGGCCAGCTGGGCATTGGCGCGGGCGACATCGATCTGCGCCGCCTGGCTGGCGCGCTGCTGAACCTGGACCGACCGGTCGATCACCGCGAGAACCTGCCCGGCGCCGACCCACTGGCCGGGTTCGACCAGAACCGAGACGACCTGGCCGCCTTCGCCCGGCACGCCAACCGGCATTTCGCGGCGGGCAGCCAGCGTGCCGGTCACGTTGATTGCGCCTTCGATCGTGCCGCGTC
>JACDQK010000087.1 GCA_015657645.1 Novosphingobium sp.
CCAGCCGCTGATTGAGGAAACCTTGAGCCGTGAGGAGGTGCAGTTCCGCCGCACCCTCGCCAACGGGCTCAAGCTGCTCGACGAAGCGACCGGGACCATGGGTGAGGGCGGCGAGCTGCCGGGCGAGACCGCCTTCAAGCTCTATGACACCTATGGCTTCCCCTATGACCTGACCGAGGACGCACTGCGCGCCCGCGGGATCGGGGTGGACCGCGCCGGCTTCGATGCCGCCATGGCCCAGCAGAAGGCCGCCGCGCGCGCCGCCTGGAAGGGCAGCGGGCAAGCCGCCGACGCCGAAGTGTGGTTCGACATCGCCGAACGCGTCGGCGCGACCGAGTTCACCGGCTACACCGCCACTACGGGCGAGGCGCAGGTCGTCGCGCTGGTCAAGGACGGCAAGGAAGTGGACAGCGCCAAGGCTGGCGACGGGGTAACCGTGATCGTCAACCAGACCCCGTTCTATGGCGAAAGCGGCGGCCAGACTGGCGACAGCGGCACGATTGCCGGGGCCGATGCCCTGACCATTGCGGTCAGCGATACCGCCAAGCCGCTCGGCCGGCTCCATGCCCATAACGGCACGGTCCAGGCCGGGACGATCAAGGTCGGCGACGTGGTCAAGCTCGATATCGATGTCGCGCGCCGCGATGCGATCCGGGCCAACCACTCGGCCACGCACCTCGCTCACGCCGCGCTGCGCAACCGTCTGGGTGCGCACGTCACGCAGAAGGGCTCGCTGGTTGCGGCCGACCGTCTGCGCTTTGACTTCTCGCACCCGACCGCGCTGACGGCCGAGGACATTGCCGCGATCGAAGCCGAAGTGAACGCCGAAATCCGCGCCAACGAGGCGGTTGTGACCCGGCTGATGAGCCCGGACGATGCCATCGCCGCCGGGGCCATGGCGCTGTTCGGTGAAAAGTACGGCGACGAGGTCCGCGTGCTCTCGATGGGCCGCACCACGGACAAGACCTTCTCGGTCGAACTGTGCGGCGGCACCCACGTGCGCGCAACCGGCGATATCGGCCTGTTCCGGATCGTCAGCGAAAGCGCGGTCAGCTCAGGCGTGCGCCGGATCGAAGCGATGACCGGGGAGGGCGCCTTCCGCTACCTCGCTGGCCGTGAGGACGCGCTGAAGGGCGCGGCCTCGGTCCTGCGCACCACGCCGGACGATGTCGAAGCCCGCGTTGCCGCGCTGCTCGATGAGCGCCGCAAGCTGGAGCGCGAACTGGCCGAAGCCAAGAAGGCGCTGGCGCTGGGAGGCGGCTCGGCCGCGGCGACGAGCGCGGACGAGGAAGTTGGCGGGGTCAAGTTCTCCGGCCAGGTCCTCGACGGCTCGATCCCAAGGAACTGCGCGGGCTGCTCGATCAGGCCAAGGCCCGGCTCGGCTCGGGCGTGGCGGTGGTCGTCGCGGTCAACGAAGGCAAGGCCAGCATCGCGGCGGCCGTGACCGATGACCTGACCGGCAAGGTCAGCGCGGTCGATCTGGTCCGCGCCGGCGTCGAAGCACTGGGCGGCAAAGGCGGCGGCGGCCGCGCCGACATGGCCCAGGGCGGCGGTCCAGATGGTGACAAGGCGGCTGCGGCTATTGCGGCGGTGAAGGGCGTTCTAGGCGGCTAACTGCCGGGACGTTCCCGCAGGCTTGAGCTTTTCAGCTGCGGCTTCTCGTCCAGTTCGCCTTCTTCCATGATCTGGGCGCGGAACTCATCGCGCTTTTCGTGGATGCTGGCGATCACCGGGCCCATCGGCACGCCGATATCGACCAGCACGGCTTCCGACAGTTGCAGCGAGGCTTCCAGCGTTTCGGGCACGGCATGGCTGGCCCCGGCGCGGTAAAGCGCGGCGGCGTTGCTGGCGTCGCGGGCGCGGGCGATGATCGGCAGTTCGGGATAGGCGCGGCGCAGCTGGCGGACCATGCGCTGCACGGCAACCGGTTCGTCCATGGTCAGGATCACGGCATTGGCGCGCTCGGCGCCGAACCGGGCGAGGGCATCGTTGCGCGCGGCATCGCCATAGGCGGTGCGCAGGCCTTCGGCGCGGTTCTCACGCACCTGATCGGCATTGGCGTCGATGATCAGGTAGGGCTTGTCATGCGCGGTCAGCATTTCGGCGACCAGCTTGCCGACGCGCCCGCCGCCGATGATCAGGGTGCGGTGCAGGCTGTCGTCGTCGGCATCGCTGCCGGCGGCTCCGGCGCGGTCAACCCGGCGCGCCAGCCAGCGGCCGAAGATCGCCAGCAGCGGCGTGACCGTCAGGCCCAGCGCGGTGACAATCTGCCAGAACTGCGCGGCCTCGGCACTGATCAGGTTTACCGCCAGCGCCGCAGTTAGCACGATCAGGGTGGTTTCGGACGGGCTGGCCAGCAGGATCCCGGCCTCGGTCGCGGTGGCCGTGCGATAGCCGTTCAGCCGCAACATCGCCCCCGTCACCAGCGCCTTGGCGGAGAGGACCAGGGTGAAAGCGATCAGGATCTCCCCCAGCCGGTCCCAGATCATGCCCAGGTCCAGGCTCATCCCCACGGTCAGCAGGAATATGCCGAGCGCCAGGCCCTTGAACGGTTCGATGATCGCTTCGACCTCGGTGTGGTAATCGGTCTCGGCGATCAGCAGGCCGGCAACCAGCGCGCCAACGATTGGCGACAGGCCGACTGCGCCAGTCACCAGCGCGGAAACGATCACCACCAGTAGGCTGGCAGCCAGGAACAGTTCGGGGCTCTTGGTGCGAGCGGCCTGGGCAAACAGCCGGGGCAGGGCGAAGCGCCCGATCCCCAGCAATGCGACGATCACCAGGGTGCCCATGCCCAGGGTCCGCAGGAAATCGCCCAGATCGGTCGCCTGGTCGCCGCGCCCCATTGCACCGAGCAGGAAGATGATCGGGACCAGCGCGATGTCTTCGAACAGCAAGGTGCCCAGCGCCGCACGGCCGACCGGGGTGCGGGTATCGGCGATCCGCAAGACCAGCGCGGTTGATGAGAGGGCAAGGGCGAGGCCCAGCGCCAGCGCCGTTGGCAGCGAATTGCCCAGCATCAGCAGCACCAGCGCGATCAGCGCGCCGCCGCCGAACAGCTCCATCGGGCCAATCCGGAAGATCGTTTTGCGCATCTGCCAGAGCCGCTTGAACGACAGCTCCAGCCCGATGGTAAACAGCAGCAGGATGATCCCGAATTCCGCGAACGGGGCCAGTCGGCCGGGATCGCTGATCGTGATGTAAGACAGCCAGGGCTGCTGCGCCGCCATCCCGCCCAGGCCGAACGGGCCGACCAGTACCCCGGCCAGGATGAAACCGACCACCGGGGTGATCCGAAACCGCGCAAACAGCGGGATAACGATCCCGGCCGCGCCCAGGATCACCAGGGCATCGCCAAGCGAGGAAGTGGGCACGAATTCGGTAGGGCTGGCCATGCGCCGACCTTAGCGGCAGGCAGCGCGCAAAAGAAAGCCCCCTGACCTTGCGGGCAGGGGGCTTGGTCTTTTTTGCCGATCAGGCGAGGCGGTTTAGGCCCAGGCCTTCATTTCGGTTTCGAGGTTCTCGACGACCGCGGCAAAGAAACCTTCGGTGGTCAGCCACGGCTGGTTCGGGCCGATCAGGATCGCGAGGTCCTTGGTCATCTTGCCGCTCTCGACGGTCTCGATGCAGACCCGCTCCAGCGTCTCGGCGAACTTCACCACGTCGGGCGTGTTGTCGAACTTGCCGCGATAGATCAGGCCGCGAGTCCAGGCGAAGATGCTGGCGATCGGGTTGGTGCTGGTCGCCTTGCCCTGCTGGTGCTGGCGGTAGTGGCGGGTGACGGTACCGTGGGCGGCTTCGGCCTCGATGGTCTTGCCATCGGGGGTCATCAGCACCGAGGTCATCAGGCCGAGCGAGCCAAAGCCCTGGGCGACCTGGTCCGACTGGACGTCACCGTCATAGTTCTTGCAGGCCCAGACGAACTTGCCCGACCACTTGAGCGCCGAGGCGACCATATCGTCGATCAGGCGGTGCTCGTAGACGATCCCGGCAGCGGCGAACTTTTCCTTGAAGCCTTCGGTCTCGTAGACTTCCTGGAACAGGTCCTTGAAGCGGCCGTCATAGGCCTTGAGGATGGTGTTCTTGGTTGAGAGATAGACCGGCCAGCCGAGGCCCAGGCCATAGTTCAGCGAGGCGCGGGCGAAATCGCGGATCGAATCGTCCAGGTTGTACATCGCCATGGCAACGCCCGAGCTGGGGAACTTGAACACTTCGAGGTCCAGCTTCTCGCCATTGTCGCCGTCGAAGACCAGGCGCAGCGTGCCCGGGCCCGGGATCAGGGTATCGGTGGCGCGGTACTGGTCACCAAAGGCGTGACGGCCGACCACGATCGGGTCAGTCCAGCCCGGGATCAGGCGCGGCACGTTCTGGATCACGATCGGTTCGCGGAACACCACGCCGCCCAGGATGTTGCGGATCGTGCCGTTCGGGCTCTTCCACATCTTCTTGAGCTTGAATTCCTCAACCCGGGCCTCGTCCGGGGTGATCGTCGCGCACTTCACGGCCACGCCATACTGCTTGGTGGCGTTGGCGGCATCGACCGTGATCTGGTCGTTGGTTTCGTCGCGCTTTTCAACCGAGAGGTCATAATACTTCAGGTCGATGTCGAGGTAGGGCAGGATCAGCTGTTCGCGGATCCACTGCCAGATGATGCGGGTCATCTCATCGCCGTCCATTTCGACGACAGGGTTGGTTACCTTGATCTTGGCCATCGCGCGGTGTTCTTTCGCTGGGGAGTGTTTAGCTCAAATCTGGCGCTCCCTTAGCAGAGGCGTAGCGCCGTGCAAGTAAGGGCTGGACCTTGCGGCTCTGGCGCTTTAATCGTCCGGTTAAACACCTGCCGAGAGGATAAGGAAAATGAGCGAAGCCCAGGAAGTCCTGACCGAAGTGCGCGATGGCGTGCTGATCGTCACCATGAACCGCCCCGAAGCCAAGAACGCGATGAACAAGGCCCAGGCCGAAGGCATCAGCGCGGCGATGGACCAGCTGGAAGCTGACAACGATCTGCGCTGCGCCGTGCTGACCGGCGCCGGCGGCACCTTCTGCTCAGGGATGGACCTCAAGGGCTTCCTGCGCGGTGAGCGTCCCAGCATCGAAGGCCGCGGTTTTGGCGGGCTGACCGAATGGACCCCCAAGAAGCCGGTGATCGCCGCGGTTGACGGCTTTGCCCTGGCCGGCGGCATGGAACTGGCCCTGTCCTGCGACCTGATCGTCGCGAGCTCCGCCTCGAAGTTCGGCATTCCCGAAGCCAAGCGCGGCCTGGCCGCTGCGGCTGGCGGCCTGATCAAGCTGCCGCGCCAGATCCCGCCGCGGATCGCGATGGAACTGGCCCTGACCGGCGATTTCATCGACGCCGCCCGCGCCTATGAGCTGGGCTTTGTCAACCGTGTGGTCGAAGGCCCCTCGCTCCCCGCTGCGCTCGAACTCGCCGCCCGCGTCGCCGAGAACGGCCCGCTGGCGCTGATCGCCTCCAAGGCGATCGTGCGCGATTCGCACAGCTGGAGCGATGAAGAGATGTGGCAGAAGCAGGCCAGCTACATCGCCCCGGTCTTCGTCAGCGCCGATGCCCGCGAAGGCGCCGCCGCCTTTGCCGAAAAGCGCAAGCCGAACTGGCAGGGCAAGTAAGCCCGTTCACCAGGCTTAAAAACGAAAAAGGCCCCGGGAAACCGGGGCCTTTTCAAATGGTGGGCGTAGCAAGGATTGAACTTGCGACCCCTACGATGTCAACATAGTGCTCTACCACTGAGCTATACGCCCGCACCATTTAAGGTTCCACCCGGGGCCGTCGCCCCGGGCAGGGATGCGCCATTAGCGAGGCTGCACGCGGGATGCAAGCCGCTTGATGGCGCAAATTTCAGATCAGATCAGCGCTTGTGACGCGTTCCCGAAAATCCGTTCCACTTCCAGCACCAGGTCGCGCAGGTGGAAGGGCTTGGACAGCACTTTGGCCTGCGGGGCCTCGCGATTGGCTTTTAGGGTAACGGCGGCAAAGCCGGTAATGAACATCACCTTGGTGGCCGGGCTGATTTCGGCGCAGCGCTGGGCCAGCTCGATCCCGTCCATTTCGGGCATGACGATGTCCGAAAGCAGCAGGTCGAAATGCTGGGTTTGCAGCAGCGGCAGCGCCTCGGTCCCGCGGTCGACCGAAACGACGTCATAACCGGCATTCTGAAGCGCGCGCGCCAGATACATGCGCATGGCTTCTTCATCTTCGGCAAGGAGAATGCGGATCATCGACACTTCCGTTGTTGTCCCCACGGTACGACCGGCAGCCTGTTAGCACCAGACCCGTTAACATTCTTCCTTCATCGCACTTCGCGGGCTTTGACAGGACCGGCGCGGCGGGCCAGCTTGCGGGCATGGACCCCGCCGCGCCCGCTCCGTTCGATTCGTCCGCGGTCACCGGCGGGGAGATTCCGGGCAGCCATGGCCAGCCGGCCTATGCGCTGCGCCAGTCTGATCCTTCGCCCGTGCCGGTGCTGATCGCCGTGCCGCATGCCGGCCGCGCCTATCCCGGCAGCCTGATCGAGCGGATGCGCCATCCCGGCTATGCCTCGCTGCGGCTAGAGGATCGTTATGTCGACCTGCTGGGTGAAGCGGTGGCCCGCGCGACCGGCGCGGCCCTGCTGGTGGCCCATGCGCCGCGCGCGATGATCGACCTCAACCGCGCGCCTGAAGATGTCGATTGGGAGATGTTCGCCCAGGGCCGGCCCGACGGGGTAGGCAGCTATACCCCGGGCCTGCGCGCGCGCAGCGGCCTCGGCCTGATTCCGCGCCGCCTACCGGGGCTGGGCGAGCTGTGGAAGCACCGCCACGACGAGGCTGACCTGACCGCCCGGATCGAGCAGATCCACGCCCCCTACCATGATTGCCTGGCCGCTTCGCTCGCCGCGCTGCGGGCGCGCTGGGGCGCGGCCTTGCTGATCGATCTCCATTCGATGCCGCCGCTGGGCCTGCGCGAGGGCCACCCGCCGCCCGAATTCGTGCTGGGGGACCGCTTTGGCACTACGTGCCACGGTTCGCTGGTGGCCAACTGCTTCGGCTATTTCGCCGGGCAGCGCCGCGCCGCTGCGCACAACCGGCCCTATGCCGGCGGCTATGTGCTGGATCGCCATGCCGCGCCCGACAGTGGGCTCCATGCAGTGCAGCTTGAAATCGACCGCTCGCGCTATCTTGACGCGCGACTCGCCGAGCCGGGGCAGGGCTTTGATGCGAGTGTCGATCTGCTCAC
Organism: Novosphingobium sp.; assembly: GCA_015657645.1. Taxonomy (GTDB): domain Bacteria; phylum Pseudomonadota; class Alphaproteobacteria; order Sphingomonadales; family Sphingomonadaceae; genus Novosphingobium. Next base: position 7,232 of record JACDQK010000087.1, read on the forward strand.
CGGGCTGGTCCGGCAGCTGGCGGCTGAGGTGGCCGAGCTGGGCCGCAGCGCTGACGCCGCCTGGCCGCAAGCCGCAGAATAGGCGGGGAGCCAAGAAAAAAGCCACCTCGCGACAAGCACGAGGTGGCCTAGGTTCAGGGAGGAGGTGCACAAGTGCACCACGCCCTGCCGAGCCATGAGGGCAGCCCGACAAGACGGTTAAGAAGATATGCCGCTGCCGGGACTTATGCAAGCCCCGGCGTTGCAGCTTTAATTCAGGCCTTTGCGGCGGCGACCTGCAGCTCGTCGAGCGAGACCGGACCCTTGCCGGCCTGAACCTGGCGGGCGAACAGGTTGCTGATCAGATCGAGCGAGAACAGGTGCGCGAAGATCAGGGCCAGCATGCCGTTCTGGTTCATGGTGCGCAGGACATCGCCGCGCAGATCGCGCAGCTTTTCCTGATCGACCATGCGGAAACCGCGATAGATGAAGGGCTGGTCGAACCCGGCCTGCTGGATCGAAACTTCGCCGTCCATCAGCAGGCCGTGCTTGTTGAGCTCGTCCACGAACTGCTGGGTGCGGATGCCGGCTTCTTCAAAGCTCTTGCAGAATTCGAGCATGCCCTTGGTGGTTTCGCTCGGCTCGGTGCCGTCGAATAGCGCGTTGCCTTCGTCCAGATCGCCCACCAGGTCGCTGGTCGGGTCAAAGCACAGCGACAGCTCGTCCGAATCGGGCTGCAGCTTGGCCAGCATGAACGGATAGCGGCGGGCATAGGCCGGCACGTAGACGTTCTGGTCAAGCAGCTTGCCGCTCTCGTCGACGAACAGGTTGATGTCTTCATTCAGACCCATCAGCGCCAGCGGCACCGGCTGGTCGGCGGCGGCGAAAACGATCGGATAGTTGCGGCCGGCGTGGATGAATTCCTCGGCGGTCAGCGGCACGGCGTGTGCGCCCACCAGCCAGGTCGCCTGATCGGTGTTGCGGGTCTTGTAGTTCGCATGATCCTGGCTGTTGAGCGGCATCAGGTCCTTGTAGAACAGCGGCAGGTTGGTGGCGTTGGGCGCGCTGGCCATGCATTCTCTCCGATTGGCAGCCCGGGACGGGATGTGTCCGGGCAGAAAGGCGCGGCTTTAAGGGTTTGACTGGCCTTGCGCAAGCAGCTTGCCCGGGTTCATCAACCCTTGCGGATCAAGCGCCAATTTGACCTGGCGGAGCAGGGCCAGGGCGACCGGATCGCCCAAGCGGGCCAGCTCGTCGCGCTTCATCTGGCCGATGCCGTGTTCGGCGCTGATCGAGCCCTGCGCGGCGGTGACCAGATCATGGACGCGGGCGCTGATCGCCTTGCCCTGGCCCTCGGCCCATTCGCCGTGAACCACGCCCGGCGGGGCAAGGACGTGGAAGTGGATATTGCCATCGCCCAGGTGCCCGAAGCCCAGCGCCTGGGTGCCGGGAAACTCCGCCTCGATCGTCGGGGCGGCGGTCGCCACAAAATCGGCCATGGCGGCGACCGGGACCGACACGTCATGCTGCATCGCCGGACCCTTGGCGCGCTCAGCCGGAGAGGCCGAATCGCGCAGCATCCAGAACGCTTCGGCCTGGGTGTCGTTGGCGGAGAGGACCGCATCCTCGGCCAGGCCGCGCTCAAAGGCCTCGGCCAGCAGCGCCTCGGCCCGGTCGCGCAGGGTGCCGACGGCTTCGGCATCGGCGGCCAGTTCGATCAGCGCGTGCCAGGCATGGGGCTCGCTCAGCGGATTTCGGGCATCGGGCAGGTAATCGAGCACGGCTTCAAGGCAGGCGCGCGGCATGACCTCGAACCCTTCGAGCAGGCTGCCCGCCGCCTGTTCGCAATAGACCAGCAATTCGCGCGCGGCGTGGATCGAGGGCAGGCCGACCCAGGCCACCACCCGGTCAGCCAGCGCCGGGACCAGCTTGAGCGTTGCCCCGGTCACGATCCCCAGCGTGCCTTCGGCGCCAATGAACAGCTGCTTCAGGTCAAACCCGCGGTTGTCCTTCTTGAGCGGGGTGAGGGCGGAATAGACCGAGCCATCGGGCAGCACCGCCTCGATCCCCAGCACCAGCGCGCGCATCACCCCGTGGCGCAGCACCTGCGTGCCGCCGGCATTGGTCGAGATCAGCCCGCCGACCGTGGCCGAGCCTTTGCCGCCCAGCGTCAGCGGGAAGCGCAGCCCTTCGGCTTCGGCAGCGGCGTGGAGGTTCTGGAGGACGACCCCGGCCTGGCAAGTGACCTGCCGCGCGCCCACGTCAACGGCGCCGATCTCAGTCATCCGCCGCAGCGAAAGCAGGATTGCCCGGCCGCTGTCATCCGGCGTTGCTCCGCCCGACATGCCCGAATTGCCGCCTTGCGGCACAATCGGCACCTGGTGGCGGGCGCAGAGCTTCACCAGCCCGGAGACCTCCTCGGTCGAGGCGGGCGAGGCCAGGGCGAGCGCCGCGCCGGTATAGCGTCCGCGCCAGTCGGTCAGCCAGGGGGTGACCAGATCGGCATCGCGGGTCAAGCCGCGCGGGCCGAGCAGCGCGGCGGCCTCAGCCAGGAAGGTTTCGTCAGCGGCAGTCATGGCCGTCAGCTATCGCATGTGGCAGGGGGCCTTTCCAGCCCCTTGCGGCAATGGTGGCAGGCGGGTTAAGCGCATGTTCAAGCACAGGGGCTATTTCACCAGGCAATGCTGCGTTCCACCCTTTTCCTTGCGCAAGCCGCGCTGGCCCTGACTGCGGGCGCTGTCGGCATGGCGGCGGCCGTTTCGGCGCAGGATAAGCCCGAGCTGCCGCATCAGGCTGCGGCCGAACCGGCCAAGGCGCCGCTGGTCTCGATCCCGGCCCATCCGCTCTCCCGGATCAGCGACGGCGGTGAGGAAATCGCCCCCGTCTTCCGTGACCGCTTCCGCCTGCCGGTGGCCGAACAGGTGCGGATCGAGCAGCGCGTTACCATCCGCATCAGCCCGCGCCCGGCGCCGATGCCTTGGCCGCCATGGCCAGCAGCGAAGCCCGCGACATGGGCGCGCCGCGGGTGATCGAGCGCAAGATGGGCAAATGCGTGCCCTTGAACTCGGTGCTGGGCGTCCAGTCGGGCGGCGGCAACAAGCTGGTGCTGTTCCTGCGCGGCCAGCGGCTGGTCAGCGCGACGCTGGAAAAGGCCTGCCAGGGCCGCGATTACTACTCCGGCTTTCTCGTTTCGCAACACAGCGACGGCCAGCTCTGCGTCGATCGCGACGAGCTGCTGGCGCGCAGCGGGGCGAAGTGCAAGGTGCAGGGCTACCGCGAAATGATGCTGGTCGAGGACTGAGCGGCCAGTTTCCTTGACTTTCGGGCCGGTTTGCGCCTAGGGCGCGGCTCAGTAGCGACACTGGTCCCGTGAGGACCGGCGGGCCGCTCACTCTCATCCGGATATTCCCAACTTATGCCCTTCGCCGATCTCGGCCTCTCTCCCGAACTTGTCCAGGCCGTGAAAGCCAAGGGCTATGACACGCCCACGCCGATCCAGGCCCAGGCGATCCCCTCCGTCCTGATGATGCGCGATCTGATCGCGATCGCCCAGACTGGCACCGGCAAGACCGCCAGCTTCGTGCTGCCGATGATCGACATTCTCTCGCACGGCCGCCGCCGCGCGATGATGCCGCGCAGCCTGATTCTGGAGCCGACCCGCGAGCTCGCCGCCCAGGTGGCCGAGAACTTCGAGGCTTACGGCAAGAACCACGATCTCAAGATGGCGCTGCTGATCGGCGGCGTGCAGATGGGTGATCAGGTCAAGGCGCTGAACGAAGGCGTTGACGTGCTGATCGCCACTCCGGGCCGGCTGATGGACCTGTTCGAGCGCGGCAAGATCCTGCTGACCGGCTGCGATCTGCTGGTGATCGACGAGGCTGACCGGATGCTCGACATGGGCTTCATCCCCGATATCGAGACGATCTGCTCCAAGCTGCCGACCACCCGCCAGACCCTGCTGTTCAGCGCGACCATGCCGCCGCCGATCAAGAAGCTGGCCGACAAGTTCCTGACCAATCCCAAGTCGATCGAAGTGGCGCGGCCGGCCTCGGCCAATGTCAACATCGCCCAGCACAAGGTGCTGGTGACTTCGGCGCGGACCAAGCGCGATGTGCTGCGCACTCTGCTGAAGACCGACAACGTTTCGACCGCGATGATCTTTGCCAACCGCAAGACCACGGTGCGCGAGCTGAACAAGAGCCTGCAGAGCTATGGCTTCTCCTCGGGTGAGATTCACGGCGACATGGACCAGTCCTCGCGGATTGCCACGCTCGACCAGTTCAAGGACGGCAAGATCAACATCCTGTGCTGCAGCGACGTCGCCGCGCGCGGGCTGGATGTGAAGGGCGTGAGCCACGTCTTCAACTTTGACACCCCCTGGCACCCGGACGATTACGTCCACCGCATCGGCCGCACCGGCCGCGCCGGCGCCACGGGCCGCGCCTTTACGCTGGTTGCGCCCGAAGACCTCGAAGCGATCGACAATGTCGAGAAGCTGACCGGCATGAAGATCCCGGTCTATACGCTGGGCGGCGCGGCCGCAGCGCCCGCTGAAGCCAAGCCCGAACGCGCCCCGCGTGAGCGCAAGGCCCGCGAAGAACGCGCACCGCGTGAGGAAAAGCCGCGTGAGGAAAAGCCGCGCCGCGAGGCCAAGCCGCCCCGCGAAGAGGCTCCGGTGCGTGAGGAAGCCCCCCGCGCCGCCCGCGCCGAAAAGCCGCGCCGCGAGGAACGGCCCCGCCGGGAAGAGCGCGAGCCGGCTGGCGAACCAGGCGAATGGAACGGCCCGATCCCGGGCTTTCTGGGGATTTCAGCGCTGTAAGGCGGCCTGATGGAATGCCCGGGCGGTCCACGCGCTTGACCCCGTTGTGGGGCTGAGGCACTGAAAGCTATCCCGCAATTTCAGCAGCAAGGCCACTCAGATGACCAGCAGCGACGTTCGCGCTTCGCTTGGCCCGATGACTCCGCTCCGGAAAATCTTCGCCGGCAGCGATACCCGCAAGACCCGGCTGCATGACGAGCTGGGCACGCTGGTGCCGCTGGGCCGCTTGCTGCGGAACGCGCCGCGCGCGATTGTGACGGGTGCGGCGCGGGTGCTGTTCGGCTGGCGCCAGGAGCTCCCGTGGATTTCCTATGATGCCCGCAAGGACCTGGCGCGCGTGCTGACGCCGCGCAGCAAAGTGCTGGAATTCGGCTCCGGCATGTCGACCATGTGGTATTCGCGCCATGCCGGCTCGGTTGTTTCGATCGAGGATTATCGCCCCTGGTTCGATCTGGTCTCGGCCCGGATCGGCAAGCTTGGCAATGTCGACTACCGCTTCGCTGCCGACCGCGCCGCCTATGTCGCCCTGGCGCCGGACCAGCGCTATGACCTGATCATGATCGATGGCAGCCACCGCGATGACTGTGTCCGCTTCGCTCTCGACCATCTGGCCCCCGGCGGGATCATCTATCTCGACAACAGCGACAAGGGCCTGGACGAGACCACCGGCAACATCCCCGAAGCGCAGCGGCTGCTGCTGGCCTTTGCCGAGCGTGAAGGCTTGCCCGTCGCCGAGTTCACGGACTTTGCCCCGACGCAGCTGCACGTGCAGCGAGGCTTGTGGATCGGCCGCCGCCCCTGACCCGGTCGGGTCAGTCCGCCAGCTTCACGAAACTGTCGATCACCCGCTTCGGCCCGGCGGTCTCGAAGTCGATCTCCAGCTTGTTGCCCTCTTGCAGGGTGACCGTGCCGTAACCGAACTTGTCGTGGAACACCCGCACACCGACGCGCACGTCGCTGCGCGGTTTGGCGGCGAAGCTGGCGGCGGAGCGGGTCGCTTCGGGCAGGCGGCGCGGGGTGGGGTCATAGGCTGTGGCGGCGGCGCGCTGCCAGCCGGGGCCGCGCGATTGGCCGCGGGCAGCATTGTCGCGCGCGACATGGGCAAAGGGATCGTCGCGCTCGCTCCACTGCGCCCGCCACAGCGAGGCCCCGCCGGATAGCGTGGTTTCCTGCTCGATATGGGCTTCGGGCAGCTCGGCGATGAAGCGGCTGGGGATCGAACTGGTCCACTGGCCATAGATCCGCCGGTTGGCGGCATAGATGATCGTGCAGCGCCGCCGCGCGCGGGTGATCGCGACATAGGCAAGGCGGCGTTCTTCCTCGAGGCTGGCGAGGCGCCTTCGTCAAGCGAACGCTGGCTCGGGAAGACGCCTTCCTCCCAGCCGGGCAGGAACACGTTGTCAAATTCCAGCCCCTTGGCGCCGTGCATGGTCATGATCGTGACCTTCTCGGCATCGTCGGCGGCCTCGTTGTCCATGACCAGGCTGACATGCTCGAGGAAATCGCCGAGCGTCTCGTAATCCTCCATCGCCGGCGAGTTCGGTGAGGTTTTCGAGCCGGCCGGCGCTTTCGGCGCTCTTTTCGGCCTGCAAGGCGGCGGTGTAGCCGCTTTCATCGAGCAGGGTGCGGACCAGTTCGGCCGGGGAGCTGGTCTTGGCCAGATCGCGCCAACGGGCAACGTCACGCATGAAACCGACCAGCGTATTGCGCGCGCGGGCGGGCAACTCGTCACTATCGGCAATCTCGACTGCGGCCAGGCTCAGCGGCACGCCGCGCGACCGGGCGTGGCGGTGGAGCTTTTCCAGCGTCTTGTCGCCCAGGCCGCGCTTGGGGGTGTTGTAGATCCGCTCGAAGGCCAGGTCGTCGCTCGGTTGCGAGATCAGGCGCAGATAGGCGAGGGCATCGCGGATCTCGGCGCGCTCGTAAAAGCGGAAGCCGCCGATGATCTTGTAGCCCATGCCGATGGCAATGAAGCGGTCCTCGAACTCGCGGGTCTGGAACTGGGCGCGGACCAGGATCGCCGCCTGGTTGAGGCTGGCGCCTTCACGCTCGAGCCGCTCGATCTCCTCACCGACCCGGCGGGCTTCCTCGGGCGCATCCCAGACGCCGATCACGCGGACCTTGTCGCCGCCGTTGCGCTCGGTCCACAACGTCTTGCCGAGCCGCTGGCTGTTGGCGTCGATCAGCCCCGAGGCCGCAGCGAGGATATCCGGGGTGGAGCGATAGTTCTGCTCCAGCTTGATGATCTTCGCGCCCGGAAAATCCTTTTCGAACTTGAGGATATTGGCAACTTCTGCGCCGCGCCATGAATAGATCGACTGGTCGTCATCGCCCACCACGCAGATGTTGTGGCGCGGCTGGGCCAGCAGGCGCAGCCACAGGTACTGGATCTGGTTGGTATCCTGGTACTCGTCGACCATGATGTATTTGAAGCGCTGGCGGTATTGCTCCAGCACTTCGGGATAGCTGCGCAGGATGTTGACCACATGCAGCAGCAGATCGCCGAAATCGCAGGCGTTGAGCGTCTTCAGCCGGTCCTGGTAGAGCCGGTAGAACTTCTGGCCCTGGCCGTTGGCATAGCTTTCATTCTCAAGTGCATCGAGATCTTCTGGCCGCAGCCCTTTGTTTTTCCAGCGATCGATGCATTGCGCCAGTTGCCGCGCCGGCCAGCGCTTGTCATCCAGCCCCTCGGCCTGGATCAGCTGTTTCAGGACGCGCAGCTGATCGTCGGTATCGATGATCGTGTAGTTGTTCTGCAAGCCCGCCAGCTCGGCATGGCGGCGCAGCACCTTGGCGGCGATCGCGTGGAAGGTGCCGAGCCAGGGCATCCCCTCGACCGCCGGCCCGACCAGGTGGCCGACCCGCTCCTTCATCTCGCGCGCGGCCTTGTTGGTGAAGGTGACGCAGAGGATCTCGCTCGGCCAGGCGAGGCGGCTGCGGATGATATGGGCTAGCCGCGCGGTCAGCGCCGCGGTCTTGCCGGTGCCGGCCCCGGCCAGCATCAGCACCGGGCCTTCCGTCGCCAGCACGGCTTCGCGCTGCGGGGCGTTGAGCCCGCCGAGGAGCGGATCGGAAGCTGAGTCGGAGAGCGGGTTCACGCGGAACGGCTAGGGAACATCGCCGCCGGGCGCAAGCGCTTCGCGGCAGTTGACACCAGCCGCTTTGCCCCGCAGCACCGCATGCCATGCATCCCATCCGCCAGCACGCCCGCATCCTCACCGCCAGCCTCGTCGGCACGGCGGTCGAGTTCTACGATTTCTATATCTACGCGACCGCGGCGGCGCTGGTGTTCGGGCCGCTGTTCTTCCCCTCCAGCGATCCGACCACGCAGGTGATGCTGAGCTTCATGAGCTTTGGCATCGCCTTTTTCGCGCGGCCGGTCGGGGCGATTGCCTTTGGCCATTTCGGGGACCGGATCGGGCGCAAATCGACGCTGGTGGCTTCGTTGCTGCTGATGGGCGGATCGACCCTGCTGATCGCCTTCTTGCCGACTTACGCCATGATCGGCTGGGTTGCCCCGGCGCTGCTCTGCGTGCTGCGCTTCGGGCAGGGCTTTGGCCTGGGCGGCGAATGGGGCGGGGCGGCCTTGCTGGCGGTGGAGAACGCGCCGCCGGGCTGGACTGCCCGGTTCGGCGCTGCACCGCAATTGGGCGCGCCGTTGGGGTTTCTGGCGGCCAACGGCCTGTTCCTGCTGCTCGGCCTGTGGCTTGATGATGCCGAGTTCAACGCCTGGGGCTGGCGCCTGCCGTTCCTGTTCAGCGCCGTGCTGGTGATCATCGGCCTGTGGGTGCGGCTCAAGATTGGGGAAACCCCGGCGTTTCAGGAGGCGCTCGACAAGGCGCCGCCGCACGCCGTGCCGCTGTGGGAGCTGCGCATGCACCTCGCGCCGCTGCTGGCGGGCAGCGCCGGGGTGATCGCCTGCTTCGCGATCTTCTATCTCGCCACGGCCTATGCCCTGGCCCAGGGGACCACGACCTTCGGCTATCCGCGCGAGACGTTCCTGGCAGTGCAATTAGGGGCCAATACCTTCCTCGCGCTGGGGATCGTGCTGGCAGCGTTCCATGCCGACCGGACCTCGCCGGGGCGGACGTTGCTGCTCGGCGCGCTGGCGACGGTGGTGCTGGGCTTCGCCTTCGGGCCGGGCCTGTCCTCCGGTTCGCTGCCGACGATCTTCTTCACGCTCTCGGCCGCGCTGCTGGTGATGGGCTTCGTCTATGGCCCGCTGGGGTCCTGGCTGCCGACGCTGTTCCCGGTCGGGGTGCGCTACAGCGGGATCTCGGTGGCCTTCAACGCCGGCGGGATCGTCGGCGGGGCGCTGACCCCGCTGGCGGCGCAGTGGCTCTCCGGCCAGGGCATGGGCGCGCAGGCCGGGCTGCTGCTGAGCCTAGCCGGGCTGGTGACGCTGGCGGGGGTTGCTGCCGCTAAGCCGAAAGCGTGAACAAGGTCAGCCGCGCCTTGCCGACCTTGCGATCGGCGACGGCTTCGAGGCCCTTGACCTGCGGCAGCTCGTCATAGGCGGTTTCCAGGCTGACCCAGGTCGCCGGGCCGATCCAGCCGAGCCGGTTCAGTTTGTCGAGCGCCACTTCGCCGGCGCCGCTGCGGTAAGGCGGATCGAGCAGGACCAGATCGAGCGGGGTCTTGGCCGGCCCGAGCGCGAGGACCGATCCGGCGCGCACGTCAGTCTGCGGCTGAGCGTGGAGGTTGGCGATATTGCCACGCAGCGCGCGCAGGGCGGCGGCATCTTGCTCGACGAACAGGCACGAGGCCGCGCCGCGCGACAGCGCTTCAAGGCCCAGCGCGCCGGACCCGGCGAACATGTCGGCCACGGTCAGCCCTTCGAAAGTGCCGATCCGGCTGACCAGCATCGAAAACAGCGTCTCGCGGGTGCGGTCGGCCGTCGGACGGGTGGCATCGCCCACCGGGGCTGTCAGCTTGCGCCCGCGCCACTGCCCGGCAATGATCCGCAGGCTCATTTGCGGCCCGGGCCCGGCTTGCGCGGACTTGGCTTGCGGGGACCGGGCTTGCGCGGTGCTGGCGGCTTGGTGGGTGAGGGCTTGCGGCCAGCGGGCTTGCCGCTGGTGCCGGCGCGCGGACCATCGCGGCGGATGCGCAGGCGGGCTTGCTCATGCGCGGGGCGCGGGGCTGCCACTTCGCCGGGGATCTTCAGGCCCTTTATGAAGCGTTCGAGCTCAACCTGCTTGATCTCCACTGCCTGCCCGCGCGGCAGATCGAGCAGCGCGAAGGGGCCATAAATGGTGCGGATCAGGCGGCTGACTTCCAGCCCGAGATGCTCCAGCACGCGCCGCACTTCCCGGTTCTTGCCTTCGGTGATCGTCACTTCGATCCACTGGTTGCGCCCGGTGCTGCGCTCCATATTGGCGTTGATCGGGCCATAGCGGACGCCCTCGATCTCGATCCCTTCGCTCAGCTCCTCGAGCTGTTCCTGGGTGATGTCGCCGAAGGTGCGGGCGCGGTAAGTGCGCGGTAGGCCGGTCGAGGGCAGCTCCATCGTCCGCTTCAGCCCGCCATCGTTGGTCAGCAGCAGCAGCCCCTCGGTGTTGAAGTCGAGCCGCCGATCGGCATGACTCGCCCCGCATTCGCCGGCAGGGCATTGCGCAGCGCGGTATAGATCGTCGGCCGCCCGGCCGGATCGCGCTCGGCGGTGATCAGGCCCGCGGGCTTGTGGAACAGGAACAGCCGCGCCGGATCGGGCGCCTTCACGGCCTTGCCGTCCACGCTCACGCCCCTGAGGCTGGTCAGGACGGTGTTGGGCGTGGTGACCACTTCTTCGCCGATCTTGACCCGCCCATCGGCAATCATCCGCTCCACCTCGCGGCGGCTGGCAATGCCGGCGCGGGCAAGAAGCTTGGCGATGCGATCACCGGAACGGGGATTGTCGGTATCAGTCATGGCGCGGCCTTAGCGGGAGAACGCCCGCGCGTCACCCTTCGGCTAGCGCCATCTGCTCTTCGCAGATCTCGTGCAGCCGGCGGATCCCGCCTTCGAGCGTGCCGAGCGTCAGTTGCGGCACCACGCCGGTGCTGAGGCCTTGCTGGCCCAGCGCGGCAGCGCGGAAGTCCTCAGCGCTGAACACCCCGCCATCGAGCAAGGTCCAGCTGCGTTCCCAGTGGTCGCGCGCCTTGTCGGTCTGCGGGGCTTGGGGATCAGCATGGAAGTCCTCGACCAGGGTGCGGTCGGTGCCCTGCGGCCAGAGCGCCCTATGACGTTCACATAGTCCGGGCTCATGATCACGACGGTGGCGGGGAACGAGCTGGTAGGCGAACGTGCCAGCCGCCGCAGCGCGG
>JACDQK010000088.1 GCA_015657645.1 Novosphingobium sp.
AATGCCACGGTGCTGCGCGTGCTGGTCGGCGGGCAGATTGCCTTCACGGTTGCTGGGTCGGCCAGCATGGTCCTGGCGATGAGTGGGCACCCCAAAGTCAACCTGTGGGTGAATCTTGGCACCACGCTCGCCCTGGTTGTGGCGGCGCCGTTCCTGGTCAAGCTGTGGGGTGCGATCGGCCTGGCCACCGCCATTGCCGGACTTATGGGCATCAAGGCCGTAATTTGCATTCTAGCTGTCCGCCGGCTCGAAGGAATCGACGTGCTGCGCGGCAAGACGCTCGATCGCTAGATTTCATCGTTTTTTATCGTCTTACTTGCTTTGCGGGGGCCTGCCGAAGGTCGCTAACCGCGGATTTCCGGGAATGGTGACGAAAGTGTAACCACGAAGGTAACCAGATCTTTCCCATGAGCCATTAACTCGTGACCCCCTATCCAGCCGTTAGTTTACTAACAGGGGAAGCGATTTCATGGCGATCTGGACCGTTACCAACAGCACCGAGCTTGCGAACGCCATTGCCAAGGCGGCAGCTGGTGATGAGATCAAGGTTGCAGGCGGGGTCTATGCGGAACTCGCGGTCAAGGGTAAAACCTATGGCACCCCGCTGAAGATCACTGCGCTGGACGCTTCGAACCCGCCGGTTTTCAACAAGGTCGTCGTCTATCTCTCCTCGGGCGTCGTGCTCGACGGGCTGAACTTCAAGCTTCCGGCTACGGCTACGTCCTCGTCGGCAAGTTCGGCCCTGGTCATTGACCAGTCGAGCAAGGTGAGCGTCCTCAATTCGAAAATCGTGGGCAGCCTCGCCACAAATGGCGTCGACCCCAATGCGACCGCACTCGATGCAACCGGTAACGTGATCGGCCTGCCGTTCGGTCGCGGCATCACGATCACCAAGTCGACCGATGTGCTCATCAGCGGCAATGACATCGCGCAGTTCGGCAAAGGCATTGCGCTCGTCTCGTCCAGCTTCGTGACCATTCACAACAACGAAATCCACGATCTGCGCAGTTCGCCGATTGTTGGCTCAGGCCTCAACAACATCACCATCAGCTCCAACCACACCTACAACTACACGCCGTGGAAGTGGGGCGAGACCTATGGCGATCATGGTGACCTGATCCACATCTGGACCGATGCGAACTACCAGAGCTCGGCCTCGACCAACATCGTCATCAAGGACAACTTCCTGACCCAGGGCACGGGCACGCCCCTGCTCGGCATCTTCCTTGAAGCAAACACGCCGAACTACGGGTTTGAAGGCGTTCTGATCGACAACAACGTCATTTCGAACGCGAACAACCAGGCCCTGCGGCTTGAGCGCGTGTCTGGGGTGGTGAGCAACAACACCGCGATCACGCCTGACAACAGCATGCTGAAGGGCGCGCCCGGCCTGATCGGTGCCTATGGCTCGTCGCTGACGATCACCAACAACATGCTTGGTCATATCACGATCTACACCGATTCGACGGCAGTCCAGTCGGGCAACATGATCATCACCCGCACCGATTCGGCCGCGGCTGGCTTTTACGGCAAAGTCTTCGTCAATGGCCTGGTCGAGAATCCCAAACTCACCGATCTGGCCAAGCTGAGCGGTTTCACGGCCGGGGCCAACCTTACCAAGGCCGGCGCTCTGGTCTGGGAATCGACCACGACCGTCGATGCCTCGACCGGGACAGTTTCACCAGGGACCGTCACGGTCGAACCGGTTCCGGCCGATACGACCACCACCACCACGCCGACCTCGACCACCACGACCACCGAGCCAGCTCCGGCTCCGGAACCGGCTCCGGCGCCTACCACGCCGGTTATCACCGGGACGACCGGTGCCGACCGCCTGGTCGACAAGGGCATTGCTTCCAACCTGGTCGGACTGGCGGGAGATGACACCTATGGCGTCACGACCCTTGGCACTACCGTGGTCGAAGCTGCCGGCGGCGGGATCGACACGGTAATCGCCAGCGTCAGCTTCACACTGCCTGCCGAAGTCGAGCATCTCAACCTGACCGGGGCCGCAGTTTCCGGCACCGGAAATGCCCTTGCCAATGACATCAAGTCGGGCGCCGGGGATCAGATCCTCAGCGGGCTGGCCGGTAACGATACGCTCAATGCCGGCACCGGAAGCGACACGCTTTATGGCGGTGACGGCAACGACAGCCTGACTGGCGGTGCCGGGAACGACAAGCTCTATGGCGGCGCCGGCAAGGACATGTTCGTCTTCGGCCAGGACAGCATTGCCGGGCGCGACTTCGACGAGATCTTCGATTTCGTCAGCCGTACGGACAAGATCGACCTGCGCGGAATCGATGCCAACAGCAACACCGCACGCAACGATTCCTTCAATCCGATCTGGGGCGCGGAATTCTCCAAGAAGGCAGGCGAGCTGCAGATCAAGGCCTATGGCTCTGGCACCCTGGTCTCGGGCGATGTCAACGGCGATGGCCTGCCGGACTTCAGCATCATGGTTCACGGTGTGGCCAAGCTGCAGTCGACCGATTTCAACTACTGACCGTGATCGACCGGTCGGCGGTGCACGCCGCCGACCGGAAGTTCCGAGCGGTTTGACAATCACCTGATAAGACGAGACTGTGCCGCAGTTGCACAATTAGGCAAGGCGCGCGGGTTTGTACGCTACGGGTCCATCTGTATTTGCCGCCCGCTGGCCGGCTGGCACCACCGATGCCCTCCCTCCCCCGGTCAGTGACCTGGCCCCGCTGCTGGGCGGCTGGACGGTCATTCGCGGCAATGGCTGGCAAGTTGCGGCCGGCGCAGCCGATTACATCTGCGAAGCCGGCGATTGGGTGATCGCCAGTCCGGTCCGGCGACTGATAGATCGGCAGCACGGACGGCTGCTTTCGTTGGCCGACCTCGCCGCTGCCCTGGAACGCCATGGCTTGCCAGCGCTGGACGATCTGGCGCCCCCATATCGCCTGCTGATCGCCAACCGCACGACCAATGTGCTCGCCGCCTGCTGCGACGAGTTCGGGCTAGGACATCTGTTCGAAGCCGAACAGGATGGGTGCCGGTACTATGCCAGTTCCGCCAGCCTGGTCGCCCGGGCGATCAAGGCGCCTCCCGATCGTGCCGCCCTGATCGGCTATGCCCAGCTTGGCGTGTTCGCCTTCGCGGCAACGCCCTATCAGGGCGTGACCAAGCTGCTGCCGCCCGATCCCTGGGCGAGGCAGTTCGAGGTTTCAGCCGGCTCCGGCGCCAGCCTTGCCGGCGACATCGCCGAAACATTCCGCAATGCTGTTCAGGCCATGCTGGCCGCCGCGCCGGACGCTGCGATTGAGCTCAGCGGAGGCCTCGACAGTCGCCTGATCCTCGCCGCAATGTCACCCGAACAGCGCCGGGGGCGGCGCGCGCTGACCCTGTCCAGTCCGGGTGATGACAGCTCGGATGTGATCATTGCCCGCAGAATTGCCGCTGCAAACGGCCTCGCTCACGTGATCAAGGAAGCGCCGGCTGACCAGTGGGCCGATCCCGACACCCTCTTCGCCACCCTCAACCAGGCCAGCGCCGGCTACAATTGCATGGGCAATCCGGTCGACAAGGCAAGCCTGCTAGCGAACGGCGGAGATGGCGACGGCCTGATCCGCTTCAGCGGCCAGAATGGCGAGATTCTGCGCGGCTTCTATCACCCCATGCAGCCGCTTTCGGCGCAGGCTTCAGTCAACCTGCGCAAGGGACTGGTCAACTGGCGCCTGATTGCCAATGACCGGGTCCCGGACCGACTGTTCTCGCGCGAGATTGTTGAAGGTTTGATACCGAATTCCCGCGATCACCTGGTTGCCCAACTGGCAGAATTCGATGGCGAATGGGGCCAGGCGCTCGACGGGATCTATCTGCGGCTGCGCATGCAGGGCTGGGTCGGGAATGCCGCCAGCAGCAGTTTGGTCCTGCGCACCCCTTTGATGCCGTTTTTCGATCGGGATTTCATCAAGGCCGCGCTTGCCCTGCCCGCTTCAGCGCGGAGCAATTCGCAGGCTGCCTATCGCTTGCTCGCCGCGCTCGACCCGGCCCTGGCGGCCATTCCGCTTGACAACGATGTCGTGCCGGCAGCTGTGCTGCGACCGCGGTTGTCGAACAACATTTCGGGCGCTTTTACGAAGCTCGGCAAGCTGTCCCGCAAGGTGTGGCAAAGGCTAAGTCCGCACCCAAATCCAGTCATGGGCAGCGCTGCTGTGACGGCGGCCTGGCATCGCCACAAAGGCTGGGAGCAACTTGATTTTGATCGGCTCGCCGCCCTGGGCCTGTTCGACCCGGCCGCGCTGGACTTGCTGCAGACTGGCCAATTGCAGCCGAACCGTAGCGAATTGGGCTTTCTGCTGATATGCAACGCGCTGTGATACGGTCCCTATGACAAAACGACTGCTGCTTGCCCTGGCGATGCTGTTCACCGCATTGAATGGCCCATCGGGCGTGGGCGCAGCGCAGACCCCGCCGCGCCAGTACTTCGTCGACTATGCCAAGGGCGATGACGGCAACAACGGGCGGTCTCCGCAGCAGGCCTGGCAGCACGCGCCCGGCGATTCGCAAGCCTCTGGCCAACCGCGCGCCGTCCGCCTCGGGCCGGGAGATCGGGTGATTTTTGCGGCTGGCGTTGTCTATCGCGGCATGATTGACGTCACCGCCAGCGGCACGCCCGATGCACCGATCGTGTTCGAGAGCGCAGTTGGCAAGCCGGCTGTCATCAGCGGTGCCGAACGGTTGGTGGCGCTCCCCTGCGCCGGAGCGGCGGCCTGTGCCGGCGCCCCTGCCGGAGCAGTTCTGCTGAAGATCGACCGCGCTCAGGCGCTGGCGGGAACCATCTTCGACGATGTCGGTCCGCTGCGACTGGCTCAGAGCCCCAACCCGGAACTGGTCCAGTACCCGGACGAGCCCACCGAATTCTACTCCATCGCCACCAACCGGATCGCGACGGGCCAGTTCCGCCTGCCAGCACCAACCGCCGATTGCCTGACAGATTGCCCGATGGAGATCGCGCTGTGGGTGCAATCCAACGTAGTGGTGACCCGGCCGATCCTGTCGGTCGTCGGCGGGATCGCGACCTTCGATCCGCAGGGCCTGAAGTTCTATACCGATCGCGACACCCGCTATGCCCTGCGCGGCTTTCGCGAGTTCCTCGATCAGCCGGGCGAGTTTCTGCCCATTGGCAATGGACTGGTGCTGGCGCTGCCAAGGTCCAGCGCAGCGTGTTGCGAGATCGCGTCAGGCCGCGGTGGCTTCAACTTGCGCAGGTCGTCCTGGGTGACGATCCGCAACCTCGAATTTCAGCACATGGCGGATGGCAACGTCTTCGGCAAAGGCATCGGCATCTTTGCCAATACGCCGGGCATCGCCGGCATCACGATCACCGGCAACCGGCTGCACGATTTCGATCTTCGCTCTGGCACGGGTGCGATTAACCTGCGCGGTGTCAGCGATCTGACGATCAGCAAAAACACGATCTCGGCAATCCAGCGCGGCTCCGGGATCCGCCTTGGCGGCCCCTCGGATCGGACCACCATCAGCGACAATCGCATCTCACGGATTGGCCGGACGGCAATCTATGTGTCGGTGGTCAATGATGTCGAGGTGACGGGCAATACGATCAGCGACATCCGCGGCGTGCACGGTAATGGCCTGACTGCCTACCTCGCCAACCAGCGCGTGGCCTTCCGCCGCAACACGGTAGTCGATGCCAAGCAGCCAGCAACGTTCCACGGCAGCGGCCCCCAGAACCTCACCCCGCACAATCTGATATTCGAACAGAATGTGCTGATCACGACGCGGGATTCGCTCGGGTCGCTGATCAGCTGGGGCCAACAGACCCGCAACGTCATCATCCGCGAGAATGTTTTGCTGGGCGGGCGGTTCGGCCTGCGGATGAGCAAGGCTGATTTTGATGTTTCGGCGCTGCGCAACATTGGCATGCCCCCTGCCCCGACAGCACCAGTCAGCGAACCCGGCGGGCGCGATGCGAACCGCTGGCTGATGGCCCCGCCGGGTTGGGAGAAAGTTCTTGTCGAACAGGCGAATGGGACACGAACACTTGCCCCGGCACAGCGCGCCCGGCTATGCCAGGACATCTTCGGCAAGAACGCCAGCGGCCTTGCTGTGGGGGCGGCCTTCGTCTGTCCGTAGGATCAGCTCTAGCCGCGCTTGCGAATAGCGGGCATATCGAGGTCACATGATTACCGGCGCCACGCTCTGGAACAGGCTAAATGTCGTCGGAAAGCTCTGGCGGCGGCGGCGCGCCGCGCGGCCGCCAGCCGTGCTGGCAGGCTACATCGATGTAGCAAAGCGCAAACGGTATCGCTTTATAGCCAAGGCGACCCTGGCAGCGATCGCGCTGTTCTATGGCCTGATCTTCGGTGCGACCGGGCCGATTTTTTTGGTCCAGCTCTTGCTACCCCTGGCTGCGCTGGCGTTTCTGGTGCTCTGGCTGCTGCCTGAAACCGGCAAGCCATCCCCGCGCCTGATCGAGGGCCTGTTCTTTGCCTTCCTGTCCGTTTCGATGCTGTGGCCGGACTATCTGGCAATCGCTCTGCCTGGGCTGCCATGGATCACCCTGGCCCGCCTGACGGCCTTGCCGCTGGCGTTCTTCTACATTTCGTCGCTGTCGCAATCGGCGGCCTATCGCAATGAAATCAAGGCCATTCTCAACGAAGTGCCACTGATCTGGAAAGCCATGGCGATCTTCGCGGGCATGGCTGCCTTCAGCGTGATCGTTTCCGACAAGCCGGTCGAATCCGCAAACCGCTTTTTCGTGGCGCTTTATGCCTGGGTGATGATGTTCTTTGTCGCCAGTCATGTGTTCAAGGCTCGCAATCGGGCCACGTGGTTCTGTTACCTCGTCTGGTTCTGCACCATCGTGATCTGCATCATCACCTTCATGGAAGTCCGCAAGCAGGCGCTGCCGTGGGCGGGCCATATCCCAAGCTTCCTCGCCATCCAGGACGAATCCGTGCAGCGCATGCTGGCACCAAAGGCCCGCGGCAGCACCGGGATCTTCCGGGCGCAGAGCAAGTTCACCTCACCGCTCAGCATGGCCGAGTTCCTGTCGCTGAGCGTCCCGTTCCTGATGCACCTTGCAGCGTACCACCGGCTGTTGGTGATCCGGGTGGCCGCCTTCTGCACTATTCCGCCGGTAATCTGGGCGATCATTGAAACCGATGCCCGACTGGGCATGGTCGGCCTGTTCCTGGCCATGCTGCTGTTCATCCTGGCCTGGGCCATCATGCGCGCCCGGCAACGCAAGGATTCGCTGATCGCGCCGGTTGTGTTGATCGGTTATCCGATCGGCTTTGTCCTTTTCCTGGCAGCCTCTTTTACGGTGCAGCGGCTGCGCAACATGGTCTGGGGCTCCAGCGCCTATGACGACAGCGATCAGGCGCGGATCGATCAGATGAACATGGGCCTACCGATGATCCTGCAGCGACCCTGGGGCTATGGCATCGGCCGCTCGGGGGAACGGCTGGGGTTCACCAATGCCGAAGGCTTGATTACGATCGACAACTACATGCTGTCGATCAGCCTGGAACTTGGGATCATCGGCTTTGTCACCTTTGCCGGAATGTTCGCGCTTGCTGCCTGGACCGGAGGCAAGGAGGTTGCCAAGCAGTACGACTTCGAAACCTCGCTGATCGTTCCTGCCTCGATCACGCTGGTGAACTTCCTGCTGATCAAGACCGTTCTCAGTCAGATGGAAAATCACGCGCTGTTCTTCGTGGTGCTCGGGCTGACAGTCGCGCTGATTTATCGAATCCGCGTAAATAGTCGTGTTGGGCCTGGCTTCCCGCCTGGGACTGAGCCTAGCGCCAGCTAGTCGGCTGGCCACCTTGCGACCAGGCGGAAGCCTCAGCCTACCGCGCGAAAAATGGTGACAAGCTCTTCGCAATAGCCGGTCAGCAGCTGTTCTGCCTTGGCAGAGCCAGCTGCCAGGCTTTGCGCCAGCTTGCTCCGGTCATCGATCGCCGCAAGCGTCATCACCACCGCCTGCTCGGTCGTCATTCCAGTTGCCGGAACGACATGCGGATAGTCCAGCACTCCACCGAACAGGCCGATGAACTTACGGCTGTAAGCCACGGGCAGCACCGGCACCCCGGCCGAGTACGCCGCAATGCAGGCGTGCATGCGGGCGCCGGTCAGGAAATCCAGCCCCGCGATATAGGATTTGGCTGCAACCGGATCGGCAAAATCGGGCCCGCGCGTCAGCCAGGGATGCCGCGCAGCCAGCGTCGCCGCCACGGCCCGGTCATCGTCAACCGGCACAGCATCGCTGAGCACGTGCGAGACGAGGATCACTTCCAGATCACTGCGCTGCGAGAGCGCGCTGAGCAGCTGGTCGATATAGGCCGGGTAATCGATCTCCATCCCGAAGCTGCTCGCCCGGTCATAACCGCGGTTGTAGAGCAGGCCAGAGACATTGATCCCGATCCGCGGCCGGCCTGCCGACTTGGCTGGCCGATCGAACGGCAAGGCGAAGGCCACATCGACTGTCTGGCTTAGCCGCGCTGTGGGCGCCATTGCCTGGGCAAATTCGAAGGAGAGCGGATCGCGGCAAAACACGGCCCGCGCCCGCGCCATCACCCAAGCCGCCAGACGCTTCTGCACCGGCTTGGTGAACGGGCCGATCGTTTGCGGGGCCAGGACCAGCGGCTTGCCAAGGGCCAGGACCAGGGCCTTGCTCCAGATCAGGAAGGCAAAGCGCTTGGCCCCGTAGATGTCGGTGAAACTGTCACCACCGCCGATATCGATCACGCAATCGCACTGTCGCACCGCGCGGTGAAACGCCCCGCCGGCACCATGGCCTTGGTGTTGAGCCGGACAAACTCGATGTCGGCGCCTTCGACATAGGCCGGCCGACCGGGATCGACGAAGCCCAGGATCACGAACCGCACTGGCAGTCCGGCAGCCTCAGCCGCGCGCCTGATCAGGGCGATATTGCCGATCGTCAGGGCCCCTACCCCAAGATTGCCGGAGTTGATCGAATGCCACAGCAGGCCGATGGTCAAGGTCTTCATATTGCCTGCCTAGATCCCGCCAGAGTTCGATACCAGCCAGCCGGGCTTGCCGCGCTGATTGCGGATCGCCGCCCACCAGCCGCTGAACGCATAGCCCAGCTGCGACCAGGCCGCACGCCGGCCATAGCGCCACAGCAGCAGCAGCAAGGCCCCCACTGCCCCTGCTGCAAACATGGCAGGCCCGGCCGTATCGCGCAGGGTCAGAACCCGGTTGCGCTCATCGCAGAACACCGGGAGCCGGCGTTGCTGCCCGATATCGTGCGCCGAACCTGTGGTCGTTCCCTGATAGTGCAACACCACCGCGTCGCGGCAGAACCGCAGTCGCAGCCCCTTGGCCTTGGCGCGCAGGCACCATTCAACCTCTTCGCCGTAGAGAAAGTAGTCCTCGCGCATCAGCCCGACTTCGGCGATGAACCGCTGCGAGACCAGCAGCGATGCGCCCGAAATGAACGACAGGTGCGGTTCGACTTCTTCTGTACTGGGACAGGCGGCCAATGGCACGCCGTTGGCGATGGCGCGGGAATAGGCCACCCACGGCGACCATCGCCCCCCGCAGGTCCGCAGCAGGCCATCAGGGAGCACGATCGGGCCGCCGACTGCGTCCCCTGCCCCGCTGAACAGGACCTCGGCCATTGCCCCCAAGGCTGCCGGATCGGGCACTGTGTCCGGATTGAGCACCCAATAGGCGCTGGCACCAGGCCGCGCCGCGATGCAGCGGTTGATCCCGCCGGCGTAGCCCGGATTGGAGTGGTCTGCGATCACCGTGACGGCCTGCCCGGTTGTGAGGCGATCCGGCACCACGGCGACCAGCGCAGCCAGGGCATCGGGTCCGCCATTCTCGCAAATAACCACTTCGAACGCGGCAAAGGTCTGCGCAGCCAGCGCCGGCAAGCAGCGCATCACATCGGCGACATTGCGGAACCCGACCAGGCAGACGACTATGTTAACCTTGCTGTCCACACTGATCCCTGAATCGTTCATCGCGCCATTTGTCTCCGGAACTGACGCGGTCCGCTCTGCCTAAACGCCATCGCAATGAATATATCGTAACGGTTTGATTGCCATCCCGGTAAGGCTAAAGCTATCGCAGTCCCAGTCCAGATGTTCCAGTTCAACTACTTTGCCCGCCCCATTGCATGGAGAGGCGATCGCGCGGCCGCTGCGGCTGATCCGCGTGCCAAGCTGGTCCTGTCCTGGGCGGAGCATTGCATCGAATGCGCTGCGCCCAGCTGCTATGCCAGTTGCGATCTCTATGCCCCGACCGAGGCCGGCAAGTGCCGCCGGATCGAAAATGGGCTAGTGCCAGTCATGGCCGGCCCGCGCCGCGGCGTTGAGCTGCGTTTCAAGCGCTGGGGCAAGCTGGAAGCCCAGGGTAACGCCACGCTCCTCTCCGCCGGTAAGGCGCGGACGACAGAGCGGTTCACGGCGCTGGCGGCGCGGCAGGTTCATGGCCTCGGCCAGATCGTCGGCCGATTCTCCGCTGCGCCGCGCTGGGCCACTGCGCATGAGGCTTTCTTCAAGCGGGTCAACACCTGGCTCGAACGGCGGCGCAAGCCATCCGATCCGGCTCCGAACCTGGTCCTGGTCGAAGCCGAAAACCTGGAAGCGGCGCCGTGCGAACTGCTGCTAACCATCGCGGTCGACAAGGCCCGCCTCACCCGTGATCTGACCGCCAGCCAGTTGCCGCCGCCGGTCTCGATCCCGATCACGCTTGCCCCGGGCTTGAACCGCCTGTCTGTGCCGGTCGCAGATGCTGCGGCGGTGTTCGAATGCGGCCTGCCATTCAACTTCTCACTCGCCCCGCTCGGCTCGGCCACTCCGCACCTGATCCTGTTCGAGCTGGAAGTGGTGTTCGATCCGGACCAGGCCGCCAAGCCGGTTGCGGCCGGGACGGTCGAATTCACGGCCCCGGCCAAGCTGGTGGTGTTCGATCTCGACAATACCCTGTGGGACGGGGTGCTGCTCGAAGGCGATGTCCGGCTGCGTGACGGGATCCGCTATCTGTTTGTCGAGCTTGACGAGCGCGGCATCCTGCTGTCCGTCGCCAGCAAGAACGCGCCGGCCGATGCGCTGGAGCGCCTTGCCAGCCTCGGCCTCGATGAATTCATGCTGTTCCCGCAGATCGGCTGGCTGCCGAAATCACGCTCGATCAAGACCATTGTCGAGACAATCGACATCGGCATCGACAGTGTGATCTTCATCGATGACAACCCGTTTGAACGCGCCGAGGTCAGCGCGGTTCATCCGCGAGTCGAAGTGCTCGACGACCGGTCTATTGCCACCCTGCTGGACCACCCCCGGCTGCAAGGCGCCAAGACCGCCGAATCGCGCAGCCGCCGCAAGATGTATCAGGAAGCCGTGGTCCGGACCCAAGCCGCCAGCTCGTTCGGGGATGACTACATCGAGTTCCTGCGCAGCTGCGAGCTGGTCCTGACGATCCGGCCGGACACACCGGCCGATCATGACCGGATTGCCGAACTGGTCCAGCGCACCAACCAGCTCAACTTCTCCGGCCGGAAATATGATCGCGCCGCCATTGCTGCCGCCCTGCAGGATGATCGCACGCACCTGGTGATCGAATGCAACGATCGGTTTGGCAGCTATGGCACCGTCGGGTTCTGCATGGCCCACTTCGAGGCGGTAGGCAGCGCGCCGCGCGTGGTGGTCGATGATTTCATGCTGTCATGCCGGGTCCAGGGCAAATTCATCGAGCAGGCGCTGATCCACCACCTGGTCAATATGGCCGGGGCCGAGACCGCCGAAGTCTTTATCGACTTCCGCAAGACTGACCGGAACCGGCCAGCCCAGCTGGTCCTGGAAGAGATCGGTTTCACCACCGGGGCTACGGGTGGCTACAGCCTCGATCCGCGGCAGGTCGACCTGTCCGTGCCCTTCATGACAGTCAGGACGGCCTGAGATGGCGCTGCATGGTCCGCTTAAGGCGTCGATCGCCACCGCCTGGATGGTCGGCGCACGCCTGACCGGCACGCGCCCGGCTCTGACCATCCTCTATTATCATGCCGTGCCCGATCACTTCCGCGATGGCTTCGCGCGGCAGATGGACATTCTGGCAGCAGAGACCGAAGTCGTGTTTGCTGACTATGAAGGTGCGGTTTCGGGCGAGCAACCACTGGTTGCGATCACCTTTGACGATGCCTTCGATTCGGTCGCTCGCAATGCCGTGCCGATCCTGCAAGCGCGCGGGTTACCGGCGACGGTCTTTGCGCCCAGCGGCTGGCTGGGGCAGAAGGCCGGTTGGGCGATGGAATCACTGCACGATCAGGCGGAGACGGTCATGCCGGCGGACATGCTGCGCGCGATCCAGTCCCCCTTGCTGCGGATCGGATCGCATTCGATCGACCATGTCCAGATGGCTATGGTCGATCCGGCCGAAGCGGCGCGGCAGGCCGCCGTGTCGCGGTCCATGCTTGAAGAGCTGTGCGGGCATCCGGTTGACGAATTTGCCTTCCCCTATGGCAGCCTCAATGACGCTGCGGTTCAGGTCGTGGCAGCGGCGGGTTACCGCAAGGCCTATTCGGTCATGCCGGAGCGGATCGGCACCGATCACAGCGCCATTTTGCGCGGCCGGACCGCGGTCGAACCGTCGGATTCCGAACGCCTGTTCCGCCTGAAAATGAACGGCGCGTTCTGCTGGATGCCGCTTGCCAGCCGGCTGAAGCGGGCCTTGCGGGGCAAATCCTAGCCGGCTTTGACCAACCGGGCCGGCAGCACCGCCCGGATCAGTGCCGCCAGCCGCTCGCGCCGCTCCAGCGCCGGGTGCTCGATCAGGTGCCACGACAGCACCGCCAGCACGAGTGTGACCGGCAAGGTCAGCGCGATCATCTCTATCGCCGAAATGCCGGGAAGCAGCCAGGCTGCCGTCTGCTGCGCTGGAAAGGCATAGATGTAGGTGCCGTAGCTGTAGTCCCCCAGGCGGTTGTAGCCCAGCAGCCAGTCGGCCCTGGCATGGCCCAGCAGCAGCGCGAGATAGGCTAGCACCAGGCCATAGGCCAGCGGCCACAGCGGCGTGGTGTAAAGCGCCAGGGCTGCGGCGCAGACCAGCACCGCGGCCAGGCCGCTGGCCGGGATCCGGTCACGAAACACGTAAATCGCCATGCCGGTGACGAAAGGAAAGGACAGCCGCGTCCAGCTGCCTGGTTCGCCGGTCAGCACGATATAGGCGGAAAAGGCCGAGTAAGCCGCCAGAAAGGCCAGAAACCACTTGCCCCGCAAGGCGCCCAGCAACCCCAGCACCACGACCATGGCATAGCAGGCCACTTCCCAGAACAGCGTCCAGAGCGAGCCATTGATCGCGCCCGGGTAGATGTTGTCTGTGAAGACATGGGGCAGCTCGAACTGCAGGAACCGCAGGCTGAGGTTGCGGGGGACATAGCTCCAGACCGCCGGATCGCCGAAGAAAGTCCGCCAGTCGACACTCGCCGCGATCGGCCCGAGGATGAAGGCGGTCATGGCCAGGACCACGAGCAAGCCGGGGAAAATCCGGGCGATCCGGGCCGCCGCGAAACTCCACAGGTCAATCCGCCGATCAAAGCTGCGAGTGATCATGTAACCGGAGATGCCGAAGAAGATGTAGACTGCGGCCGCGCCAAGCGACTGTCCGGTCAAATGCTCGAGCGGCTCCTCGCTGCCCACGCCGCGGGACAGCGGGTAGCTGTGCGAGACCAGCACGGCCGCTGCCGCAATCAACCGGATCAGATTGAAGTGATTATCCCGGCCCGTCGGCAGGTCAGCGAAAGTCCTCAACCAAATTCTCCACCTGTTTGGCGGCATCCCCGCCGTCCGGCCCGGCAAGTTCTGCCAGCCCCCTTGCCGATTGGCCAGTCATCGCCGCAACAAAGTTCATGCTTACGGATTATTGGCATATTCAGTTTATCATCCGCGCTCTAAGGACGAACTTTATTCAGCCGTGCCTAATCCATAGCCAGTGGTACTGGTCACCGGACTGGCTTCGGTATAGCTTCGCCGCCATAGGCGCGATTGACGGGATAGATTTGATGGAATCGATCTTCGACTGGATCACGGTCCT
The DNA here is from genome assembly GCA_015657645.1 of Novosphingobium sp. Classification (GTDB taxonomy): domain Bacteria; phylum Pseudomonadota; class Alphaproteobacteria; order Sphingomonadales; family Sphingomonadaceae; genus Novosphingobium. The sequence continues at coordinate 14,053 of JACDQK010000088.1, forward strand.
GGTCTTTTGTGGTCTGGCCGTGCTGTATCTGCAGCGTTCGGCCGCACCGGAGCCGACCGACAAGATCTGGCATTACCTGCCGCCGGCGGTGGGCTGCATGGCCGTGAACTATATCGGCGATGAAGGCTATGCGATCCCCGCCGTTGCCCTGCTGGTGGCAGTGCTGGCCTATATCTACTACGTCCTCAAGCCGCTTTCACGGCCTGAATAGGCGACCAAACGCGCGAACCTCTTCCCTCCCATATAGCGGAACATCATGAGCTGGATCAGAAAGCTTTTCGGGCTTGTCAAAAATGCCGACCCGACCGAGGACGAGGACGGGCAAGCCACGCTTGTGGTTTCGGGCCCGGCTGCGCCGGCGAACCTGGCTGGCGGATTGCCGCGCTTTTCCGGCCTGGCGAACGAGATCGAGGCTGACCGCAGCTATTCGCGTGAGCTTTCGGCCGGACACCGGCTGGGCCGGGCCTACCCGGTTTCGCAGCCGGTTTCGGACCTGCGGCAATTTGCCGGCCGGCGCGAGCTGCTGACCAGCGTGATCCGCTCGATCGAAGAGCGGCGGATGCACGTGGTGCTCTATGGCGACCGCGGGATCGGCAAGACCTCGCTGCTGCACATCATCGCCCTGCTAGCCAAGGACGCCCGCTATCTGGTGCGCTATTCCTCGTGCAGCGCGTCGAGCGACCTCGACAGCACCTTCCGCGCGATCGCCGAAGACATTCCGCTGCTGTACCACGAAAAGGGCGATCCGACCTCGGCTCAGGTCGAATCCGGCAAGACCCTGGCTGATCTGTTCGATGCCAGCCGGCTGACGCCCGCTGCGCTCAGCGAGGTGCTGGACGGCGTTTCGGGTACGCGGCTCCTGATCATTCTCGACGAATTTGACCGGACCGAGAAGCCGGAATTCCGCCGCGAAGTGGCCGAACTGATCAAGAATCTGTCCGACCGCAGTTCCAAGGTTCAGATCCTGATCGGCGGCGTGGCCGAGAACCTCAGCGAGCTGGTTCGCCAGATCCCGTCGATCCGCCGCAACCTGCTGGGCATCCCGGTTGGCCGGATGAGCGATACCGAACTGGCCGAAATTCTGACCAACGGGCAGGCGATCAGCGGCTTGCCGATCGACAAGATCGCCCAGGACCGGCTGATCGGTTCGGCCAATGGCTCACCCTATCTGGCCAACCTGATTGCCCACCAGGCCAGCAGCCGCGCGATCGAGCGAGGCGGCAAGACGGTGACGGCAACCGATCTTAAGGATGGCCTGGGGATGATGGCGCGCGAGCAGATGCTGCGCCTGCCCGAACGGGCCCAGCAGCAGGTTGAGAAACTGCTGGCGCAAGTGCCCCACGAACAGCTGCGCGCGGCAGTTGGCCACGCGCTGGAGCATTTCGGGCACGTTTCGCTGAAGCAATTCCCGGCCTTGAAGGCGATGGCTGACGGCAAGCCCGCCGGCGACATCTCGCTGGCCTTTGAAGATGACGGCGTTCCGCTGACAATCTGGCTGCGCCTCGCCGAACTCGAAAACTGATCAAGTCTGGCCGGGCCGGAGCTTCCTGGCGGGAGCCCTGGCCTGGCCAATCCTCCGCAACACTAGGCACAAACGCAAAGGGCCGGGTCAATGACCCGGCCCTCGAAGCGGTTTTATCTGGTATTCAGATCAGGCGTAGCTGACCTTGACCGTCTGACGACGACGGCGCAGCTGCCAGCCAACCAGACCAACGCCGGCGATCATGAGCAGCCAGGTGGCGGGCTCAGGAACGGCCGAGAAGGTGGTGATGAAGAGCGTCGAGCTCGACAGGCCGCCCAGGTTCAGCGTGATCTTGTCGGTCGGGGCCAGGTTGTCCCAGCGGAAGAAGGCCGTCGACTGGGTGCCCTGACCAGCGCCACCGCGGTGGATGCCGATCACGGTCTTGCCCGAGAGGATCCCGGTGCCGGCGGTGAAATCGATCGTGTTACCGCTGATGCTGCCGAGGATCTGGACGGTGTTGGTCAGAATGTTCGGGTTCCAGGTATATCCGAGGAGCGCGAGAGCATCCTTGGCATCCTGACGCATCGGGCCCGAGCCGCCCAGCAGCTGGCCCCTATACCAACCAACGCAGGCCGAAGCCGTCGGCGAAACCTGAGTCGTGGTGCAGCCAAGGCCCGACGAAACGAGCGCGGCCTGAGCCGGCGAAGCAGCTGCGAAGGTCGCGGCAGCAGCGAGTGCGAGAGTGAAAGTCCGCTTCATGTCAAATACTCCAGTGTTCTCGCCCCTCATCGCCCATGCCCCCAACCGGGAAAGCGCGACCTTTTAAGCTAAAGGCCGATTCGGAGTTAATGCCTGTTTAACCTCCGTAAGCGGCAGTGGCAACGTAAATATCTAAGGGTTTTCGCTGGTGTCCCATAACGGAGCAGCGTTTTGCCGGTCCGTTAGCCGGACTTATCACTCAGCCGCGAGCAGCACCTTGCGGCCATCCCGGCCGAGCGACCCGGCCAAGGCCTGCAAAAAGGCCTCAACCTGGCCGAAAACCGGGACATCCGGCTTGGCGCGGATGGCCGAAGCCCGCACCAGCGCACCATCCGGCACCAGTCCTTCGATGGCATTGGCAAAGCGCATTTCGCGCTGCTCCGCCTCACTGCGGGGGAACCGGCGGCCCATGCGGGTCCAGTAGACAACGTCTTCGATCCGGTCGCGCGAGGTCGCGGTCAGCGCCACCACCGGCACCTGCATCCCACCCAGATCGAGCGCAAAGCCGCGCGCCGGGCCGACGGCAAAGCCGACAGCCGGATAGCAGACCTCCGGGCGATGCAATTGCAGCGAATCGCTCTGCCGGGTGCCGTACGCGATGCTCAGCATCATCGGTAGGTCGGCCTGATCGGCGCGATAGTAGATCCGCGCCAGCTGATCGCCATAGAGCCGCGAAGCCAGGCTGCCCTCAGTGCGCGGGACGACGATGTCCCCTTCCCGCCCCTGCGACCAGGGCCCAAGCTGCTGCGGCACCAGGTTGGTGAGCTTGCCGCCAGCCGGCATCAGCACGACCGGTGTGCGCGGGCGCAGCCACTCGGCCAGGCCCAGTCCGCCGACGCAGGCCAGTCCGGCCAAAAGGTCACGGCGATCGATGGTCATGCCGTCCTGTCCCGCAGAATCCACCGGCTTACCAGCTGGTCGAAGGCCATGATCAGCAACAGTCCAACGACGAACATCACCATGCCGGTGGTCGAATGCATAAAGCCCTGCGCGGCGGCGTCACCGAAATAGTAGGTAATCATGATCAGGCCGAACACGCGGATAATATTGGCCAGGATCGCGATCGGGATCACCGCCAGCAGCAGTATTCCCGCGTGGCGCAGCGAAGCGCGGTGGGCCAGGAAGATGTAGAGCAGGCTGATTGCCGTCAGCCCGAACAGCGAATTCAGGCCAGCGCAGGCATCCTCAACCAGCAACTGGTACTGCGCGACCTGCAAGACCACGCCTTCGCGCGCGATCGGATAGCCCAGCGCCCCGGCCATGCCTTCCGATGCCCAACTGACCAGAACCTGCAGCGGCGCGGTCAGCTGTGTCATCATCCAGCCGGGCGGCGGCAGGCAGAGCACAAGGTAGAACAGGGGAAACAGGTGGCGGCGAACTACGGCCAGGCCCACCAGGCGAATGACCACTGCAACAAAGACCAGGTACAACCCCAGTCCTTCAACGCTGATGAAATCATAAGCGCGCCCAAATGCATAGCTCAACAAGCCAAGCAGCAACACGGGCACGGCCGGCCGCCAATGCGCGGGGGCACCCGGTGGCGGAATGCGCAGGCCATCATGGTGCAGCAACCACAGCCCCGTGGCGAGCACGATCGGGCCGTGCGCGCCGGTATCGGTCGACCAGGCGCTGTCTGCCAGGCTGATGATCGTCGGCACGGCCAGGACCAACAGTCCCAGCAGCAGCGGCCACCAGGTCGGGATCGTCAGCTTCGGGCGGGTGATCGCGTCAGAAGTCATTCAGGTAAGTGCCGATCGGCTCTGCCCCGTCTGCAGTCAGCTCATCAAGCAGCACGCGCACATCCTTGACGAAAGTCCGGTCACGCCGGGTCACGACCAGGGCGTAATGGGTGACAGCCGCGATCCGCCGGGCGTCGGCCGAGAGGCTCGACGGCGGGGTATCGACGATGGTCAGGTCAAAATCGCGCAGACATTGCGCGATGAGGTTGCGGAACACCGGGGAACCCAGCCGATCGGCTGCCGCAATGCCGGCATCGCCCGCGTAAAGCACCGAGAGCGAGGGCTGCACGCGCTTGATTGCACTGGTCAGCGGCAGAGTGTCGTCGGCCAGGCATTCGCCCAGCCCGGCACCATACTGGTCGCTGGTGATGAACTGGTGAAGCGCCGGAGCACGAAGATTGCCATCGATCAGCAGGGTGTTGACCCCGGCCTGAGCCATGACGAAGGCCAGGTTGGCCGACACAAAGCTGCATCCCGCTTCCGCGGTGGGCGAACAGATGGCCAAGGCCCGACGGCCACGGTTGACATGCTGTGACAGCAGGTTGGAGCGCAAGGCGCGGAAGCTTTCGGCCTGGATCGAGCCCGGGCGGGTCGCCGCCACCAGATGTTCGGTCAGGACGAACGAGCGCTGCGACGCGTCCTCGGTCGGGGGCGCTGGCCGTTCGCGAAGTGCACCCGGTGCGATAGTATAGTCGGCGTCAGCCATGACCAAGTGCCTCAGTGGTTTGCGGCTTGCGGCCAAAGTTGAAAAGCTTGAAGCCGCCGGCCCGGATCGGCACGGCCATTTCGCCCAGGACCGGCAGTTCGCCAAACCGCAAGTCGGCAGTGCAGCGGACCCGGCGAGCCAGCAATTCCGCGATAAGGGCCGAAAGCACGCCGAGCATCAGGCCAAGTCCAAGCGAACCGAAGATGATCAGCGGCCAGTTGGGGAACGAAGGCTTATCCGGCGCGGTTGCGGCACCCAGCAGGGTCAAGCCGCTCTCGATCGACTGCGACTGCTGCTCGAGTTCGGCCACGCGCATGCTGGCTTTCTGGAACTGATCGCGCAGCACGGCCACTTCAACCGAGATGCGGCGTGCTTCATCGGTCTTGCCGCGCTGGGCCAGAACCTTCTGCAGCTGCGAGCTGTATTGCGCCCCGATCGACGGACCCGAAGGACCTGCGGCAATGACCTGCGACGGGCCCGACGTGCTGGCCAGAGCTTCGCGCTGCCGCTTCATGTCAAGCAATTGCGGGTTGTTCGGGCCAAGCGTGCGTTCGGCCGTCGCGATTGCGGCATCAAGCTGGGCGATCTGCGCCGCAGCGGGATTGCTGGCCCCGACCGAGATGGCCGGTCCGGCTTGCTGCGCCGGAGCGGCAACCGCCAGCGCAGTAAGTCGGCGCTGGTCCTGATCGATGTCCTGATCGTCAAGCACGATGCCATTGGCGCGCTCGAACGCGCTCTTGCGCTGTTCGGCGGCGGCCAGCTCTTCCTTGATCTTGGCGGCCTGGCCCTTGAACCATTCGGCATCGCGTCCGGCATCTTCGCGGCGGAGGCAATTGCCTGCTCGATATAGGCGCGGCGCACGGCCTCGGCCACGGCGGCGGCGCCTTGCGGCGAGGCGGCGGTATAGGAAATATCGAGGATGTTGCTGCCCTCGATCAGTTCCGCATTCGTGCTGTCGATAACCCGCTGCGCCATCCAGCGTCGGAAGTCGCGGACGTCATCCGAGCGACGGTTGGCATATTGTTCGGCCAGATCCGGCGAACTGGCCCAGCCAAGGATATCGACCACCTTGCCGGCAATACGATAGTCGCGAATCAGCTCCGTCTGGGTGCGAACATAGGCCCGGGCGAACTGCGAGGAGATGCTCTCCCCCGTGATCGGATCCGGCTTGACCAGGTTGAGCATGACGCGGGCATGCGCCACATAGCGCGGCGGCAGGATCAACCCGACAATTGTGGCCGCAAACAGGCTGAAAACCGCGGCAATCAGGATCATCCCCCGACGGGCCCACAGCAGTCTGAAGATTTGTTCGAAGCTCATGCGATCTGACCGATCCTGACTGGACTAGAACTAGAAGAAACGTTCGCCGACCACGACGGTATCACCGCCCTGGAGTACGGTATCGAGTCCTACCTTCACTTGCTTACCATTCCGGAAAACTGACAACCGACTGGCCGAGCCCCGCTCGGTCAAGCCGCCGCCACGGGCCAGCGCCATGCGCAGCGTCATACCACGCTCAACCCGGTATGACCCCGGCGCATTGACCTGGCCATAGATGTAGAAATTGGGGGCAGCGCCGATAAACAGCTTGTCGCCCGGCTGCACCATCGGATCGTCAGCCGGCCCGCCGCGTGAAAGCAACTCGATCGGCAGGACCAGTTCCTCACCAGTAGCGCGTCGCAGCACCAGCTCGTCGCTTGCGGTCGGACGGGGGCCGCCCGCGCGGGCCAGGATTTCCGAGACCCGATAAGCGCGGTCCACCGCCACCAGACCGGGACTGGCGAATTCTCCCAGCACCGTCACATAGCGGCTGGCATAGCTGACCACGGTCACGCTGACGACCGGATCAACGTAATAGCCGCCGTCGCGCAGCAGCTTGGCCACGCGCTCACGCAGTTGGATCACGGTCAGGTTCGAAGCCGTGACCGAATGAAGATAGGGCAGCTGCACCGTGCCATCGACCTGAACCTGGACCCGCGGCTTGAACTCCTCGCGGCCCAGCACGGCGATTTCGACAACGTCGCCGACCCCGATCACGTAACCGTCGTTCAGGTTCACCGCCCCGCCACTGGCGGGCGCTGCGGCCTGGGCCGGCGCCGAAACCGGCGTCTGCGCGGCCACCGGACCGGCAAAGACCGACAGGGCAATCAGCAAGGCAGCAAACAGGGACAACAAGCCACGCAACGGCCGTGCATTTGCAAATGCGCAATTCATCTGGTTCATCATCCTGAAGCTAGAGCTTGAGCCGGCCACGCAGGCCGACATAGCCACCGCTGTAATCAAAGATCGTGCCGGTCGCGTTGCGCTTTTCGTGGCCACCTTCGAGGCTCAGATCGAGCCGGCGGCTGGTGCGCAGGGTCATGCCGGCAAAGATACGGCGGAACTTGTCCTCATCCAATAGCGGCCCGAAATTGGCCTGGGCGCCTTCGTAGTCGCGCTTGCGCAGGCTGAAACCGCCCGAGGCCGAAAGGCGTTCCGACAACGCGTAAGTGGCTCGGACCTCGTTTGTCGACTGCTTCGAATAGAGCGCTTCGGCGCCCATCGCAGGCTCAACCGAACGCTCGGTCAGTGCGCGGATCTGCAGGCGGGTGCCCGGCTTGATCGTCGCGCCTAACCGTGGGTTTGCCGGAAAAGCCGTAGCCGGGGAGCGAAGGCAGGACGAGGTGGAAGGCTGGAGCGGCCGGATCGTCCGGATTGGTCAGCTGGTCGATCACCCCCATGAATTCGATCACGGAGCCCGGCCAGCCGTGGGTCATCACCACCGGCATGGCATCGGCGCGCGGCGAGCGGACATGGAGGAAATGGATGTCCAGCCCGCCGATCTCGGTGATGAACTGGCCCAGCCCATTGAGCCGCGCTTCGCAGCGGCGCCAGTCGTAGTCATTGCGCCAATAGGCCATCACGTCCTGCAAGACCGCCAGCGGCGTGCCTTGCGACCAGTCATCGACCGGCTCCTTCTCGGGCCAGCGGGTCAGGTCGATCCGGGCCTTGAGGTCATCCAGTTCCGCTTGCGGAACGTCCAAAGTGAAAGGCCGGATCGCACTCATCTTATCCCCCTATGGCTGCCTTGGCCGAGGCCTCAACCTTGGCCCGGTCGAACAGCGTGACTGTCGACGTCCCCTTGGCGAGGACGTTGCCCGCTTCGTCGAGCAAGTGCCCTTCGAGGAACGCCGTCTTGCGGCCGCGCCGCTCGATCCAGCCTTCGGCCAGGACCAGGCCGGGCCGGACCGGCGCAAAGAAGCTGACCTTGATCTCCAGGCTCATCGGCGTGACGTCATCGCCCAACACGGCAATCACCGCATGGGCCATGGCGGCATCGATCCAGCCGGTGACGAAACCGCCCTGCACCACGCCGCCCGAATGGCACATGCCGGGCTTGGCCATGTATTCCAGCTGCGCGCGGCCAGCGGGGTCCAGCGCGACGATGCGGTGAAGACCCATCGTCTCATAGAGGCTGTCCTCGCTCATCAGACCAGCGCCGAATAGATCAGGGTCTTGAGCTCGCGCCGGATCGGGTACGTGCTGCTGGGCGCCAGCTGGGTCATGAAGACCATGGTGATCTCTTCCAGCGAATCGACAAAGAAGGCGGTCGAATACATCCCGCCCCAGTAAAACTCTCCAACCGAGCCGGGGATCATCGTCCGCACCGGGTCGAGGTTGACCGCAAAGCCCAGGCCAAACCCGACCCCGGCATTGGTCGCCTCGCTGAACAGCGAGCGCGACCATGAGGCCAGGTCACCATCGTCAGGCAGGTGATTAAGCGTCATCAGCTCGATCGACTTGCGGCCAAGGATCCGCGCCCCGTCCAGCTCGCCGCCGTTGAGCAGCATGGTGTTGAAGCGGTGATAGTCGAGCGCGGTCGAAACCAGCCCGCCACCGCCAGACAGCAATCGCGGCTGCTTGGCCCACAGGCTCTCGCCGCCGCGATCGACCAGGACCTTCCCCTTGCCGGGCACGAAACTGTAGCAATCAGGCAAGCGGTGTGTCTGGCCTTCCGGCACCATGAAGCCGGTATCGTCCATCTTCAGCGGTGCGAAGATGTGCTGACGGAAGTATTCATCGAGCCGCTGGCCCGAAACCCGCTCGACCACCGCGCCCAGCACGTCGGTTGAAACCGAATAGTTCCACGCTTCGCCCGGCGAGAATTCCAATGGCAGTTTGCCAAGCGCGCCGATGAACTCGTCCAGCGTCAGGTTGCCGTGCCAGTTCTCGATCTTGCCCTCGCGGTAAGCGGCATCGATGTTGGTGCGGTTCTGGAAGCCATAGGTCAGGCCCGAGGTGTGCCGCAGCAGATCGACCATCTGCATCGGCCGTCCGCAGTCCTTGGTCAGAAACGCCACCCCCGCCCCGCCGCCGTTGTAGACAGCCAGATCCTTGAACTCGGGCAGGACATGATGGACCGGCGTATCGAGCGCGACCTTGGCCTGTTCAAGCAGCTGCATGAAGGCCACCGAGGTAACCGGCTTGGTCATCGAAGCGATGCGGAAAATCGTGCTCTCGTCGATCTGCGCCGGCGCCCCTTCACGGGCCGCGCCTTGCGAGGAAAAGTGCGCAATCTCCCCGCGGTGCGCCACCAGCACCTGAGCGTGCGGCAGCTTGCCGGTATCGAGATAGCGTTCCTTGACGAAGGCGGGGATGCGGTCGAGGCGGGCAGGATCGAATCTCATTCAGGCATTCCAATGGCTATGTTCGGCAACCCTATTGCCGTGTGTGACGGGCCAAAGCAACGAAAGTGCGATGCCCGCTTTACAGCGCCGATTCATCGCGCCATAGGCTGGGTCATGATCGCTCCGCTTGGCCTTACCCTGCGACTTATCCGCCCTTGGGCGTGAGCTGGCGTGCCATTCCAGGGCGCGCAGCAGCGCCCAAGGGAACAGGAAGCACCGCCAGACAGTCGCAGTACCAAGTCGAGACCATGCCATGACCATGTTGAAGAACCCCGGGGTCAAGTATCGCCCCTTCCCGCCCATCAATCTGCCTGACCGGCAGTGGCCCAGCCGCGTCATTACCCAGGCGCCGCGCTGGCTTTCCACCGACCTGCGCGATGGCAACCAGGCGCTGATCGACCCGATGGGGGCCGAGAAGAAGAGCCGGTTCTTCGACCTGCTGCTGAAAGTCGGGGTCAAGGAGATCGAGGTCGGCTTCCCGGCTTCGGGCGCGACCGATTTCGATTTCATCTCGGGCCTGGTCAAGGACGGGCGGATCCCCGCCGATGTCACCCCGCAAGTGCTGACCCAGTCGCGCCGCGACCTGATCGAGACGACCTTTGCCAGCCTGGAAGGCGCGGAAAAGGCCATCGTCCACGTCTATAACGCGGTCTCGCCCGCCTGGCGCCGGATCGTCTTCGGCATGAGCCGCGAGGAGATCAAGCAGATCGCGATCGAAGGCGCCAAGGTCATGCGCGACCAGGCAGCTAAGTACCACGGCACGAACTGGCAGTTCGAATATTCGCCAGAAACCTTCTCGACCGCCGAAGTCGATTTCTCGGTCGAGGTCTGCGCGGCGGTGATGGACGTGCTCCAGCCGACCACCGACAATCCGATCATCTTCAACCTGCCCGCCACGGTCGAATGCGCGACACCCAACGTCTATGCCGACCAGGTCGAGCTGTTCGGCCGCATGATCCCGAACCGCGACAAGGTGGTGATCAGCCTCCACACCCATAACGACCGCGGCACCGGCATCGCCGCTTGCGAGCTGGGCCTGATGGCTGGCGGAGACCGGGTCGAAGGCTGCCTGTTCGGCAATGGCGAGCGCACCGGCAACTGCGACATCGTGACCGTTGCCCTCAACATGTACACCCAGGGCGTTGATCCGGGCCTCGATTTCTCGGATATCGATGCCATCGCCAAGACGGTGGAATACTGCAACCAGCTGCCGATCCACCCGCGCCACCCCTATGTGGGTGAACTGGTCTACACCTCGTTCTCCGGCAGCCATCAGGACGCGATCAAGAAGGGTTTTGCCGCGCGCGAGCAGCAGAACGACGAAACCTGGGAGATGCCTTACCTGCCGATCGATCCGGCCGATCTGGGCCGCGATTACGAGGCGGTGATCCGGGTCAACTCGCAGTCCGGCAAGGGCGGCTTCGCCTGGGTGCTGGAACAGGATCAGGGCCTGAAACTGCCCAAGAAGATGCAGGCGCACTTCTCCACCCACGTGCAGGCCCTGGCCGACGAGGTGGGCCGCGAACTGTTTGCCGACGACATCTGGGCGGTGTTCCAGAAGGC
>JACDQK010000089.1 GCA_015657645.1 Novosphingobium sp.
AATCGTTCGCGGCCAGAGCGGCAAAGCGGGACCGCATTGGCAAAGGCGGCGGCGAGGCGGGTGCGGCGTTCCTCGGGCCTCGGCATCCGCGGCCCCATTGCTCGGCCTGCCATCCTCTTCCAGTTCGGCCGCGATCCACAGCGCCCCGGCATCGGCATCCGGTTCCAGCGCGGCGAGGGCGATCACCAGCGAGGCGGCGAGCGAGGCCAGCGTGTTGAGCGCGGCGAGGGTGAAGGGATCAAGGCCTTCCAGCCGCTCACCCAGCTTCGCCAGCGTTTCCGGCGGCTGGGGGCGATGGATGATGCCGCTGATCCGCTCGAAGGTCACGCCGTGGCGCGCCTCGGCGGCGGCCAGCAGCGGCTCCCACCGTTCGAGCTGGCGCCGGTAGAGCGGTTCGCCCGGCTCGGCGCGGTAACACAGCGTATCGGTCTCGGCGAAGCGGAGCAGGGTGGTGTGCAATTCGGCCGGATCATCGGCCACCACGTCGATCGCATAGTCGGCCAGATCGCGCAGCACGAAGCTGGCCGGGGCGATCACTTCCTCCTGCGCCGCCCATTCGGCCGCGAGCGCAGCGGCGAGGGCCTCGCTCGGGACGATCTGGGGCTTGCCAGTGGCTGTCTTTACCCCGCGCCCGTCAAGCTGGACCTGCCAGCCCCCGGTGACCGGGGCCGCCTTGGCTTCCTTGTAAAACCGCTTCATTCGGACGGGGTCTTCCACTTGCGCGAGAGCAGCAGCGGCGCCAGCAGCGCCTCGAACAGGCCGGCGGCGGCGAGGACGAAGCCGACCTCGCGCGGCCAGTCGATCCGGCCGGTCATCACCAGCAGGCCGACCAGGACCATCGCAACCCCGCTCAGCCGCACGATCTGGATCACGATAAAACGGGTGCGGGCCTGGGCATCATTATCGCTCATCTCAGCAACTCCAGCAGGTGCAGGGGATCACGGGCGACGGCCTCGGCCCCGGCGTCAGTCAGTTCGGCGGGGGTGTGATAGCCCCAGTCGACCCCCAGCGCGCGGACCCCGGCATTGACCGCCATGACCATGTCATAGGCCGTATCGCCGATCATCACGGCGCTGGCGGGCAGAGCGCCAGCTTCGAACAGCGCGGCTTCCAGCATGGCCGGGTGCGGCTTGGACGGGTGGCGGTCAGCGGTCTGGAGCGAAATGAAATGGCGGCTGAGGCCGTGGGTTGCGAGGCAATGCTCCAGCCCCCGGTCCGACTTGCCAGTCGCCACCGCCAGCAGCCAGCCGTCATCGCGCAGCGCATCGAGCAGTTCGCGCACCCCGGCATAGAGCGGTTCGACCAATTGCCCGGCTTCGCGCGCCGCACGGAAGGCGCTCCGGTAAGCCTGATCAAGCCCCTGCTGCAGCGCCTCGTCCGCATCCGGCACCAGCGCGCGGACCGCTTGCGGCAGGCTGAGGCCAACGCTGCGGCGGACCAGGTGGCGGTCGGGCGCGGGCAGGCCGTGCGCCGCAAAGGCCGCGTCCATCGCATCGCAGACCGCCGCCTGGCCATCGACCAGCGTGCCGTCGCAATCGAACACGGCGAGGCGGACCGTCACGGCGCCAGGGTCCGCATCAGCGCGGCGATCGCGGCCGAACCGCTCGCCTCCAGCCCGGCGGCCACCCGCTCACGCTCGTCAGCCGGCTTGTTCTGGCTGAGCTTGAGCGTCTCGCGCCAGCCCAGGATCTCCAGCTCGAAGCCGATGATCCCGGCCATCAGCCGGCGGATGTAATCGGGCGGGCTCTTGTCCATAGTCCAGGGTTCGCCCGCCAGCCGCGCCTCCTCGCGCGCCGAAAGCGCCTCGAGGTGGCCGAGCAGCCCGTCGCTGTCCATCCGCCGGACCCGGCCTTCGAGTTCGAGGCTGATGTAGTTCCAGGTCGGCACCTGGCCCTGATCCTCATACCAGCGCGGGCTGACATAGCCGTCCGGGCCATTGATCACCGCCAGCACGGTCGCGCCGTCGAGGTGCTTGGCCAGGCCATTGCCGCGCGCGATGTGGAATTGCAGCGCGCCGTCCCCGGTCGAGACCAGCGGCGTATGGGCGACGCGCGGGCCATCGGGCGTGGCGGCAAAGACCATGCCGAAGCCGATCTCCTCGATCAGCGTTTCCAGCAGCGCGCGGTCATCGTGGCGGAACTGCGGGTTGGGGTGCATCAGCGCTTTCCTGCCGGTTTGGGCGATCCCTTGCCCTTGGTCGGCCCGCGCTTGGTCGGCGGCTTGCGGGTTGCGACCCGGCCATCGGCCCGCCCGCGCCGTTCGCCACGGCGCTCCTTGCGGACCTGCTTGGCGTGGGCCTTGGCGGCCTGCTTTTCATCCGCCTTGCCGGGCTTGGGCCGCTCGGGCAGGGCGGCGCCGTCTTCCTCGTCAAAGCCCAGGCTGGCCATGGTATTGGCGAAGTGTTCGGGCAGTTCGGCCGTCACGTCGATCTGGTCACCATCGGGATGGTCGATGATCAGGCGGCGCGCATGAAGGTGCATCTTGCGGCTGATCGAGCCCGACAGGAACGCCTCCGGCCCGCCATACTTTCCATCGCCCACGATCGGATGGCCGATCGCCGCCATGTGGACGCGCAGCTGGTGGGTGCGCCCGGTCAGCGGTTGCAGCTCAACCCAGGCGGCGCGGTTGCCGGCGCGGTCAAGCACGCGGTAGCGGGTGCGGGCCGATTGCCCTTCGCCCGACTTGTCGACCATCATCTTCTCACCGCCCGTGCCGGGCTGCTTGGCCAGCGGCAGCTCGATCAAGCCATCGGCAATGTCCGGCACGCCGGTGATGATCGCCCAGTAGATCTTGCGCGCGGTGCGGCCCGAGAAGCGCTTGGAAAAATAGGCCGCGCTGCCCGGTGTGCGGGCGATCAGCAGGACGCCCGAGGTATCCTTGTCGAGCCGGTGAACCAGCCGCGGGCGCGGGCCGTCATGCCCGAAGGCATCGAGCAGCCCGTCGACATGTTCCTTGGTGCCGGTGCCGCCTTGCGTGGCCAGGCCCGGCGGCTTGTTGAGCACAATCGCCGCGCGATCCTGGGTGATGACCATGGCTTCGGCCTTGGCCACTTCCTCCTCGGACAGTTCGCGGCGCGGCTTGGCACCGCCCTTGGCCGGGGCATCGCCGCCCGGCGGCACGCGCACGACCTGGCCCGCAGTCAGCCGGTCGGCCGGATCGGCGCGCTTGCCATCGACGCGGATCTGCCCGGTGCGGGCCCAGCGGCTGATCATGGCAAAGCCGATCTGCGGCAGGTGGCGCTTGAACCAGCGGTCCAGCCGCACCCCGTCATCATCGTGCTGGACGGTAAACTGGCGGACTTCGGTGCTCATGCAATTCCTCGTGCCAGGGCCAGCCCGGCAAACAGACCGCCCACGCCGCCCACCAGCGACAGGCCAATATAGAGCGCGGCCTGCGCCATGGCCCCGCGCTCGATCATCACTGCGATTTCCAGGCTGAAGGCGGAAAAGGTGGTGAAGCCGCCCAGCACGCCTACGCCCAGCAGCAGGCGCCAGTGCTCGCCGCCCGCTCCGTGACGGGCCAGCCAGCCGGCCAGCAGGCCCATGGCGAGGCTGCCGAGCACGTTGACGCTCAGCGTGGCATAGGGAAACGGCCCCGCGCCGATCAGTCGCCCGGCCGCAAAGCGCAACCACGCCCCCACCGCGCCGCCAGCGGCAACGGTCAGCGAAGCGGTCAGGAATGCAGGCTGGGCAGTCATTGCCGGTGCCTTAGCCGGGGTTTGCCGAAACCGCCACCCTGCTCCACCTTCCCCCTCGATGGGGGAAGGATACGCAGACTTGGGCGCGCAACGACCTAGTCGAAGTTGGATGGGGGTGATGTTGCCGGCGAAGTTCTGTCGCATCGCGGCATCACCCCCACCCAACCTGCGCTAGGCTGCAAGCAGCCAAGCTGCGGTATCCCTCCCCCATCAAGGGGGCGGAATCAGGCTCGTTGCCCCGGCGCCGCCAGACACACCAGCGCCGCCACCACGGTCCCCAAACACAGGTGCCACGGAAACGCCACGCCCTTCAGCGCCAGCGGCAGCCCCAGCGCATCAATCACATAAGGCTGGAAGGCCAGCACGGTCAGAAAGCCCGCAGCAAAGGCGGCGAGCACACTGGCGGAAGAGCCGCGCCGCGAAAACAGCGCCACGCCATACACCCCCAGCAGCCCGGAATAGGCAAAGGCCATCACCCCCAGCACGAAGTCCAGCAACGCCGTATCGGCATAGCGCTGCCAATAGTAGGACAGCACCGCCATGGCGAACAGCGCGAGACCCAGCGCGACCGTGGCGATCCGCCCCATCCGCACGAAATGGGCCTCGCTCTTTTCGCCCGCAAAGGGCCGGTAGAGGTCATTGACCAGCACGGCCGACATCGAGATCAGCCCCGAATTGATCGCCGCCGCCGCGATCACCCCCACGGTGACGAGGCCGCGCAGCCCCGGGGGCAGCTCGGTCAGGATGTAATGCATGAACACGGTGACCTTCTCACCGTTGTAAGTGCCCGCAGCGGCCCCCTGATAATGCAGCCACAGCAGCGCGCCCAGGCACAGGAACAGCAGGATCACCGGCAAGGATGCGAAGGCCGAAACGAACAGCGCCCGCGTGCCTTGCCTGGCATCGCGGCAGGCCAGCACGCGCTGGGTGGTGTCCTGATCCAGCCCGGCATTGGCGAAGTTGAGCAGGACCACCCCGGTCAGCACGGCCCAGAGGCCAAAGGGGGCGGACAGGTCAAACGAGGGGTCGATCAGTTGCAGCTTGTCCTTGCCGCCCGGCGCATTCTGCAAGGCGTCGATCGCCTCGGCCGTGGTCATCGGCAGGCCAGTCCACAGGAACCAGGCCACCACCAGCGCCGCCCCGACATAGAGCACCACCTGCACCAGATCGCTCCAGATCACCGAATTGAGCCCGCCCATGAAGGTAAAGGCCAGGCCGAACACCAGCAGGATCAGCATGGCGACCAGCATGTGACCGGGCGTGACATCGAGGAACAGGATCATCGAAACGGCTATCGCCGCCAGATAGAGCCGCGCCCCGCTGGCGAGGATCCGGCCGACCAGATACATCCCCGCCGCCGCCCGCCGCGCGGTCGCATCGAATCGCGCCTCCAGCAGCTCGTAGACCGTGGTGACGCCAGCGGCATAAAAGCGCGGCATCAGCCAGTGCCCCACCAGCCAGGCCGCCACCAGCGTCGAGAACACCCCGCCGATGTAGGTAAAGTTGCCGCGATAGGCGAAGTCCGGCACGCCCAGGAACGTCGCCGCCGATTGCACGGTGGAGAGCACCGAAATCGCGACCAGCCAGGTCGGCGCGTGATGCCCGGCCAGGAAATAGTCCTCGCTCTTCATCCCCCGCCGCGTGGTCAGCCACCCGGCGCCGCCAGCAGCGCGACGTAGAGGCCGAGCACGGCCCAGTCAGCAGTCGTGAAAGTGGTGTTCATGCGTCCCCCTGGGGGAGGGGTTTAGCCCAGCAATCCCCACTCCGTCACCCCGCACTTGATGCGGGGTTGGGCTTGCAGCAGAGCGGTAGAAGCTGACGTTAGGCAGATCGGTCGCGCTGAAAACGTCGCCACGCCTCATCCTTCGCAAACAGCTGCATGCGTGAAACGAATACCGATACTCTCTGACAGCATTCACTGCTCCAATCCATTTGATCGGTAATCCAACGTGACATCAACCAGCACGCAGCTTCCAGTTTAGGAGGAGCATCGGTTGCTGAGACAGAATCTATGAATGCTTGGAAACGGGTAAGGGTTGCTTGCTCATCTAGGGGAAGCGTTTCGAACGATTGATCCGCAATCCATTGCCGAGCTTCCAGAATGATCCCATTAAGCTGATCGGCCATCTCGCAAATCTGTCAGCGTTTTTGAGCGCTTGCAACGTTTTCGCGAGTCCACATTAAAACGTCGGAGCGGCTCGACGGCCCCCACATTTTCCTACACCCCCGCCGCCTGCTACAATCGCCCCGGCTCTTTCACATCGTCGATCCCCCACTTCGCCCGCCAGCGCGCTAGCCGCACTGCGCGCGGCTCCCACTTTTTTCTTCCCCGGAATCCACTTCACCGCCGAAAATATCCGCAACCCCAGCAATTCCGCGGGCTTCGGCCTGTTGGAAGAAGCGGACTCACTGTCAACTGTGTCAACTTCAGCGTAACGCTGCCGGATTGGCCTGAGCCAGCGCAGATGTTTCACGCGCGCCGGCCGCTGGCGCCGCAATGCGCGCAAATGCTTGCCTTGCGGCCGACTCCTTGCTAACGGCGCCCCACTTCGAGCCGGTCCAGACGGGATTCGGCGCAGTTTTTCGTTGCTTTCCGTCAGGTGCAACCCCGCTAGAAGATTCGCGTGGGGCTCTGTCCTTTCGTTTGTGAGGTGTGTCGGTTTATGCAAATTCTCGTCCGGGACAATAATGTCGAACAGGCTCTGCGCGCGCTTAAGAAGAAGCTGCAGCGTGAGGGCGTGTACCGCGAGATGAAGCTGCGCCGTCACTTCGAAAAGCCTTCGGAAAAGCGCGCCCGTGAAAAGGCCGCCGCTGTCCGCCGCGCCCGCAAGATGGAGCGCAAGCGGATGGAGCGTGACGGCGTCAAGTAAGCTTGCGCGCGTTTTGCCGATAAGCCATGAGGGCGCGGAGCAATCCGCGCCCTTCGCTTTTGGCGCATAGCAGGAAGACCATTCATGACCGAGATTACCCGCGTTCCGCTGCAACCGATCGCCAAGGGCGCACTGGGCAAGCTGTGGCTGGGCGTGGCCGCGGCGGCGCTGGCGGCTGGCGGCCTGGCCTGGGCAACCCTGCCCAAGGGCGTCGATGTTGACGTGATCAAGGCTGGCACCGGCCCGTCGCCGACGATCGCCGACGTGGTCCAGATCAATTACAAGGGCAGCCTCGAAAACGGCAAGGTGTTCGACCAGGCCGAACGCGCGGTCTTCCCGGTTGAGGGCGTGATCCCGGGCTTCACCCAGGCGCTCGAAAAGATGCAGAAGGGCGGCAAGTACAAGGTCGAGATCCCGGCCGAGCTGGCCTATGGTGACAAGGAACAGCGCAACCCGCAGACCGGCACGGTCGAGATTCCGGCCAATTCGGACCTGATCTTCGAAATCGAACTGCTCGACTTCAAGAGCCGGGCCGAGGTTGAGGCCCAGATGCGGATGATGCAGCAGCTGCAACAGCAGATGCAGGGCCAGCAGGGCGGAGCGGCCAAGGGCGGCATGCCCAAGGGCGGAATGCCGCCGCAGCCGCAATAAGCACCTGCCTTGAAGCGCGCGCTGGCCGATGCTAGCGCGCTGGCAACACTTCTAATCAAGGGAACGCCATGTCGGTCGATACCGCTACCGTGGCCAAGATCGCCGCGCTGGCCCGGATCAAGCTGTCCGAGGGTGAAGTCGCGGCGATGGTGCCGGAACTCAACGGGATCCTCGCCTGGGTCGAGCAGCTCGGCGAAGTCGATGTCACCGGCATCGAGCCGATGACCGCGGTGATCGAGAACAAGCAACGGCTGCGCACTGACGTGATCGGCGCCGATCCGCTGACCGGCGGCGGCGTGCGCGATGCAGTGCTGGCCAATGCCCCGGCGGCCGAACACGGCTTCTTCGGCGTGCCCAAGGTGATCGAGTAAATGACCGACCTGACCGAACTGGGCGTCGCGGCGATCCGCGACGGCGTTGCCAAGGGTGACTTCACCGCAGTCGAAGTGGCCGAGGCGTTCAACGCCAATGTCGCCGCCGCACAGGCTGCGCTGAACGCCTTCATCGTCGCCACGCCCGAAAAGGCGATTGCGGCGGCCAAGGCCACCGATGCCAAGCGCGCCAAGGGTGAAGCGCTGGGCAAGATGGGCGGCGTGCCGATCGGCATGAAGGACCTGTTCGCCACCAAGGGCGTCCAGACCACCGCTGCCAGCCATATCCTCGAAGGCTTCACGCCGGAGTACGAAAGCACCGTCTCGCAGAAGCTGTGGGATGCCGGCGCGGGCATGCTGGGCAAGCTCAACCTGGACCAGTTCGCGATGGGCTCGTCGAACGAGACGAGCTATTTCGGCAATGTCATCTCGCCCTGGCGGCGCAAGGATGGCGGCAATGCCGCGCTGGCCCCCGGCGGCTCCTCGGGCGGCAGCTCGGCGGCAGTCTCGGCCCGTCTGGCTCCCGCCGCCACCGGCACGGACACCGGCGGCTCGATCCGCCAGCCCGCCGCCTTCGTCGGCATCTCGGGCATCAAGCCGACTTACGGGCGCTGCAGCCGCTGGGGCATCGTCGCCTTCGCCTCCTCGCTCGACCAGGCCGGCCCGATGGCCCGCGACGTGCGCGACTGTGCGATCATGTTGGAAGCCATGGCCGGGTTCGATCCCAAGGATTCGACCAGTCTGGACATGCCGGTGCCCGCCTGGGAAGCCGGTCTCTCGGGCGACATGAAGGGCAAGAAGGTCGGCATCCCGCGCGAGTACCGCATGGACGGGATGGACGCCGATGTCGCCGCCAGCTGGGACGCCGGGATCGCCTGGCTGAAGGACGCGGGCGCCGAGATCGTCGATATCTCGCTGCCACACACCAAGTATGCCCTGCCGGCCTACTACATCATCGCCCCGGCCGAAGCCTCGTCCAACCTCGCCCGCTATGATGGCGTGCGCTACGGCCTGCGCGACCTGCCCGATGGGGCCGGCCTGCAGGACATGTACGCCGCCACCCGCGCTGCCGGGTTCGGGGCAGAGGTCAAGCGCCGATCCTGATCGGCACC
>JACDQK010000090.1 GCA_015657645.1 Novosphingobium sp.
CCGCGTCGACGGGATCAAGATGGGCGTCAACTACGGCGGCAACAAGACCCGCTTCCTCTCGCCGGTCCGCGCCGGCAAGCGCGTGCGCGCCCACACCAAGCTGCTCGAACTGGTCGAGAAGCGTCCCGGCCAGTGGCAGCAGACCAACGAGATCACCATCGAGATCGAAGGCGAGGACAAGCCCGCCCTGATCTGCGAATGGATCACGCTGTTTTTCGTGTGATTTGCACCCTCCCCGGGGGTCACACCATTCTGACCAATCAAGGATTTTCTCATGTCACGTGACGCAGTCATCGTTTCCACTGCCCGCACCCCGCTGACCAAGGCGGCCCGCGGCGCGTTCAACAACACCACCGGCGCCACGCTCGGTGCCTGGTCGATTCGGGCTGCGGTCGAGCGCGCTGGCCTGGCCGGCGGCGATATCGACGACGTGCTGATGGGCACAGCCGTGCAGCAGGGCTCGACCGGCGGCAACGTCGCCCGTCTGGCCGCGCTGCGCGCCGGCCTGCCGGTTTCGGTTCCGGCCATGACGATCGACCGTCAGTGCTCCTCGGGCCTGATGACCATCGCCACGGCGGCCAAGCAGATCCTGGTCGACAACATGGACATCTGCGTCGCTGGCGGCGTCGAAAGCATTTCCAAGGTGGTCGGCAGCGGCAAGATGTTCGTTGAGCCCGATCGTGAGCTGCTGGAAATGCACCCGCACATCTACATGCCGATGATCGGCACGGCCGAAGTCGTCGCCAAGCGTTATGGCATCAGCCGCGAAGCGCAGGACGAATACTCGCTCCAGTCGCAGCAGCGCACCGCCGCCGCCCAGGCCGCCGGCAAGTTCGACGATGAAATCGTCGCCTGCACCGCGACCATGGCCGTGGTCAACAAGGAGACCAAGGAAGTCTCCTATCAGGAAGTCACCGCCAACAAGGACGATTGCAACCGTCCCGACACCACGCTCGAAGGCCTCGCCAGCCTCAAGCCGGTGATGGGCGATGGCGGCGTGATCACCGCCGGCAATGCCAGCCAGCTGTCGGATGGTTCGTCGGCCTGCGTCGTGATGGAAGCCAAGGTTGCCGAAAAGCGCGGCCTGACCCCGCTGGGCCGCTATGTCGCATGGCCGTCGCCGGTACCGAGCCGGACGAAATGGGCATCGGCCCGGTCTTCGCGATCCCCAAGCTGCTCGAACGCTTCAACCTGAAGATGGACGATATCGGCCTGTGGGAACTGAACGAGGCCTTTGCCGTGCAGGTGCTCTACTGCCGTGACAAGCTGGGCATCCCTGACGAGCTGCTCAACGTCAATGGCGGCTCGATCTCGATCGGTCACCCCTTCGGCATGACCGGCGCCCGCTGCACCGGCCACGCGCTGATCGAAGGCAAGCGCCGCGGCGCCAAGTATGCCGTGGTCACCATGTGCATCGGCGGCGGCCAGGGCGCAGCCGGCCTGTTCGAGGTGTTCTGATGCGACTGCCGGAGCCTCGCGTCGAGCCGGTCGATCTGGACAAGATCGACGACGAACAGCGCGAGGCTCTGGCAGTCTTCACCAGCGGCGCGCGGGATGTGACCAAGTCCGCCGGGACGGTTCTCAACATCTTCCGCACCCTGGTCCATGCCCCCAAGGCGCTGACGGCTTTCCTGGCCTGGGGCAGCTATATCCTCTCGCGCCGCAACAGCCTGGCCGAGCGCGAGCGCGAGCTGGTGATCCTGCGCACCGGGTTCAATTGCGGCTCGGGCTACGAATTCACCCAGCATACCCGGATCGGCCTCGATGCAGGCCTGACCGAGGCTGAGATCGAGGCAATCAAGGCCGGACCCGCCGATCCGTCGTGGAGCGCGGAGGACCGCGCCATGCTGCAGGCAACCGACGATCTGACGCGCGATTTCCATGTCTCCGATGCGAGCTGGGCAGCGTTGTCCTTCCTGACGCAGAAGCAGCAGATGGACCTGGTCATGACCGTGGGCAACTACACCCAGGTGTCGATGATGCTGAACAGCTTTGGCGTGCAGCTCGATCCCGGCCAGGAACTGGACCCGGCGTTGGATCACCGCCCGCGCTAAGCTTGCCAAACGCGCAATCCCCGCGCATCCTCGTGACATAACAACGGGTCGCGTATTGGGGAAAGGGTGCAGCCATGGGCGAGCATCTGGGGATACTTGAAATTCTCGGCATCGCCGGGTCGGTCAGCCTGCTGTCGGGCTGGCGGCTCTATCTGTGTGTGCTGGCCACGGGCCTTGCCATGCAGTTCGGCGCCCTGCCGCTGCCGGCGCACCTGCAATCGCTGCAGGTGCTGGCCAATCCCTGGGTGATGGGCGCGGCCGGGGCCGCGGCGCTGCTGGAATTCTTTGCCGACAAGGTCGCCTGGCTCGATACGGTGTGGGACACGATCCACACGCTGATCCGGCCGCTGGGCGGGGCGCTGCTGGCGCTGGCGGTGCTCGATCCGGCTGACCCGGCGACCCAGGCAATCGCCTTCCTGCTGGGCGGCGGGGCCACGCTGCTGGCCCACGGCGGCAAGGCCGGGGCGCGGGCCGTGGTCAATACCAGCCCGGAACCCTTCACCAACGTGGCCGTTTCCACCACCGAGGACTTGGTGACCGGCGGGCTGCTTTACCTCGCCTTTGCCAATCCGGCGCTGGCCGGGCTGGTCGCGCTGGGCTTGCTGATCCTGACGGTCTGGCTGCTGCTGCTCGCGCGGCGGGTGCTCAAGCGGATATTTGCCCCCGCGCCAGAGCAACCACCAGCTTAGGCCGCGACTTTCAGCCGCGCCTTGTCGTGGCGCTTGATCCAGTCTTCCAGCACCGGGGCGATGTGGTCGCGCCACTTGCTGCCGTTGAAGATGCCATAGTGACCAACCTCGGGCGCCAGCAGATAGCGCTTGCGGCTTTCCGGCAGATTGGTGGCCAGCTTCAGCGCGGCCTTGGTCTGGCCAATGCCGGAGATATCGTCGCGCTCACCCTCCACCGCCATCAGCGCCGTGTCGGTGATGGTGCCCAGGTCGATCCGGTTGCCGCGGTGCATGAACTCACCCTTGGGCAAGGCATGACGCTGGAACACCTGTTCAACCGTCTGGAGGTAATAGTCGGCGTCCATGTCGCAGACCGAACGGTATTCATCGTAGAAGGCCTTGGTCGCCTCGGCGCTGTCACCGTCGCCCGCCACCAGGTGCTGGAACATGTGGTAATGGCTCTGCATGTGGTTGCCCAGGTTCATGCTCATGAACCCGGCAAGCTGCAGGAAGCCCGGATAGACCCGGCGCCCGGCGCCCGGATACTGCAATGGCACCGTGGCAATAACAGTGTGGCGGAACCATTCGATCGGGCGCTGCATGGCCATATCGTTGACCGAAGTCGGCGCCTCGCGCGTGTCGACCGGGCCGCCCATCATGGTCAGGCTGAGTGGGCGGGCAGGGTGCTTCTGCGCATTCATCAGCGCGGTTGCAGCGAGTGCGGGAACCGAGGGCTGGCACACCGCCAGCATGTGCGCCCGCTCCCCGTTATTGGTGTGGCCGATATGCTCAAGGTAGCCGATCACATGGTCGATATAGTCATCCAGATCGAACCGCCCGGCCTCCAGCGGGACCATCTTCGCATCGGCCCAGTCGGTGATGTAAACCTCGCAGCGCTCGATCATCCGCGCGACCGTGCCGCGCAGCAGGGTGGCGAAGTGGCCGCTCATCGGCGCGACGATGAGCAGGCGCGGGGCATCGGCCGGCAGGCCCGGATGGGTGAAGCGCAGCAGGTTGCCGAAGGGGCGGTGCATCACGATCGCTTCGGTCACCGGATGGGTCACGCCGTCGACCGTCACGGTCTCGATATCGAAGGGCGGCTTGCCATAGGGCGCCGAGGCGTGGGCGAAGACTTCGAGCGCCGAGGCCATGATCGGACCCACGCCGGTATAACCAAAGGGCAGCGCCGGGTTCGTCAGCATTTCGGCCCCGAGCGAGGCCATGGTGCTGGCGGCATTCAGCCACGAACGCTGCATTTCATATGCTGTGTAGAGCAAGAAAATTCCCCTTCCGGCCCGGTTGTCCGGACCAAACGTGTCCGTACCGTGCCGCCATTCGCATTATTGTGCAATGCAATATTTTCCGCCCGGTATCTCGCGCTTGCACAATTGTGCGACGAAGATCGGTGCCGATTTGCCACTTACTTGCCCCCCACCCTGTGCTAGGGCGCGCAGACAATGGCTTCCCAACCCGATCAATCCGCCACGCTTCCTGAACCCAAGCCCGCGCGCACGCTCGGCCCGCTGCGGATGATCTGGCGCGAGACTGCCAAGTATCCCCGTCAGGTCCTGTTTGCGGCGATCGCACTGCTGGTCACGGCCTCCGCCACGCTGGCAATTCCGGCGGGTTTCCGGCTGGTGATCGATCAGGGCTTTGCTGCGGGCGGTGATGTCGAATCCATTGGCCGCTGGTTCCGTTACCTGCTGTTTATCGTGGTCGTGCTGGGTCTGGGTACGGCGACGCGGTTCTACTTCGTCTCCTGGCTGGGCGAGCGGGTCGTCGCCGATATCCGGATGAAGGTGCAGGAGAATCTGCTGCGGCTATCACCCGGCTTCTTCGAGGAGAACAGCCCCTCGGAGATCTCCTCGCGCATGACCGCTGACACCGCGCTGATCGAGCAGGTGGTCGGAACCACCGTCTCGGTCGCCCTGCGCAATGCGATCATGGGCGTGGGCGGGGTGGCCTATCTCTTCACCCTCGCGCCCAAACTCACCCTGGGCCTGCTGGTTGGGCTGGTGCTGGTGGTCCTGCCGCTGATGCTGTTCGGGCGCCGGATCCGCACGATCTCGCGCACCAGCCAGGACCGCGTGGCCGATATCGGGGCGATGGTTTCCGAAACGCTGGGGGCGATGAAGATCGTCCAGGCCTTCAACCAGGAGCGCCGTGAACTCGGCCGGTTCGAAGCGGCGGTCGAGGCAACCTTTGCCACCGCCAAGCGCCGCATCCTGCTGCGCTCCACCATCACCGCGCTGGCGATCATGGCGATCTTCGGGGCGATCGTCATGCTGGTCTGGCAGGGTGCCGAAGGCGTGGCGCGCGGCACGATCAGCGGCGGCACGATCTTCGCTTTCGTCATCACCGCCGGCCTGGTCGCCGGGGCCTTTGGCGCGCTGACCGAGGTCTGGGGCGAACTGTTGCGCGGGGCCGGGGCGGCGAGCCGCCTGTCCGAACTGCTCCACGAACAGCCCAGCATTGCCGCGCCGGCCCGCCCGTTCGACCTGCCCAGCCCGGTGCGCGGCAAGCTGGCGTTCGAAAATGTCACCTTCCGCTATCCGACCCGGCCTGAGGTTTCGGCGCTGGCCGACTTCTCACTGACGGTCGAGCCGGGCGAGACGGTCGCGATTGTCGGCCCGTCGGGTGCGGGCAAGTCCACCCTGTTCCAGCTGGCTGAGCGGTTCTACGATCCCCAGGCGGGTTCGGTGAAGCTCGATGGCGTGCCGCTGACTGCAGTCGATCCCGCTGCGATCCGCCGCAACATGGCGCTGGTCCCGCAGGAAGGCATTCTGTTTGCTGCCACCGCGCGTGACAACCTGCGCTATGGTAACTGGGAGGCCAGCGACGCGGAAATCTGGCAGGCCGCCGAAAACGCCAATGCCGCCGATTTCCTGCGCGAGCTGCCCGAAGGGCTCGATACCTACCTGGGTGAGCGCGGTGCGCGCTTGTCGGGCGGGCAGCGTCAGCGCATGGCGATTGCCCGCGCGCTGCTGCGCGATGCGCCGATCCTGTTGCTGGATGAGGCAACCTCCGCGCTTGATGCCGAGAGCGAGCGACTGGTCCAGCAAGCGCTGGAGCGGCTCATGGCCAGCCGCACCACCCTGGTCATCGCCCACCGCCTCGCCACCGTGCGCGGGGCCGACCGGATCGTGGTGATGGATGGCGGCCGGATTGTCGAAACCGGCAAGCACGACGCGCTGAGCCGCGCCGGCGGGCTCTATGCGCGCCTGGCCGCGCTGCAATTCGACGAAGTGCCGAGCGAACCCGTCAAATAGCATAAGGTCCACGTTTCACGCGCGCGCGCGAGCGGTTAACAGCTTGGTCCCATAGAACATATTCTACGGGGACCTGACATGAACCTTCGCGCATCGATCCTGCTGGCCGCCAGCACCCTGGCTCTCGGCCAGGCTGCTCCGGCGCTGGCCGAAACCGTCCAGCCGGCCGCCGCCGCTGAAACCGGCGCTCCTGCCGCCAAGCCCGCCGCCGATTGGGGCTGGGGCATCCAGCAGGGCTACATCGACCGCTCGGCCAAGCCGGGCGACGATTTCAACCGCTTCGTCAACGGCAAGTGGCTCGATTCGACCGAGATCCCGGCCGACCGCAGCGTGTTCGGCGCGTTTATCGAATTGGCGGAGCTGTCGGAAACCCGGATGAAGGCGATCATCGGAGAGATCGCCAAGGGCAAGCACAAGCCCGGCAGCGATGCGCCCGGATCGCCGCAGTATACAACGCCTATATGGACACTGCCGGGATCGAGCGGGCGGGCCTCAAGCCGGCCCAACCGATGCTGAACCGGATCAAGGCCGCGCGCACCACCACCGATCTGGTCAAGCTGTTCACCTTGCCCGGCCTGCCCTCGCCCGTCGGGATCGGGATTTCGCCCGATGCCAAGGACAGCCGGGTCAACGCGCTCTATGCCGGTCAGGCCCAGCTTGGCCTGCC
>JACDQK010000009.1 GCA_015657645.1 Novosphingobium sp.
CCCCAAATGACGGTACCCATGACTGACGCAAACAACCCCGCCCCCGCCGACGCGGATAAGCCCGAGAAGGTCAACTGGTTGGCCGAGGTGAAGAGCCTGTCGCTGATGCTGCTGGCCGTGCTGGCCTTTCACAGCTTTGTGGCCAAGCCGTTCTACATTCCCTCGATCTCGATGATGCCCAATCTGCTGGTCGGTGACCGGCTGGTCGTTTCGAAATTCCCCTATGGCTTCAACTGGTCCTCGGTCAGCTTCCACCTGCTGCCGCGCGAGACCTGGCGGGTGCTGGGCGGCACGCCGGACTATGGTGATATTGTCATTGCTGTCCCCGCCAATCGCGAAGAAGACCTGATCAAGCGTGTCGTCGCCCGCCCGGGGGACCGGATCGCGGTGAAGGACGGGATCATCATCCTCAACGGCAAGGCGGTGCCCCGCGCAATCGAGCCTTCGGTCCAGCTGCCCGAAGACCCCGAACTGACCTGCGATGGCGGCTCGTGCTACACCTATTTCCAGAACTACCGCGTCCGCCTGCCGTCGGGCCGGGTGGTCTACGAGATCCCGGCTTTCCGGGAAACACTACCCAACGGCGCCAGCTATGTGGTGATCGACCACATGCAGCAGAGTCTCGACAACATGGACGAGATCACCGTGCCTGAAGGCCATGTCTTCCTGATGGGTGACAACCGCGACCACTCGGCCGACAGCCGCGCTGCGCTGTGGGAGAATGGCCTGGGCGGGCCAGTGCCCCTCCATGACGTGGGCGGTCGGGCCGAATTCACCACCTTCAGCCTTAACGGCAGTGAGACCTGGAACCCGCTGAGCTGGTGGGGGGCCTTGCGCGGCGACCGTGCCTGGCGCAGCCTGCGCCCGGTCCACGTGCCGCAAGGCAAGTAAGGCGGAGTACCAGCAATGAACGAAGCTGCCCGCGAAGCCCCGCTCAAGAGCCGCCGCAGCCGCAAGGCTGCGCCCAAGGAGATGGGCAAGGCTGCGGTCGGGCCGACCGACATTTCAGATCCGATGCTGCGGCACGAGGCGAAGCGCGCCTTCGTCTGGATCGGCATGATCGGGCTGGTGGCGCTGGCAGTTGTTCTGGCCCAGCCGCTGCTGGTGATCTTCGGCGGGATGGTCTTTGCCGCAATGATCGACGGCGGCGCGCGGCTGCTGGGTCGAGTCTTGCCGGTCCCGCGCAGCATTCGCGTAACTCTGGTCTTGCTTGGTGCGGTCGCGTTCCTGACCTGGACCGCGATGTTTGCCGGCAGCCAGATCGCCGCCCAGGCCTCTGAACTGCCGGCGATCGTCCAGGCCCAGGCGCTCAAGGCTGCGGCCTGGCTCGAAAGTCACGGCTTCCGGATCAACACCGGCAATGTCCAGGGCCTGATCGAGCAGGCGATCGGCGGCGTGCGCCAGGTAACGTCAGCGGTTGGCGGGGTGATCGGCGGGCTGACCACGGCCTTCCTGATCGTGGTGCTGGGCATCTACTTCGCCGCCGAGCCGCAGCTTTACCGGCGCGGCTTTGCCTGGATGCTCCCGCGCGAAGAGCGCGATTCGTTCGATGTCACCGCCGCGCAGATGGGCCGCACGCTGCGGATGCTGATGTTCGGCCGTCTGGTGGGCATGGTGGTCGAAGGGGTCGGGACCTGGATCATGCTGGCGCTCTATGGCGTGCCGATGGCCGGGCTGCTCGGCCTGTTGACCGGCCTGCTGGCCTTCCTGCCCAATATCGGTGCGCCGATTTCCGGCCTGCTGATGGTGCTGGTCGGCTTTTCGGGCGGCTGGGAA
>JACDQK010000091.1 GCA_015657645.1 Novosphingobium sp.
CCCCGGGGTTCTGCGGGCGGTGGCGCGGCCCATGCCCGATGCCGCGCCGGTGACAAGGACGACAGAGCCGCGGATCGAACGGAGGGGATTGTTCATGCGGGGCTCCTCAAATCATTGGCCAGTCGTAGCGGTCGAACAAGGCGCCGGAAAGCTCAACCTGGCCAGCATAAGTCACGCCGAATTTCGACGCGACCGCTAGCGAGGCATGGTTGCGTTTGTCGATCACTGACATGATCGTGTCGTAGGGCAATTCGCGGCGTGTATAGTCGTAGATCGCCCGTACAGCTTCGGATGCGAAACCCTGCCCCCAGTTGTCGCGTCCAAAGGTATAGCCAAGCTCGGGCACCGGCACGGCTTCGGTTCCCGCCGGCACCTGGGCGCGGAAGAACCAGCCCTTGCGTACGCTCTGACCAAGAGTTTCGACTTCCAGCGCCGCATCGCTCAGGCCGCAACGCCCCACCAATTGACCAGTAGCCTTGCTGAGCACTGCAAGCTGGCCAAGTTCACAGTCGGCATAACTAGCCAGGATCGCGTCAAGCCAGCTTTCCGATTCCGCACGGGTGCGCGGGCGCCCATGCGCGATGTAGCGCGCCACTTCGGGATCGGCCTGGATCTCGGCATAGTACTCGATGTCGCCGGGTTCGATCCGGCGAAGAACTAGGCGTTCGGTCTCGATCGATTGGGTTCCGGCCTTGAGGGTCATCGTACACCTGCTGAAGTGAATGCCAGGGGGCCTGTAAGCCGGGTTCTGTAGCGCGGACGGTATCCCAAAAGAGACCGTATCCGCACTGGCAGCCATTCCTCTAGGCCTGATGTTGCCATCAGGCTCAAGCAACCAACCCGGGCGGTCGGTCCGAAACAGACCTGCACCGAAGTGCGCGCCGCCCCTATTCGGTCTTGCTCCGGGTGGGGTTTGCCGTGCGGTGCCTGTTACCAGGCCCCCGGTGCGCTCTTACCGCACCCTTTCACCCTTACCTGACAAGTCAGGCGGTCTGCTCTCTGTGGCACTTTCCCTGGGCTTCGCTGCAAGCAACTCGCCCGGCGGGCGTTACCCGCCACCCTTGTTTCGTGGAGCCCGGACTTTCCTCGCGGTTCTTGCGAACCCCGCAGCTGCCCGGCCCCCTGGCGGACTTGGCTTAGTCTCTGCGCTGCTGAGCCGCAAGCACGGCTTACCGCGTCTTCCCGCTATCCCGATCGAGCAACAGCGAGAACAGCATCGCCGAACACTCACCATCGACCACCCCGTCGATGATGTGCGGGCGCCAGCGGCGCTGGAAGGCGCGGCAAGCGGCGGCCTGGTCGGAGATGTCATAGCCCCAGCGTTCGAGCGCCAGGAAGAAGGCCCCGTCGTTCTCGAACGGCGAGGGCATGGTCACCCGCGGGGTCTTGAGCGCGAGGCGGTGCGCGGCGAGCAGGTCCCAGTCGAAGAGCTCGCCGGGATCTTCCTTGCGGGCCGGGGCAACATCGGAATGGCCGACTACGTTGGCGCGGGGAATGTCGTGGCGCTGGACGATTTCGGACAGCAGCGGCAGCAAGGCTTCCATCTGCGCATCGGGAAAGGGGCGATAGCCGAACTCGTGACCGGGATTGACCAGCTCGATCCCCACGCTGGCCGAGTTCACATCGGTAACCCCGCGCCAGAAGCTTTTGCCGGCATGCCAGGCGCGGCGATCCTCGCGGACCAGGCGGTGGACGGTGCCGTCCTCCTCGATCAGGTAGTGGGCCGAAACCCCGGCTTCCTCGCTGCACAGCCGCTCGAGCGCCTCCTCGGCGGTCTGCATGCCGGTATAGTGGAGCACCACCATCGAGACGGGCAATTGCCGCTCGTTCCAGTTGGGCGAGGGCGTCTCGAAGTGGACCAGCTCGGTCAAGCCATCAGCCCTCGGGCAGGACCGCGCCGAGCACCAGCGCGTCCTCGCTCAGCGCGAACTGCAGGCCGCCGCCCTGCCGCACGGCGATCTGGTAGAGCATGAAGGCCGGGGCGTTGCGGCTGGTCAGGCCGTCTTCGCCCAGCTCGCCTTCCAGCGCCTGGCCGATGGCCTTGTCGAACGCGATCCGCGGGCCTGACGCGCGGACCACGATCTCGCTCGCTCCGCCGCGGCTTTCCGCGCCGATATCGAGCGTGCCGCCGCGCACCAGGGCTTCCATCCCCAGCAGCGCGAAGTTCAGCAGCACCTTGATCGCCGGCTTGGGCAGGCTGGCCACGCCCAGCGCCCAGTTGACGGTAACGCGGGCATTGTTGGCGGCGAGCGCATCGACCAGCACCTTGGCCTCTTCCACCGCGACGCTTTCGCCAAAGCGCCGGCGGCCC
>JACDQK010000092.1 GCA_015657645.1 Novosphingobium sp.
CTCACCGTTGGCCCGCGCCCGCAAGAATCCAGCGCATTCCTGTCGCAGCCGTTCCACGTCGCCGAAGTCTTCACCAACATCCCGGGCAAGTTCGTCCAGGTCCGAAGACACCGTGCGCTCGTTCAAGGCGGTGGTCGAAGGCGAATACGATCACCTGCCCGAATCGGCCTTCTACATGGTTGGCGGGATCGACGAAGCGGTCGAGAAGGCCAAGAAGCTGGCTGAGGACGCCTAAGCATCATGGCCCTGCACTTCGAACTCGTCACGCCGGCCCGGCTCGTTCGCTCGGAAGACGTCCACATGGTAGTCGTCCCCGGTGCGGAAGGCGAGTTCGGCGTGCTTGAAGGGCACGCGCCCTTCATGTCGACCATCCGCGACGGTGCCCTGCTGGTCTATCGGACCGAGGGCGCGCGCCGGAAACGATCCAGATCCAGGGCGGCTTCGCTGAAGTCGCCGCAACGGGCCTGACTGTCCTGGCAGAGCACGTCGAAGGCTAAGGCTTTCCGCCCCCACCGGACAAGCAAAGGGCGGCCTGCGGGTCGCCCTTTTCGTTTGCATGGCGCGCGGCACGGGCGAATACTGGCGCAATGACAGCGCTCTACGACACGATCGGGATCGATTACGCCCAGCTGCGCAAGCTCGATCCGCGGATCGCGGCGCAGATCGAGCGTGCCTTGGGCTCAGCACAGACAGTGCTTAACGTGGGCGCTGGTGCGGGGTCCTATGAGCCCGCTGGCCGCACTGTGACCGCGCTCGAACCCTCGGCCGAGATGATCCGCCAGCGTCCGGCAGGCGCAGCACCGGCGGTGCAAGGTTCGGCGGGAGAGATCCCCTTCCCCGACCAGAGCTTTGACGCGGTGATGGGCGTGCTCACCATCCATCATTGGCCCGACCAGCAGCAGGGCATCCGCGAAATGTGCCGGGTTGCCCGCGAGCGGGTCGTCCTGCTGACCTTCGATCCGTCCGCGCGGCCATGGCTGACCGACTACCTGCCGGAACTGGCCGCGCTCGACGAGGTCGCGATGCCCTCGCTCGAGATGCTGGCGGACTGGCTCGGCCCGGTCGCGATTGAGCCGGTCCTGGTCCCGCACGATTGCAGCGATGGCTTCCTATACGCCTACTGGCGGCGACCGGCGGCCTACCTCGATCCGCGCATCCGCAAGGGCAGCTCTTCGTTCTGGAAGATTGAACAGGCCGAAGCCGGATTCGCCCGGCTGTCGGAGGATCTGGCCAGCGGGGCCTGGGAGCAGCGCTATGGCGCATTGCTGGCCGAGGACAGCTACGATGCCGGCTATCGGCTGGTCGTCTCGCTCAGATAGGCCTTAGCGCGGCCCGCGCCCGTAGGTCAGGTTGCGCCAGAGCCGCTCCATCGGTCCCATCGCGTGCCGCGCCAGCCACCACCGCGAAAACACGATCTGGCAGGCGAGGATTGCCAAGGCGATCGCATAGATCCCCAAGGGCTTGACCTGCCCGACCAGGCCAAAGCCGACGCCATAGAACAGGACGATCCCGATCATTGTCTGGCTGAGGTAATTGGTCAGCGCCATCCGGCCCGGTGCGGCAAACACTTCAAGCACGCCCCGCGCCCGCGGCCAGGCCAGCAAGAAGGCCGCGCCATAGGCCAGGGCCATTGGCACCGTGCCGAGCAGAGAGGACCAGTCCGCCTGATCCTGCTTGGGCAGGAAAGCATAGGCCAGGGTCGGCGGCAGGCCGAGCACCAATCCCGCGATCACCGTGCGCTGCAGAAGGACTCGATCGCCCGGCAAGCGCCCGGCCGCAAACCAGCGCCCGACGATCAGGCCGAGCAGCATGATCCCCAGCACCTTCGGTATGCGCCAGGATTCCAGCTTGATCCCCCAGGCATAAATCGGGCCGCTGATGGTCCAGGCCGCAAGCTGGTCCCAGCGGCCGCTAGCCAGTACTTCCACGCCATTATCCGTGGTCAGCTTCGTCCCCATCGCCAGGGCGACCGCGTCTCCCAGGTCGTAGAGCGCGGTATGCGGTGCCCAGCCCAGGGCATTAAACAAGGCCACCCCGACAAACGGCACGATAAAGATCAGGACCAAGGCGGTGATAGCCAGCCGGGCATCGCTCCATCGGATGAACAGCGGCAGGATCAGGCCCATCAGCGCATAGAGCGTCAGGATATCGCCATCCCAGATCAGGCAGGAATGGATCAGCCCGATCCCCAGCAAGACCAGCACCCGCCGCCGATAGATCGCCAGGCCATTGCCGCCGCGCTCCTCGATCCGCGCCAGTTGGAGCGCGAAGCCGGCCCCGAACAGCAGCGAGAACAGTGTGTAGAACTTCCCGTCGATCAGCAGGTGGTGGAACCGGTACTGCCACTGCATGCTGTCAGCACCGGCGAAGGCCAGCCGCTGATCGTCGCTCATTAACCCCCAGCCGGACCAATAAAGAATATTGGCGAGGAGGATCCCCATCAGCGCAAAGCCGCGCAGCGCGTCGAGCGCAACAATCCGTTCGGCCACGGTCGCGGCGGCTGGCTTGGCTAGATCGTCACGGTCCCCGTTATGCATGTCACACATTGCCCCCCGACGTGGATAGTAGACCCTTCGAAGCCAATGTCGATCCAGCCATCGCGGCCGACCTGCCGGCCCTGGCTGGCGCGGTAGTTGTCGCCAGCGCCGACCTGTCCGGCATTCAGGCGAAAGGCCGCCGCCGCGCCGTTGCCGCTGCCGCAAACCGGGTCTTCGGGGATACCATCGCCCGGCGCAAAGCTGCGGACGACCACACGGTCGCCCTCGGCGGCAAACAGCGTCGCGCCGGTCCAGCCCTTGGGGACGTAGTAGGCCGCCAGCCGTGCCTCATCGTGGGCCAGGTTCTCCAGCGCGGCGATCCCGTCCACTTCGGCGACCAGCCAAACCGGCCCGACATCGACTGCCTGCGCCGCGCCTTTGACCGGGGCGTTGATCCAGGCGGTGGCTTCCGGATCGCTGAGCTCAGTCAGGGCATAGCGCGGCAGACGGAATGAGAGACGGTCCGCCCCGACCGTCAGCTCGACCAGCCCGACGGCGCATTCCTGCACCAGGCGGCCGTCTTTTGGCGTCGCGATCCCAGCCTCGATGACCGCATGGGCAGTGCCCAGCGTCGGGTGACCAGCAAAGGGCAGCTCGGCCTTGGGGGTGAAGATCCGCACCCGGTAATCGGCGTCAGCTTGCGTTGGCGGCAGGACAAAGGTCGTCTCGGACAAGTTGGTCCAGGCCGCCATGGCCTGCATCTGTTCAGGCGAAAGCCCCTCCCCATCGAGCACGACGGCAACGGGGTTGCCCATCAGCGGCACTGCAGTGAAGACATCGACCTGAGCGAAGCGGCGGGAAATGGTCATCTGGTTCAATCCTGCGGGGGTATCACGGGGCGATAGTTCCAGCGCATCGCCTGGCTGCCATCGATCTTGGAAATTTCGGCCATCAGCAGCTTGCCCTGCCGCCAATAGCGGATGCGCTGCGGGTAATCGTGCGCCGGGTTGGCAAACTCGATCGCTTCCTCGCTGACCAGGACCATCGGAAATTCGCTGGGTGGCTTGCCTTGCGGCTGGGCCAGGAAGCTGATCGTGCCATCGGGCTTCTGTCGGATCTGCGCGATTTCCCAGCTGTTGAGCTTGGATCCGAAGCCGGTCCGGGCAATCCCCAGCATCAGGCCGCCGCGCGCATCGGTCCAAACCTCGTCAGACCAGCTGGCGCCGTCCTCGGTCATCCAGGTGCCGGCCATCCATTCGGGCAGGCTGCGGGCCGCGCTTTGTGCACCCAGCGGCGCAGAAAGCAACAGGAGGACAGGCAGGAACAGCTTCTTCATCGCGTCGACCCTCGAGCATGGCGAAGCCGCTGTTCTAGCGGCCTAACCGCGCAGGCCAAGCAGCGTTTAATGGCGTTCGTCGAGGCTATTCGCCTTCTGCCGGTTCCTTCACCAGTCCGGCGCGCCACAGGTAGAGCCCTGCAGCGATGATGATGACCGCGCCGAGCAGCGTCCAGCGATCCGGGTGGTCCCCAAACCACGCCCAGCCAATCAGGCCGGCTACCAGCAACTGGATGTAGCTCATCGGTGCAACCTTGGCAGCGCCTGATCGCGTTGTGCCGAGGTAAACCAGCCAATGTGCGGCGCTGGCAGTCACAGCGACAATGGCGCAGCGGGCGACCACAGTCCAATCCGGCACGGTCACGGCAAACCGCTCAATCCCGGTCAGGGCGAACAGCGGCGCCGCGATTATCAGGATCGGCGCGGCATAGGCGGCGACCACGAACTGCATGGCAAGCGGGGACGCCTGGCCCGCGACATAGCGGTTGCCGATGATCAGCAGCGAAAAGGTCATTGCTGAGAAGACCGGCAAGACGGCCCACCAGCCCGCCTCCACCAGGTTCGGCCTGAGGACGATCAGCACACCGATGAAGGCGATGGCCGAGGCTATCCAGGTTTCCTTACGGGCCGGTTCGCCCAGCAGGACGGCAGCAAACAGGGCCGCGAACATCGGGCTGGTAAAGCCCAAGGCCGTCGCCGTCGCCAGCGGCAGGACAAACAGCGAAGTGAAGAAAATGGTTGATGAAATTGCCAGCGCAAAGCCCCTGCCCGCCTGCGGCCAGCGCCACATCTGGCGCATAGCGGCGGTTCCTTCATGCATGACCAGCAGTATTCCAAGCCCCACCGCAGCAATGCTGAACCGCAGCGCCGCGATCGCGACCGGCGACCACTGCCCCGCCATCGACTTGATCACGCCGTCCCCTACGGAAAGCACGGCAAAACCTGCTAGAGCGAAGAGCAGGCCGGAACGGTTTTCAGCAGGCAATCGGGCAACCTTTGCGTCAGGGTGGCCGCACCCTTAGCCGCGCCGACGCGTTTGCCAAGCCGCAGTTCCGGCATGGGTGGCGGCATTAGGAAATAATCAAAGTTTCCGATCTATTCACCATCCAGCTTAGCCCCGGGGTAGCCATGCGAGACCATGGTCGCCACCCGGGCACAGTTGGGATTTTGAAGCATGAGCGCATTCGGCCGACGCAACGGAGCTGGTGGCATGGCACCTGGGGCACGTCCCCAGTTCGGCGTGGCCCGCCCGATGAAGGGCGGGATCGAAGCGCCCAAGGCGCCCGTCCCTGGCGGCGACCAGTTCCCGCCGCTGCCCGGCGAAAGCGCCGACACAGCTGCCTTTGATGGCGGTCCGGCGATGAAGGCCGACGCGATGACCCGGCTGCAGGACCGCGTCAACGGCGTGGTGGATAACCAGCATCAGGCCGAAGGTTTCGAAGCCTCGGTTCACAAGATCAAGGAACAGGTGCTGCCGCGCCTGCTCGAACGCGTCGATCCGGAAGCCGCCGCCACGCTGAGCAAGGAAGAGCTCTCCGAAGAGTTCCGCCCGATCATCATGGAAGTGCTGGCCGAACTGAAGGTCACGCTGAACCGCCGCGAGCAGTTTGCGCTCGAAAAGGTTCTGATCGACGAACTGCTTGGCTTTGGTCCACTCGAAGAGCTGCTTAATGACCCCGACGTGTCGGACATCATGGTCAACGGGCCGGATCAGACCTACATCGAAAAGAAGGGCAAGCTGCAGCTCGCCCCGATCCATTTCCGCGATGAAAGCCACCTGTTCCAGATCGCCCAGCGCATCGTGAACCAGGTCGGCCGCCGCGTCGACCAGACCACCCCGCTGGCCGACGCCCGCCTCAAGGACGGCAGCCGCGTTAACGTGATCGTGCCACCGCTGTCGCTGCGCGGCACCGCGATCTCGATTCGTAAGTTCTCCGAGAAGCCGATCACGCTCGACATGCTGCGCGACTTCGGTTCGATGAGCGACAAGATGTGCACCGCGCTCAAGATCGCGGGCGCCTGCCGCATGAACATCGTTATCTCGGGCGGTACCGGTTCGGGTAAAACCACCATGCTCAACGCCATGTCGAAGATGATCGACCCGGGCGAGCGCGTGCTGACCATCGAAGACGCGGCCGAACTTCGCCTGCAGCAGCCGCACTGGCTGCCGCTCGAAACTCGCCCGCCGAACCTGGAAGGGCAAGGCGCCATCACCATCGGTGACCTCGTCAAGAACGCCCTGCGTATGCGTCCTGACCGGATCATCCTGGGCGAAATCCGCGGCGCGGAATGTTTCGACCTTCTAGCCGCGATGAACACCGGTCACGATGGCTCGATGTGTACGCTCCACGCCAACAGCCCGCGCGAATGCCTGGGTCGTATGGAAAACATGATCCTGATGGGCGACATCAAGATTCCGAAGGAAGCCATTTCGCGCCAGATCGCCGAATCGGTCGACATCATCGTCCAGGTGAAGCGTCTGCGCGACGGTTCGCGCCGCACCACCAACATCACCGAGGTGATCGGGATGGAAGGCGATGTGATCGTCACCCAGGAGCTGTTCAAGTTCGAGTACCTGGACGAAAGCGAAGACGGCAAGATCATCGGCGAATTCCGTCCGTCGGGCCTGCGTCCCTATACGCTGGAAAAGGCCCGCCAGTTCGGGTTCGACCAGGCCTATCTGGAAGCCTGTCTCTAAAGCGCCTCGCGCAGGATAAAGACGGCGGCAATCAGCACGGCGAACAGCGCCAGTACGAACACAGTGCCCCAGGGCATGAAGCCCACGGCATCGGGATCGCTGCGGCGCATTCGCCGCCGTTCGCCCCACCAGGCGATCACAGCGACGGCGACCGCGCCGGCGGCCAGCTCCGCCCACGGCGCCCAATCGGTATAGAGCCAGTCCCAGTTCACCGCGCCCCGCTGCTCGGTTCATCGCGCGCCGTCAAGGCGGCAGCGCTATTCGGCTTGTGTTAACACCAGCCAGGTGAAACAGGCGTCGTGAGAAACCTGCCAAGGAGAAGACCCATGAAGAAGCGCATGATCACCGCACTCGTGCTGGCATCGCTGGCGGTCACCACCGCCGCCTGCAACACGGTCAAGGGCCTGGGCCGCGACATCCAGTCGGTTGGCGAAGCCGGCGACAAGGCAATCAACCGCTAAGCCATTCCCCTGCCATTGGCCCGAGCGGGTTAGCGCTTGGTCGATCAGCTATGCACTGTCCGCGCAAGTCTGATAGGGCGGCGATGAATGCTTGCCTTTCAGGAGCTTGTAATGCGTCGCGCCGCTCTCTCTCTTACCGCCCTCGCCGCCGCATTGGCCTTTGCCCTGCCAGTTCAGGCGCAGGAAATCGTCGTCACCGGCAAGTCGCTCAAGCAGACCGAAGCTGACCTCAGGGCCTGCCTGGAACGCAAGTGTCCGCCGGACGAGGATGTCAGGGCAACCCTCGCCCATGCGGAAAACCTGTTCGTTTCGGGCGATTACAAGAACAGCCGCGCCACGCTGAAGGATTCGATCGGGCGCAACAAGAAGCATGGTGACGCCTTCCCGGTCCCTGTCTCCGACCTGCTGCGCGCCAATGGCCGCATCGCCGAACAGATGGGTGAGGCCAGGGATTTCCAGCTCTCGGTCCTGGACATGCGCGACACGCTGAAGAAGGGCTTTGGCGAAAATGACTTCCGCACGCTCGTGGCGCAGATCGAGGTTGGCGACAGCCGCGCCAAGCTGGGCTTCTCGAACGAGGCGGAACGGATCTACAAGGACGTCGAGAAGCGCGCGCTCGCCGCAGGCCAGCCTCGCGTTGCCAGCTTCTCACGCCTGCGCCAGGCGCTGCTGTGGCGCGGCCAGTATGATCAGAACCCCAACGCCTTCAATCTCAAGAACGTCAACGAACGGCTCGACGAGCTGATCGAGCGCCCGCTCGCCGAAAGTAGCGACTTCGCGCTCGCGGCCGAAGTGATCAAGGCCAAGGTCGATCGCAAGGCCGGCGCCGCCGGCAGCACCGAAGCCCTGATCAAGCGCTTTGCCGAACGTGGCGGCGCGACCCGGCCGATCTTGCTGTTCGCCGAACCGCTGCAACGCAACGACCTGCAAAAAGGCCTGCCGGACGATCAGCCTGCCCTCAACACCCTCAACCGTTTGACTGCGCTCCAGGCCCGCAACCAGTGGGCCGATATCGGCTTCTGGATTGATGCCAATGGCCGTGTCACCGATATCGAGGCGCTGCGCACCTCAGGCGACAAGGCGTGGCTCAAGCCGGTGCTCACCAACATCGCCAAGCGGGTCTACGCGCCGCTCAAGAAGAACGGTGGCACCGCCCCGGGCTTCTACATGATCGAACGCTACACCCTCACCGCGCGGTTCGAAGAGGGCAATACCGGCACCCGCATGCGCCGCCGTGAGGCTACCCCGCGGATCGAGCGGATCGACCTGACGCCGGAGAACTACGAGGCGCCTTCCAGCAAGGAAGCCGCCTGAGCGATCAGAGCCGGATGCGGTTTTCCGCCGGGTGCATCGCCCGCGCCCGGCGCTCGCGCACGATCAGCCAGGTAAACAGGCCGATCGGGCCGGCCATAAAGGTCGCGAACAGGAACGGTACCTGCACGGCGCGGCTGAAGCCCTTGTTGTCGGCATCGCGCGCGATCCACAGGCCGGTGAACAGGTCAAATGCCAGGTAATGCGTCCAGCCGATCACCAGCCCGCCGTCCGACATGAACAGCTTGCGCAAGCCCGCGATCGAATAATCCGATGCGACATAGGGGGCGCTGCCCGGCACCTGGCCTGGATCGACCGAACCGCTGAGTAGCGCCGCGAACATGGCGGTGTAACACAGACACAGCAGCCCGACGCCAAGGTATAGAACGGCCGTCATCGCCAGCGGCTTGCGCGGCAGGAACAGCAGAATGAGCCAGGCGATAACCACCACCGCGTTGGTGAACGAGAACATTGCCTGCCACATTGCCGCTTACTCCCCTTTGTCACCTCTCCAGGCCAGCACTGGTTTGCGCGCGGCCAGCGTCTCATCCAGCCGGCGGCGCGGAGCAAAGTGCGGCGCGGTCTTCAGCGAGGGATCGCCCTGCTTGGCCCGCATCGCCACTGAGCGCAGCGCGCCAATGAACTGGTCAAGCGCGGCCTTGCTTTCGGTCTCGGTCGGTTCAACCAGCATCGCGCCATGGACCACCAACGGGAAATAGACCGTCATCGGGTGGAACCCTTCGTCGATCAGCCCCTTGGCGACGTCGAGCGTCGAGAAGCCCTCGGCAAAGCCATCGTCGGTGAACAGCGCTTCGTGCATGCAAGGGCCGGAATGGCCGAATGGCGCATCCAGCACGCCGTCCAGGCTGCGCAGGATATAGTTGGCATTCAGTACGGCATCTTCGGCCACCTGCTTCAGGCCATCGGCCCCGTGGCTGAGGATATAGGACAGCGCGCGGGTGAACATGCCCATCTGGCCATGAAACGCTGTCATCCGCCCAAAGCTCTGTGGATGCTCCGTCGTCGCTTCCGCCTCTTCGATCAAATGGATCGAACCGTCAGCCTGGCGCGCCGTATAGGGAATCGGTCCAAACGGGGCGAGCGCTTCGGACAGAACCACCGGACCAGAACCCGGCCCGCCCCCGCCATGCGGCGTGGAGAAAGTCTTGTGGAGGTTGATGTGCATCGCATCGACGCCAAGATCGCCCGGACGGACCTTGCCGACGATGGCGTTGAAGTTGGCGCCGTCGCAATAGACGTAGCCCCCGGCCGCATGGACCGCGTCGGAGATGGCCTTCATGTCGGGCTCGAACAGGCCGCAGGTGTTGGGATTGGTGATCATCACCCCGGCAACGTCCGGCCCAAGCCGGGCCTTGAGCGCTTCCAGATCGACCCGGCCAGCCGGAGTGGCGGGAATGTTCTCGACCGTGAAGCCGGCAAATGCGGCAGTCGCCGGGTTGGTCCCGTGCGCCGATTCAGGCACGAGGAAGACCGTACGGTTCTCACCCCGGGCTTCGAGCGCGGCCTTGATGGCCAGAACCCCGCAGAGTTCGCCATGCGCGCCAGCCTTGGGCGTCATGGCCACCCCGTACATGCCGGTCAGCTTGATCAGCCAGACCGCCAGCTCGTTGATGACGGCCAGTGCGCCCTGCACCGTTTCCTGCGGCTGGAGCGGGTGGACGTCCTTGAAGCCCTTCATCCGCGCCACCGCCTCGTTAAGACGCGGGTTGTGCTTCATCGTGCACGAACCAAGCGGGAAGAAGCCCAGATCAATGCCATAGTTCTGGCGGCTGAGGCGGGTGTAGTGGCGGACCGTCTCCGGCTCCGACAGACCCGGCAGGCCGATCGCTTCGGCACGCGCCAGGCCGCCCAGGCGCGAAGGCGCGGCTGGGGCCGGATCGATGTCCACACCAGTGGTGCTGGTATCGCCGATCTCGAAGATCAGCCGCTCTTCGAGCATCAGGGCGCGGTTGCCGGTGAAGGTCTCGTCATGCGCAATGTGGCCTTCCCCCATTTCAGGGCGCCAGCCGGCAGCATTGGGCGCGTTCATGCCAGCACCTCCTTCAGGGCTGCTTCAAGCGCAGCGATATCCTCGTCCGAGACAACCTCGGTGACAGCCACGATCAGACCATTCTCCAATGCGGCTTCGCCGGGATATAGGCGCCCGAGCGACACCCCGCCCAACACACCCCTGGCGGCAAGGTCATGGACCACCGCGCGCGCCGGCTTTGGCAGGACAATGGTGAACTCGTTGAAGAAGCTGTCATTCACCAGGCACACGCCCGGGATCGCCGACAGCCGCTCGGCCACCTGGACCGCGCGGGCATGGTTCAGCGCCGCCAGATCGCGCAGGCCGCGCTCACCAAGAAGGGTCATATGAATACTGAAAGCCAGCGCACAAAGCCCTGAGTTCGTGCAGATATTGCTGGTCGCCTTCTCGCGGCGAATGTGCTGCTCGCGGGTGGAGAGCGTCAGCACGTAGCCGCGCTTGCCCGTGGCATCGACAGTCTCACCGCAGAGCCGGCCCGGCATCTGACGAACATATTTGTCGCGGGTGGCGAACAGGCCAACATAAGGCCCGCCGAACTGGAGGCCGACGCCCAGCGACTGCCCCTCGCCCACCACGATGTCCGCGCCCATTTCACCCGGCGACCGACATGCACCCAGGGAAACCGGCTCGGTCACAACAGCAATCAGCAATGCACCAGCGGCCTGGCAGGCAGCGGCGAGCGGGGAGAGATCCTCGATCCGACCGAGGACGTCCGGGTACTGGACCACCACACAACTGGTCTCGGCATCGATCGCGCCGATCAGGCGGGCCATGTCCGTGCCGCCCAGGCCCGGCGTGGCCGTATCCAGCGTATCGCCGGTGAACCGCGCCATGGTCTTGGCCACGCTGACGTAATGCGGATGCAAGCCGCTGCTCAGCACCGCCTTCTTGCGGCGCGTGACGCGGCCAGCCATGCCGACCGCTTCCCAGCAGGCGGTCGAGCCATCATACATCGAGGCATTGGCCACATCGCAGCCGAACAGGCGGGCGACCTGGGTCTGGAATTCGAACAGCACCTGCAGCGTGCCTTGCGCGATTTCCGGCTGGTACGGCGTATAGGCCGTCAGGAACTCGCCGCGCTGGATCAGGTGATCGACGCTGGCCGGCACGTGGTGCTTATAGGCCCCTGCCCCCAGGAAGAACGGATGGTCCGACGCGGCCTTGTTCTTGCGCGCCAGGTTCGAGAAGTGGCGTTCGACCGCCATTTCGGTCTGGCGCAGCGGCAGGTCGGGAACCGGGCCGGACAAGCGCGCTTCGGCCGGGACATCGACAAACAGATCGTCGATCGTGTCCGCGCCGATCACACCCAGCATGTCGCTGCGATCGTCGGGGGTCAGGGGCAAGTAACGCATGGGCTCAGAGCTCCGCGACGTAGGCGTCGTAAGCGCCTGATCCATCAGGCCATCGAGTTCGGACACATCGCTGAGGTCGATGCGGAACAGCCAGCCGCCCGCTTCGGGATCGGTGTTGACGGTTTCCGGCGCATCGCCGAGCGCATCGTTAGCGGCCGTGATCGTGCCCGACACAGGTGAATAGACGTCCGATGCGGCCTTGACGCTGTCGACCACGCAGGGCGCGTCGCCCTTCTTCACCGTGGTTCCGGCGGCGGGCAGGTCGACATAGGTGATGTCGCCGAGCTGGCTCTGCGCATAGTCGGTGATCCCAACGACACCGCTGGTGCCGTCAACGTCGATCCATTCGTGGTCCTGGGTGAAATAGCGGGTCATGGCGGTCAGGCTCCTCGGAAATAGCGATGGGGAACGAAGGGGGTGAAA
>JACDQK010000093.1 GCA_015657645.1 Novosphingobium sp.
G
Organism: Novosphingobium sp.; assembly: GCA_015657645.1. Taxonomy (GTDB): domain Bacteria; phylum Pseudomonadota; class Alphaproteobacteria; order Sphingomonadales; family Sphingomonadaceae; genus Novosphingobium. The sequence goes on from JACDQK010000093.1 coordinate 2, forward strand.
GCGATGAAATCAACCAGCTGATGGACAGCGGCAAGCTGGACCGGCCCGACCGGCCGAGCGGCCCGGCCTCGCCCACCCCGGTCAAGGGTTCGGCGATCCCCAAGGCCGGCAAGCGCTTTTCGGGCGGCGACGCTGCAGCCCAGGGGGCCTGACGCAATTGGTGGTGGTGGCCGGTTCTAGACCGCCACCATCAGCGTCATGATCGTTGCAAACAGCGTCAACACGGTGAAGGCAAAACCGCTGAGGAACCAGGTGCGCCACCAGGCGCCGAACCGTGACACGCCATAGGCATCGCGCAACTGGCGATACATGTGGAACGGCGCATAGAAGATCAACGCACCGACTACGAATCCGGCCCCGCCCTGCACCGCCAGCACCGAAATCGTTGCCAGCAGCAGCAGCATGAAGCTGAGCGAATAGGTCACAAAGACCACGTGATCGTATAGGTAGAACCGCCGGCTGAATGGAAACAGCAGCCATAGGAACGGTACCGATAGCGGGATCAGCAGCCACGAATACTTGTAGGCGCTGTTCTGCAGCTTGTAGACGGTCAGTTCGGGGTTTTCTCGGGCGTGCGACCAGGCGCGGTTGACGGCATCGGCTACCGACTGTTCGGTCTGCTTGTCGGCCGAGGCGATTTTGACCGGCAGCTTGCCGTCCTTGGCGGACTGGATAACGGTCACGGCATTGCGAGCGCCATCGCGCGCCTTTTCCAGCGCGGCGACATCACCACCCTTGCCAGCCTTGGCATCAGCGAGCAGCTGTTCGGCTTCAGCCAGATTCTTTTTCGCTTCAGTCTCGGCATCGCCCAAGCCATCAACGATACCATTGCTTGGTCCCTGGTTGTTGAAATTGATCGGACTGCCGAGCAGGTTGAACACCGCAAAGGTCAGGAACACCACAAACAGGAACAGCGCGATCGGGCTGACATAGCTGGCGCGCCGTCCGTCGACATATTCGCGGGTCAGTCGGCCCGGTCGCCAGGCCAGCATCGGCAGGGTGCGCCAGATCTTGCCTTCGAAGTGGAACACACCGTGGAGCAGGTCATGGAAGAAGGCGCCCAGCGTCTTGTGGATATGCGCCGCCTGGCCGCAGCCGTGGCAATGGCTGCCGATCAGCGCAGTGCCGCAGTTGAGGCAGGCCCGTTCATGGGTGTGGCCATCGTCCCGGCCCTCGCCATGCGCTGGCTCGACCGCGCGGGCGGTCAGCGCGCCCTGGGCCAGATCGCCGATAAAATCCGTACCGCTCATCGGTTTCTCCCCACTTGCCCCGTTCATGGTCTTGTCAGCCGCGCCCGGTCAAGCCATCCAGCACAAAACGACCTGGGAGTTACCGATGCGCCGTCCGATCCTTGTCTCTGCCCTGCTTGCCCTGCTGCTCGCGGCCCCGGTGGCCGCCAATACCGGCGAAATGTCGGTCGCCACCTTCCTGTCCAAGGCTGACGGGCTGCGCGCCAAGGGCCTGATGGCGCTCGGCTCGCCCGACATGAAGCTGCTGCGGGCTGAGGGCCAAGCCGCCGGCATGGCCTATGGCGTGCGGCTCCAGCAGGAGCGCGCCGCCGGCAAGCCCAGCTCCTGCCCGCCCAAGGGCGCGCGCCCCAGCTCGAACGAGGTGCTCTCGCACCTCCGCACCTACCCGGCCGAAAAGCGCGGCGCGATCAACATGAAGGCGGCGATGGCCGATTACTTCATCAAGAATTATCCCTGCCGCTGAGCACCCAAAAGCGAACGGCCCGCCTCCGGTTAGGGAAGCGGGCCGCTTGAACGCCAGGATCAGGCCGGCAATCAGCCGTCGTAATCGCCGCCCAGCGAGGTGTTGCGGACCGGTGCAGCCGCAGTGATCCGCAGCGCTTCGGCCGACTGGCTGAGCGAGCCGATTTCATCGACCTCGTCATCGTCTTCCGGCAGGACCCGCTGCAGCGAGGAGACCACGGTTTCCTTGAGCAGGTCCGGACGGACAGTCTGCTCAGCGATTTCGCGCAGGGCGACAACCGGGTTCTTGTCACGGTCACGGTCGATGGTCAGTTCCGCCCCGCCCGAGATCTCACGGGCGCGCTGCGCGGCCATCAGCACCAGGTCAAAACGGTTCGGGATCTTGTCGACGCAATCTTCAACGGTAACGCGCGCCATCGGGCACTCCAGTTCAATGAAATCCGGGAATGACGGCTGTTAGGCCCCACGCGATTCGCAAGTCAAGAAAAAAACGTATAAATTGCTGTATTTAAACGTTTATTCGTATGACTCATAACTGCGCGAATCGGGTGCCAGATTGCCGAACTTGGTGAACTCGCTCTGGAAGTGCAGATAGACGTTGCCGGTCGAACCGTGGCGCTGCTTGGCGATGATCACGGTCGCCTTGTTCACCACTTCGAGATGGCGCTGCATCCAGGCATCGTACTTGGCGATTGCATCGCCGCCGCTGGTTTCCGACGGCTCATCGGGCTTGGCCGCGTTGTGGTAGTATTCCTCGCGGAAAATGAACCAGACCATGTCGGCGTCCTGCTCGATCGAGCCGGATTCGCGCAGGTCGGCCAGCTGCGGGCGCTTGTCCTCGCGGCTTTCGACCGCGCGGCTGAGCTGCGAGAGCGCGATCACCGGCACCGACAGTTCCTTGGCCAGGGTCTTAAGGCCGCGGCTGATCTCCGAGATTTCGTTGACGCGGTTGTCGTTGGCCCGGCCCGAACCCTGCAGCAGCTGCAGATAGTCGATCACGATCAGGCCGATGTCGTGCTTGCGCTTGAGCCGGCGCGCGCGCGTGCGCAGCGCGGCGATCGACAGCGCCGGGGTATCATCGATGTAGAGCGGCAATTCGGCCAGGCGCTGGCTGGCGAAGGAGATCTTCTGGAAATCCTCGCGGCTGATCTTGCCCATGCGCAGCCGTTCGCTGCTGATCTCGGCCTGTTCGGCCAGGATACGCGTGGCCAGCTGGTCGGCGCTCATTTCCAGGCTGAAGAAGGCGACCGGCGCGCCGACCGACTTCTTGGGATCGATCCCGTCGGCCAGATCGCGCAGATAGCGCTCAGCGCAGTTGAAGGCGATATTGGTGACCAGCGAGGTCTTCCCCATCGCCGGACGGCCGGCAAGGATGATCAGGTCCGAATCGTGCAGACCGCCGACCTTGCCATTGAGATCGTCGAGACCGGTCGTCAGCCCCGAGATATGCCCGCCCGAATTGAGCGCCTTCTCGATCTGGGTGATCGCGGCCAGGCTTGAGGTGCGGAAGGCCTGGGCCTCGTTGCCGACCGAGGCGCCTTCAGCCACGCGGTACAGCGCCGCTTCGGCCCGAGCGACCTGCTCGAGCGGTTCGACGCTTTCGGAGGTATCGAGTGCATCGTTGACCAGGGTCCGGCCCACCGAGACCAGTTCGCGCAGCAGCGCCAGATCATAGATCTGCTCGGCCAGTTCGCGCGGGGCGAGCAGACCCTGGCCGTCAGAAGTCAGCCGCGCCAGATAGGAGGCGCCGCCCAGCTCCTTCAGCGTCTCGTCCGCCTCGAAATAGGGCTTCAGCGTAACCGGGGTGACCACCGCCTTGCGATCGAGCAATTGCAGGATCCGGTCATAGATCCGCACATGGGCCGGCTCGAAGAAATGATCGGGCCTGAGCGGCGTGACCAGCTCCTCGATCACCCGGTTGTCGATCAAGGCCGCGCCTAGAAACGCGGCTTCAGCCTCGACGTTGGCAGGCAAGGCGCGGGCAGCCACTTCATCGGGGCGGGTCATCAGATCGGTCTCGGCCATGGGCCGCGATCAATGCGCTGACGCCGGGTTTTGCGCAAGGCGGTGCATGGCCTGCGACGAAGCCTTTTCATCCACAGCCTGTGGAGACTTGCCCCGTCATTTCGCATCTGCGAAAAGCGCCCCGTCATGGGGGACGCACGGATCATCCACATCGAGCTCGACGAGGCCACAATTCTGTGGCGCAACGCCGATATCGAACAGGAACGCCGGATCGCGATCTTCGATCTGATCGAGGAAAACACCTTCAAACCGCTGCGCGCCTGGGAGGCCGGGCACCAGGGGCCCTACCGCCTGCGGCTGTCGGTTGCCGATGGGCGGCTGGCGCTGGAGATCACCGGGGCGGACGAGCAGCCGCTGGAAACGCTGATCCTGGGCCTCGGCCGGTTCCGCCGCCCGATCCGCGATTACTTCGCGATCTGCGATTCCTATTACCAGGCGATCCGCAAGGCCACCGCGGCTGAAATCGAGACCATCGACATGGCCCGCCGCGGCGTCCACAACGAGGCAGCGGAACTGCTGCTGGAACGGCTGGAGGGCAAGGTCGAAACCGATTTTGCCACAGCGCGGCGGCTGTTCACCCTGATCTGCGTGCTGCATATCAGAGGCTAGCGAATCTGAGGGGTCGGCGGGTCACATGGCAAGGAAGAAGAACAGCCGGCTGCGGCTGCGCCTGATCGGCATGTTGCTGCTTGTCTTGCTGGCCGGCGGCGGCTGGGCCTGGTGGCATCTGGCCGGCTGGACCCCGCCGCGCGCCGAATTCCCGGTCCAGGGCATCGAAGTGGGCGGCGAGGATGGGCCGGTTGACTGGACCGCGCTGAAGGCGATCGGTGCCGATTTCGCCTATCTCGATGCCTCGGCCAGCGCCTTTGCCCGCGATCCCGAATTCGTCGAAAACCACGAAGGCGCCAAGGCCGCCGGGCTGCAATGGGGCGCGGTTCACCGCTATGATCCGTGCCAGCCGGCTGACAAGCAGGCCGCCAATTTCGTCACCGTCGTCCCCCGTGACAGCGCCATGCTGCCGGCCGCCGTCTGGCTGGACCAACTGGCCGATGATTGCCCGATCAAGGTCAGCGACGCGGCGGTGGAGAGCGAGCTCACCACTTTCCTCAACCAGATCGAGACGCACACCGGCAAGGCCGCGATCCTCAAGATTTCGCGCAGATTCGAGCGGCGCTACCAGATCGCCGCGCGGGTCGATCGCAATGTCTGGCTGGAACAGCTGCGCTTTCAGCCCGACTATGCCGCCGGCCCTGGGCGCTGTGGACGGCGAACGACCGGCTCTCGGTCCCCGCGCTGGACGGCGGGGTGCGCTGGGTGGTGGTGCAGCCCTGACCGGGCTATAGCCCCGCCATGACCCACGACCGCGACACCCTGATCGCCGCCGCCAAGGCTGCCCAGACCCAGGCCTATGCGCCCTATTCGAACTTCCATGTCGGCGCGGCCCTGGGCTTTGCCGATGGCTCGGTGGTGACCGGCGCCAATGCCGAGAACGCGAGCTATGGCCTGGCGCTCTGCGCGGAAACCAATGCCGTCGCCAAGGCGATGAACGAAGGCCGGCGCGGCGGACTGGAAGCCGTTGCGGTAATCGGCGGGATGCACGGCCAGCCGGGGCCGACCGTCACCCCCTGCGGCCGCTGCCGCCAGGTGCTCAACGAACTGGCCCAGCTGGGCGAAACCGACCCGGTGATCTGGTGCGCAGGCGAGGATGAAGTGCTGGAACTCAGGCTCTCAGCCCTGCTGCCGCACGCCTTTGGCCCGGCCAACCTCGGCTAAGCGTCAAGCCACTCCAGCAACCCCGCCATGCAGTCCCGGCCAAGCTGGGCCGAGCGTTCAGGCGACCAAGCCTGCGCCGGATCGGGCAGATCGGCGTTGTCCTTGAACGGCATTTCCAGCGTCATCGAAACCGCACCGAAGCGTTCGGCCAGCTGGTTGGTGCTCATCGAGAGGTTGGCCCGGCCCGGGCCCGAAACCGGGTAGCCGAGCCGGGTCTGGAAATCGGGCGTGCGGCGGTCAAGGATCGCCTTGAAGCGGTCAAACCCGCCCTGCTGGGCCGGATTGGCCGAAGGGATGCCTTCGAACCCGGCCAGGAACACGGCAGGGATCGCCTCGTCGCCATGCACGTCCATCGCAAAGTCGACGCCGGTTGCGTCCATCGCGTTGCGGATCGCGAGGACCTCGGGCGATTGCTCAGGCGTCGGATTGTTCCACTCGCGGTTGAGGTTCACACCCAGCGAATTGGTCCGCAGGTTGCCGCGTACCGAGCCATCGGGGTTGGCATTGGGGACGACATGGAAGGTGCAGCGCTGGCGCAGCGCGCGGCCGACCGGATCGGCCGGGTCGGTCAGGCAATCGAGCGCGCCTTCCATCCACCATTCGGCCATCGATTCGCCCGGATGCTGGCGGGCATAGAGCCAGACCTGCTTCGGCCCGGTCCCGAAATCGAGGCAATCGATGCTGCGGCCATCATGGCTGCGGCCCAGCACGCGGTGCGAGGCGCCATCGGCCAGCGCAGTACTGGCAATCAGGTCCTGATGCCGCTCCCATGAATAGGGCGCGAAATAGGCGAACCAGGCCAGGTCGCCGGCCGGCTGATAGCGGATCGTCAGCGTGCCGCCGTCCTCATCCGGGTCATAGCTGCTGGCAGCGCGGCCCCAGTATTCGCGGTCTTCGCTGACGGCGGCGTTATAGCCAGGCCAGCCGCCCGGATAGGCCGAGGCATTGAGGCCGGTGAGCTTCAACTCCAGCGCCCGTCCGCCGGCATCGCCGACGCGGAAGTGGAACCACTGGAAGAAGTCCGAATTGGTATCCTTGCGGATCGCCAGCCGCGCGGCGGCGCCAGCGATAGCGAGGACTTCAATGTTGCCGCTGTCAAAGGCGGCGTCGATCTGGATGTCGGATGCGGTCATTTGACCGCGATAGTCTCACCCGATTGTCCGGGGAAGCCCTTGAACAAGGCTTCCGCCATCTTTGCCGCACCCAGCGATGTTGCGGCGAGCGGCGAGCCGGTGCGGACCGTGAAATTGGCCCGCCCTTCCCACAGCGCCGCGCCGCTGGCCCGGTCGCGGATGATCACGCCCAGATCGGTGCGAACCTGCTCTGACGGGCGCGGCGAGAGGTTGATGCCGATGCCCACGCCGAGGCCGGAACCATAGGAGCCGGTCGATCCGCCCACCCCGACGCTGACCGGGCTGCCCGAGCGTTCAGGCTGGAAGCTTTCGCGCGACAGGCGCAGCTGCGCGACCTGGCTGCTGGCCGTGCCCGCCGGGAGCGCCGAATAGCCCAGCAGCCCCAGCTGCCGCTCAACCGCCGCCTGGTAGGCTTTCCATTCCAGCGAGGAACCATCGTGCCCCGGTGCCGGCTCGACCGTGATCGTACCCTTGCCCAGGGTCGAGATATCCGGCGCGTGGAACCGGGTCACCTCGACCGGGCCGGTTGGCGCGACGCAGCCGGCCAGCGTCAATGCGGCAACAAAGGACAAGGCAGACAATGGCTTGATCATGATGGGATCCTTTTGCCCAATGATGCACCGCTGTCCCATGCCGAGGCAAGGCTTTCACGGCCGTTAACCATTTTTCCTTCGCAGCGTGCTAGCGAGGCAGCGATGTCGCAGAAACTCCCCGTCCTCGTCACCGGCGGTGCCGGTTATATCGGCAGCCATGCCGTCCTCGCGCTCAAGGATGCCGGCTGGCCGGTTTCCGTGATCGACAACCTGACCACCGGCTTCCGCTTTGCCGTGCCTGATGGCGTGCCGCTGTACGAAGGTGACATTGCTGACGCCGATCTGCTCGCGCGGATCTTCGCAGAGCAGGGCATCAAAGCCGTGATGCATTTCGCCGGGTCGATCATTGTCCCCGAATCGGTCGAGAACCCGCTGAAGTACTATTCGAACAACACCGCCAAGAGCCGCGCGCTGATCGAGGCGGCAGTGACGGCCGGAGTGCCGCACTTCATCTTCAGCTCCACCGCCGCGACCTATGGACTGCCCGAAGTCTCGCCGGTGCACGAGGACAGCCCGAAGCTGCCGATCAATCCCTATGGCATGTCAAAGCTGATGACGGAGATCATGCTGGGCGATGTCGCCAGGGCCCATCCGCTGAACTTCTGCGCGCTGCGTTACTTCAACGTTGCCGGAGCCGATCCGCTGGCCCGCACCGGGCAATCGACCGCCGGGGCGACGCACCTGATCAAGGTTGCGGTCGAGGCGGCGCTGGGCAAACGCGAGCGGGTCGAGGTGTTCGGCACCGACTTTGCCACGCCCGATGGCACCGGCGTGCGGGACTATATTCACGTCGCGGACCTTGCCAATGCGCATGTCCTAGCGCTTGAGGCGCTTATCGCAGACCCGGCGCACTCACTGACGATGAACTGCGGCTATGGCCAGGGCTACTCGGTGCTCGAAGTGCTCGACGCGGTTGACCGGGTAACCAACCGCCAGATCGAGCGCGTCCTCTCCCCGCGCCGGGCCGGCGATCCCGATTCGCTGATTTCGGACAATACCCGGATCAAGGCGACCCTGCCGTGGGTACCGAAGTACGCCGATCTCGATACGATCGTCGAACATGCGCTCGCCTGGGAGCGAAAACTGTCCGAGCTCCGCAGCGAAGGTTGACTTTGCCGTGACTCGTCCGTAACGGCCCGGCTTCAGTTTTCAGCGGCCCAGCCGCACCCGAGGACATCATGAAGATTCGCAACAGCCTCAAGTCGCTCAAGGACCGCCACCGGGACAACCGCGTGATCCGCCGCCGTGGCCGGACCTATGTGATCAACAAGACCAACCGCCGCTTCAAGGCGCGCCAGGGCTAAGCTCTGCGTGGCAGGGTGATCGCCCTGCGCTGAAGTCTGTTCGGCCCGCCTCCGTCCAGGGGTGCGGGCCGAAACCGTTTTGACGTTCGGGAATGGATGCATGAACCAGCGAATCGAAGCCGTGGTGTTCGATATCGGCCGGGTCCTGGTGCAATGGGACATGCGCGTGCTGTTCCGCCAGCTGCTGGATGACGAAGCCGAAGTCGAATGGGTCTACCGCAATGTGGTGACCGAGGCCTGGCACGGCCAGCACGACGCCGGACGACCGATCGCAGAGATGGTGGCCGAACGCAGCGCCGAGTTCCCGCGCTATGCCGCGGTGATCGAGGCCTATGCCGCGCGGTTCAACGATACGATCCCCGGCCCCGTGCCAGGCAGCGCCGAACTGGTCGAGCAACTCCACGCCAGCGGCATGCCGCTCTATGCGATCACCAATTTCGGTGCGGATACCTGGCAGGGCTTTCGGCCCAGCTTTCCATTGCTCGATCGCTTCCGTGACATCGTGGTTTCAGGGGTTGAGCAACTGATCAAGCCCGACCCGGCGATCTACGCGCTGGCCGCCCGGCGCTTTGGCCGCGATCCGGGCACCATGCTGCTCATCGATGACAGCCTCCCCAACGTGATCTCGGCCCGCGACTGCGGCTGGCACGCGCACCACTTCACTTCGGCCGACCTGCTGGCCGAAGACCTGCGAGACCGCGGTCTGATCTGATCCAAAAA
>JACDQK010000094.1 GCA_015657645.1 Novosphingobium sp.
GGCGCGCCAGGGCGATAGTCGCCATCGGCGCCGGCCAGGACCGGCAGCATGAAGTCGAAGCATTCGAGCGCTTCGGCGGGATGGAACACCTCGCGTATCGGCACCGACAGTCGGCGCGTCTCAGCCGCGGCAGCAAGGATCGCAGCGCCGCCGGCGACCACGAAGGGCGGGAGCAGTTCGGCTTCGCGCGCCGCCCAGGCAGCCACGATCAGCTCGGGACCGACCCCCGCCGGATCGCCCAGCGATACGACGAGTGGCCCCTCGCTCACGCTCCGATCAGTCGTAATCGATCACGGCGTCGCGCCGCAGGTCGCGCAGGTAAGCCTGGGCGCGCTTGTTGACGCGCTCGTCCTCGATCTGGCCCTGGACCTGCTCAAAGTCCGGCGCGGTCGCATCCTTCGGATCGTCGCGGCCGCACAGCATCAGCACGCGCACACCGTCCTGGATCGAGCCGAACGGCGGCGTCACTTCACCCAGCGTCATGCCGAGCACCAGGTTCTGGAGCGGCCCGGGGCAGGTCGCGCGCCTTGATCTGGTCGTTGGTCACCACTTCGGCGCCCTGCGCCTGCGCGATCGCGTCGACCGTGCCGCAGCCGCGCGCAGCCTGGACCGCTTCGGCAAAGCTCTTGGCCTTGGCGGTGGCCTGGGCCTCGGTTGTGCCCGGCGCGAAGCTGATCGAGAGCTGCTTGAGGCTGAGCAATGCATCGCGCGGATCGGCGGTGAGGACCTGGCGCTTGTCGATCAGGGCGACGATCGAAAAACCGCCGCGAATCTCGATCGGGCCGGCGAGCTGGCCGGTCTGCAGGCCTTGCAGCGCGGTGCCGAGTTCGGCCGGGAGCTGGCCGAGCCGGACCCAGCCGAGATCGCCGCCGACCGAGGCGGTTGAGGCTTCGGAGAACTGGCGGGCATAGCCGACAAAGCTGCCGCCCTGGCGAAGCTGCTCGACAATGCGGGTGGCATTGGCCAGCACGGCTTCGCGGTTTTCGGCCGTTGCGGAGAGGAAGATTTCGCCGACGCGGTATTCCTCGGTGCCCTTGGCATCCTGCATCCGCTTCAGCACTTCGCGCACTTCATCGTCCGAGACGTTGACGAAGGGCTGGACGTTGCGGCGCAGCAGGCGCTGCCACGACAGTTCGCCGCGAATCTGGCGCTTGAGCGAAGCCGGCGCAGAGCCGATCCGGGTCAGGTAGGCTTCCATCGCCTTGGGGTCCTGACCAAAGTTCTGGCCAGCGATCCGCGCATAGGTCTGGTCGATCTCGTCCTGCTCAACCTCGATCTTCTGGGCGGCGGCTTCCTGGATCTGAAGCGTTTCGTCCATCAGGTTGCGCAGCACCTGCAGCTTGAGCCGCTTGAGCTCTTCATCGTCGATCTTGCCGCCGCTGGCCGCGACCAGCAGCGCGACGCGCTGATCGATGTCGGTGCCAGTGATGATCTCACCGTTCACCACCACGGTGGCCTTGCGGTAGTTCGGATCGTTCTTGACGAAGAAGTTCGGGTTTTCGGGCAGCGAGAAGCCGCCGCCCGTGGTCGGGGCATTCTGCGCCACGGCTCCGCCGGCCAGGACCAGCGCGGCAATGGCCAGCGTATAGCAAAGCGGGCGGCGCGAAATGGAAATAGGAGTCACCGTCAATTCAATCCCCATTACGGCACGGAAAGGGTTTTCCGACCGGACTTGCCGGAGCCATTGGCGCCGGCTGGCTTAACCCAAGCTGATCAGGCCACCACCACTGCCGGGCCGGATAGCGCGTTTGCATCGCCCTCGCAAATGTCGCGATCACCGGAACCCAAGGTTACGCACGGCTATGCTCACCTGGAAGGTGTTGCCGCGCCGGGCGTCGCCCGTCGCCACGAAATCGCGCCGCCAGGTGAGCGCGAGTTCAAGACAGTCGTCCTGATAGGCCACGCCCAATCGGGTGCGCAGGGCCTGGAACCCGTCAGTGGTCAGCGTCGGGTCCTCGTTCTTGCCAGTCAGGTTGAACACGCCCGAGCCGAACAGCGACCAGTAGCGGGCAAAGGCGACCCGGCCGGCCACGCGCAGCTCCTCCCGGTCCTTGAGGTCCTCGGCAATCGCCGAAATGTTGCGGTTGAGCCGCAGGTAGCCAATTTCGGCATAGGTCCGCTCGTTGCCGATCGCGGCGTCGATCTCGTTCCGGCGGATCGCGAAATTGTCCTTGTCGAGCCGGAAGCGGTGCGTGAACCGGACAAAATCCTTGTAGCGGATTTCGGTCCGCCCGACGATGTCGGAGCTGCGGCTCGACAGGCCGGTGCCGTCGGGCAGCAGGGTCGGCTTGCTGGTCAGGCGATATGACTGGCCCATCGTGGTCGAAACGCGCCAGCCCGGCCGTTCCCATTGCCAGTCGAAACCATAGGTAAAGCGCACACCGTCCTCGATCCGGTCGTAGCCGGGGAAGCGGTTGAGCGCGAAGAGGTTCGAATCTTCCAGATCGATCGCGCGGGCATCCTCGTTCGGGATCGCCAGGTTGCGCAGGTTCGGGCTGGCGACCACCTGGAAGCGCGGGGTCAGTACTTGCGTGCCGCCGAGGAATTCACCCAGCAGCGGCCACTTCACGTCCATCGCCGCCGTGGCCAGGCCGCGGGTCTGCCAGCCGGGATTGCCGCGATAGACTGCGGTTGCGGTCAGGTTGTTCTCATCCGAATTGTAGACATCGCCGCGCACCAGGGTGGTGAAGCTCACCTCCTGGCCCATCCCGGTGATCCGCCGCAAATCCCAGCGGGCCTGAGCGAAGGCGCGCTGAGTGTCCTGGCCCTTGGTACGCGTGATCGCCAGCGAATTGGCCTGGAATTCAATCTTCCCACCCAGCACCGGATCGGCCAGGCGGCGGCGATAGTCGATCACCGGCAGGGCAATCGGCACCTGGCCCTGAGCATCGCCGACCCGCAGCGTCTGGGTCGCCCAGCCGGCGATCGAGAGGTAGGAATTCGGATCGATCCGCTCCGCCTCGACGACCGAGCGCAGCCGATCATCGCGGCTGATGTCATAGCGGCGCAGGAAGGTGCGGTCCGATGCGATCCGGCCCGAGGCCATGATCGACCAGTTGGGCGAAAGCTGGAACTTGCCGTTGCCGGCCAGATAGCCGCGGAAATCGCGCTGGCTGCCAACCGGCGCGCCGCCGATCGGAATGCGCGAGCTTCGCGTGGCATAGCCGGTGATCTGGTAGGCGCCCTTGCTGGTCAGCTGGCGGTACTGGCCAGAGATCATCGGCAGCGCCTCGGTATAGACATAGCCAGTGATCGCCACATCGCGGTTGTTGCCGAGCCGCTTGTAGTAGGTCTGCGAAAACTCGACTCCGTTCGAGGCCGAGAGCCGAACGTCCGGGATCAGCAGGCCCGAGATCGGCCGGCCGTCGCTGGTCAGGACCAGACCGGGCAGCGGCAGCAGGCGGGCACCAAACAGCTCAAGCCGGGCGCCCTTGAAGCGGATCAGCTTTTTCGTGTCGTCATAAGTGACCCGTTCGGCGGTGATCCGCCAGCTCGGAGTGACCGAGCAGCCGGCGCTGTCCTCAACCGCGCAGGCCGAATAGACCGCGTTGGAGAGGACCACGGTGCCATCGGGCGCGCGGCTGCCATTGGCGGCGGCCAATCGGCCGCCTTCGCGCAGCGCCAGCAGCATGTTCTGCATGGCCCCGGCGCGCAGCTCGTCATCCAGCATCAGCGAATCGGCGAACAGCTGGTTGCCATCGGCATCGACCAGGCGGATCGAGCCGCTCGCCTCGACCTCACCGGTCTTGCGGTTCCACACCACCTTGTCGGCCCGGACCGACTGGTTGCCGCGCCGCATCACGACATTGCCGAAAGCGGTTACGCTGTCGGAGGCGTCGTCATAGCTCAGGCCATCGGCTTCAAAGCCGACCGGTGCTTCGGCCTCGCTCTCAGTGGCGGGCGGCGCAGCGGGGGTTTCCTGCGCCTGGGCGGCGCTCGCCATGGTCAGCAGGGCGAGCGCAAACGCGCCGGATTTCCAGCCGCGAGGCGCGCAAAGGGGGCAGGGCGACCGCAGCCGCTCGGGGAGATGCATGGCTTGCCTATCGCACCGCCCGCGCCTAACTGCAATCCACGCTAACCAAGGTCGTCCGGCTACGGGTACCGTCTCGCCGCAAGTCCAGTTTTCCCGGAGCAATCATGCAGATCGAATTCGTCGCTGGCCCGCTCGCCGCCTCTGTCTCGCCCGTCGCCCGCATTATCGATCAGGATGCCCTGCCGGCCGATCTCGATCCGGTGCTGGCCGAAAGCGCCCGCGCCGCCCGCTTTACCGGCAAAGCGGGCCAGGCCCATGACGGCTTCGTGGCTCGCGATGGCGCGATCGTCCGCCTGGCCCTGGCCGGGGCTGGCGATCCCAAGGCCAAGGACCGCAGCGCTGCGCTGGAACGCGCCGGGGCCGCGTTGACCGCCAAGTTCCTGACCTCGGGCGAAAGCACCCTGACGCTCGATCTCACCGGCACCAAGCTGTCGGGCGCCGATGTTGCCGCCGTCCTGCTCGGCGCGCGGCTGCGGGCCTGGCGCTATGACATTTACCGCACCAAGCTGGCCGACGATCACAAGCCCAGCCTCAAGACCTTGCGCGTCGCCAGTGCCCCGACCGGCACCGAAGCGGCCTGGACAATCGAGGCGGCGCTGGCCGAAGGCGTCGAATTTACCCGCGAGCTGGTGACCGAACCGGCCAACGTGATCTACCCCCGCCACTTTCGTTGAGCGCGCGCACAAGCGGCTGGACGGTACCGGCGTGAAGATCCGCGTACTCGATCGTGACGAGATGGCTGCGCTTGGCATGGGCGCGCTGCTCGGCGTCGCGCAGGGTTCGGTGCGTGAGCCCAAGCTGCTGGTGATGGAATGGAACGGCGGCCCGGCGGGCGGCAAGCCGACCGCCTTCGTTGGCAAGGGCGTGACCTTTGACACCGGCGGGATCAGCCTCAAGCCGCGGCCGGCATGGAAGACATGAAGTGGGACATGGGCGGGGCCGGGGCCGTCGCCGGGACCATGCTGGCGCTGGCCAAGCGCAAGGCCAAGGCCAATGTCGTCGGCATCTGCGGGCTGGTTGAGAACATGCCCGATGGCAATGCCCAGCGCC
>JACDQK010000095.1 GCA_015657645.1 Novosphingobium sp.
CCCGGCGCCGGATCATCGCGGTCGGCTCTGGCAAGGGCGGGGTCGGCAAGTCGACCGTTTCGGCCAATCTCGCGGTCGCGCTGGCGCGGCTCGGGCGCAAGGTCGGGCTGGTCGATGCCGATATCTATGGCCCCTCGCAGCCGCGCCTCTTGGGGACCGAGGGCAAGCGCCCCGATGCGCGTGAAAAGCAGCTGATCCCGGTGCAGAGCGAGTTCGGTATCGGCGTCCTTTCGATGGGCAACCTGATCGAACCGGGCAAGGCGATTGCCTGGCGCGGGCCGATGGCGGGCAACGCCCTGGGTCAGCTGGTCGATGCCGACTGGGGCGCGGCGGAAATCCTGGTGGTCGATCTGCCGCCGGGCACTGGTGACGTCCAACTGACCATGTTGCAGCGCCACAAGCCGGCCGGGGCGGTGATCGTCTCGACCCCGCAGGACCTGGCGCTGATCGATGCGACCCGGGCCATGCAGCTGTTCGAAGTGGGCCAGGTGCCGGTGATCGGCCTGGTCGAGAACATGGCCGGCTATGTCTGCCCGCATTGCGGTGAGAGCTCCGATCCCTTCGGCAGCGGCGGGGCCGAAGCGGAAGCCGCGCGGCTGGGCCATGCCTTCCTCGGGCGGATCCCGCTCGACCTGACGATTCGCCAGGCGAGCGACGCCGGCGTGCCGCCCGCTGCCGGCGAAGGCCCGCAGGCCGAAGCCTTCCTGGCGCTCGCCCGCCGCGTCGCGACCTGGCTGGACAACAGCTGATGCAGGTCTCGCGGCGGGGCATTCTGATCGGAGCCGGGGCAGCCGGCGGCCTGCTGGTCGTCTGGGCGCTGCTGCCGCGCCGGTTCGATGCGCCGCTGGCCGCGGGCGAGGGCGAGCAGGTGTTCAATGCCTGGCTGCGGATCGGCCAGGATGGCGTGGTCACCGTCGCCGTGCCCGATCTGGAAATGGGGCAGGGGATTACCACGCTGCTACCGCAGATTGTTGCGGCGGAACTCGGCGCGGACTGGCGACAGATCGCGGTCGAGCCGGCCCCGGTCAGCGGGGCCTATGCCAATGCGCCGCTGGCGGCGCACTGGCGCAGCCTGTGGATGCCGCTTGCGCCCGATCTCGCCGCCGGGGCCGACAGCACTCTGGCCAAGCGCTTTGGTGAGCGCGAGGCCTTCATGGTGACGGCAGAGGGCACCAGCCTGGCCGCCCACGAAGCTGCCGCTCGCGCTGCCGCCGCTGCGGCCCGCGCCATGCTGTCGATGGCCGCCGCCGAACGCTGGGACATTGCCTGGGAAGAATGCGAGGCCAAGGCCGGCTTCATCACCCACGGCCAGCAGAAGGCCAGCTTTGCCGAACTGGTCGATGAAGCGATCGCGTTCGATCCGCCCGATCCGCCCGTGCTGCGCCCGGCCCCGGTATCCGAGCGGGCAGTCGATCAGCCCGACGGCGCCCGTCCCGCTTTTCCGCGGCTCGATCTGCCGGCCAAGGTCGATGGCGGCTATCCCTTTGCGGGCGACGTGCGCTTGCCGGACATGGTCTTCGCAGCGATCCGTCACGCCCCGCAAGGTGAGGGCAAGCTGGGCACTTATGCTGCGAAAAATGCTGCACCCGTAAAAGGCATGCTGCGGCTGGTCGAAGGCCCGGATTGGCTGGCTGCCGTGGCGCGTGACTGGTGGTCGGCCGAGCGCGCGCTGACCCTGATCGCGCCCAATTTTGCTGCGCAGCAAAACCGGATAGCGGCGCGATCGAGCGGCTGCTCGGCGAAGCGCTGCGCAGCGGCGATGCTGCAACAATTGCCGAGGCCGGCGATGCCGACATGCTGCACGCGCCGTTTGATTATGCCCGGCTCTACCGGATCGCGCCTGCGCTGCATGCTCCGCTCGAAACCGCCAGCGCCACCGCGCGGGTCAGCAATGACAAGGTCGAGCTGTGGGTCGCCAGCCAGGCCCCGCAGGCCACCCGCAAGGCTGTCGCCGCCGCGCTCGGGCGTTCGCTCGATGAGGTCGTGCTTTATCCCGCCCCGGCTGGTGGCAGCTTCGATGCCCGGCTCGACACGCCCCATGCGGTCGAAGCCGCGATCATCGCCCGCGAAGTCGGCAAGCCGGTGCAACTGACCTGGTCGCGCTGGCAGGAAGCCGTGCGCGATCTGCCGCGTGCTCCGGCCCAGGCGGCCCTGGCGGCGCGCACTGCGCCCGATGGTTCGCTCGCTGGGCTCAAGGTGCGCGTCGCCATGCCCGGCACGACGCCCGAATTCGGCGCGCGGTTGTTCGATGGCGCCGATCCGCTGGCGGCCCGCGCCGCGCAGGAACGCGCCGATCCGCTTGGCCTGGCGGGCTGCATTCCGCCTTACACGATCCCGCATCTGGTGGTGGAGCATGTGCCCACTGCGCTGCCGCTTTCGACCGGGCGGTTGCGCGGCAATGCGGCGGCGCTGGGCTGTTTCCTGATCGAGACTTTTGTGGACGAGCTCGCCGCCCGCTCGGGCCGCGAGGGGCTGTCTTACCGGATGGCCATGCTGGGGCAGGACATCCGCCTCGCCACCTGCCTCCAGCGCGCCGCGACGCTGGCTGAATGGAGCGGCGGGCGCGGCGGTTCGGGCCAGGGTCTAGCCTGTCACCGCATGACCATGAATGACCGCGAGGGCCGGATCGCGCTGGTCGCCTCGGCCCGCCGCGACGAGCGCGGGATCCGCGTCGACAAGCTGACCGCCGTGCTCGACATCGGCCGCATCATAAACCTCGACATCGCCCGCCAGCAGGTCGAGGGCGGGCTGCTGTTCGGGCTGGGCCTGGCCCGCGGACAGACCACGACCTATGCTGATGGCCTGCCGCTTTCGAGCCGGCTTGGGCAGCTTGGCTTGCCGCTGCTGAACGATTGCCCGGAGATCGAGGTCGAGTTCATGGAAGCCGATGCGCCGCCGTTCGATCCGGGCGAGCTGGGTGTGGCCGTGGCGGCGCCGGCGATTGCCAATGCGCTCTTTTCCGCGGGGAACACCCGCATGCACTCCTTGCCGCTTACCGGGGAACTTGGATGAACCTGCCTGCCGGCCACCCGCCTGTCATCGCCCCCCCGCGTCGGCGTCCTGCTGGTCAACCTCGGCACCCCCGACGCGCCGACACCCAAGGCGGTGCGCCGCTACCTCAAGGAATTCCTCTCCGATCCGCGCGTCATCGAGATCCCCAAGCTAGTTTGGTGGCCGATCCTCAACGGCGTGATCCTCAACGTCCGGCCGAAAAAATCGGCCCATGCCTATGCTCAGGTCTGGGGTCCGGACGGTTCGCCACTCGCTTCGATCACCAAGGCCCAGGCCGAAGCGCTGCAATCGCAGCTGGGCGATGGGATCATGGTCCGCTGGGCCATGCGCTATGGCAATCCGGCCATGGGCTCGGTGCTGGCGGAGATGAAGGCCGCCGGCTGCGAGCGGATCCTGGTCGCGCCGCTCTATCCGCAATATTCGGCAGCCACGACCGCCACTGTGATCGATGAGCTGGGCCGGCAACTGGCGGCGATGCGGTGGCAGCCCAGCACGCGCACCCTGCCGCCTTACTACGACGATCCGTTGCACGTGGCGGCGCTGCGCGATGACCTGGCCCGCCAGCTCCGCGCGCTGCCCTTCGTGCCGCAGGTGCTGCTGCTGTCGTTCCACGGCATGCCGGAACGGACGCTGCACCTGGGCGATCCCTATCACTGCCAATGCCGCAAGACCGCGCGGCTGGTGGGCGAGGCGCTGGCGGCGGACTTCCCCGGCCTGAAGGTGGAGACCAGCTTCCAGTCGCGCTTTGGCCGGGCCAAATGGCTTGAGCCCTATACCGAGGAGACCTTGACCGCGCTCGCCCAGAGCGGAGTCCAGCGCCTTGCCATCGCCGCGCCGGCTTTTCGGCGGACTGCCTGGAAACGCGCGAAGAGCTGGCGATCCGCGGCCGTGAAGTATTCGAGGAAGCCGGGGGGCTTGAATTTGCGGCGTTAGATTGCCTTAATACGTCGCATCCGGGGATGGCCATGCTCGAGGCGCTGGTGCGGCGCGAGCTTGGGGGATGGATTTAATCGTTCGATTAAGTTACATCGCTGTCAGTAACGCCAAAAGGATCCCCCATGGCCAGCATCGCCGCCGATGAACCCCGTTATACCCACTGGTCGCAGCGCCAGCCGGCCAATTCGCTCGATCATATCCCGGGCGATGACGGCTGGCCGGTAGTCGGCACCACGTTCAAGCAGCTGGCCGACCGATCGGGTTCAACCGCCGGATGCGCGAAACCTATGGCCAGGTCTTCCGGATGAACAGCTTCGGCTCGCGCAGCGTGGCCTTGATTGGGCCGGAAGCCAACGAACTGGTGCTGTTCGATCGCGAGAAGATCTTCTCGTCCGAGCAGGGCTGGGGCTCGATCCTCGACCAACTGTTCCCGCGCGGCTGATGCTGCTCGATTTCGATCACCACCGCGCCGATCGCCGCGCCCTGTCGATCGCCTTCAAGCCTGAGCCGATGCGCCACTATGCCGGCGCGCTCGATCGCGGCATTGCTGAGCGGGTCGCCACCTGGTCGGGCCGGCAGATGCTGTTCTATCCGGCGATCAAGGAACTGACGCTTGATCTGGCGGCGGACAGTTTCCTGGGCCTGCCCTGGGGGCCTGAGGCTGACCGGATCAACAAAGCCTTTGTCGACATGGTCCAGGCCGCGGTCGGTGTGGTCCGCAAGCCCTTGCCCTTCACCAAGATGGGCCGCGGCGTGGCCGGGCGGAAGTTCCTGGTCGAGTACTTCACCCGCGAAGTCCACCGCCGCCGCGCCGAAGGCGGCGGGCAGGACATGTTCAGCCAGTTCGCCACGGCCACGCATGAGGATGGCTCGCTGATGCCGGTCGACGAGGTGGTCGATCACATGAGCTTCCTGATGATGGCCGCGCATGACACGATCACCAGTTCGGCCAGTTCGCTGGTCTGGCTGCTGGCCAAGAACCCGGAATGGCAAGAGCGGCTGCGGGCCGAGGCCCTGGCCATCACCGGCGGACCGGGCCGCCCGGTCCGCTATGACGATCTCGGCAAATTCGAACTGACCGAGATGGCGTTCAAGGAGGCTTTGCGCCTGATCCCGCCGGTCCCGTCAACCCCGCGCCGCGCGCTGCGTGAATTCGAATTTGGTGGCTACCGTATTCCCGCCGGGACCCAGGTCGGCATCAGCGCCGCTTCGGTCCACAAGCTTGAGGCATACTGGCCAGAGCCGGAAAAGTTCGATCCGCTGCGCTTTACGCCCGAGCAGGTCGCCAAGCGCCACAAGTACGCCTGGGTGCCGTTCGGCGGCGGGGCCCACATGTGCCTTGGCCTGCACTTCGCCTATATGCAGATCAAGATCCTGATGGCCCAGATGCTGACGCGTTATCAGATCGAGATCGAGCCGGGCTATGCGCCCAAGTGGCAGCCCTGGCCGATCCCGCAGCCCAAGGACGGGCTACGGGTTACTTTCCGGCCGATTTAATCGTCCTTCGGCAGGTACTTGACCGGGTCCAGCGCGACCCGGTTGCGCCGCACTTCGAAATGGAGCTGGGGCTCGGTGGCGAGCCCCGTTTCGCCGACCAGCCCGACGCGTTCGCCGGCCTTGACCTTGTCACCGTCCTTGACGGTGATCCTGTCGAGGAAGGAATAGGTCGTGGTCCAGCGCCCGCCGTGATGCACGATCACGGTCAGGCCGTATTCCTTGGGCCCTTGCGCGGCATAGATCACGGTGCCAGCGGCAGCAGCGCGGGCGGCAGTGCCCTTGTCGGCCTTGATATCGATCCCGTCGTGGAAGGCCTTCTCGCCGCCGCGCGCCACGAAGGCGCGGCGGATCGCGCCCTTGACCGGCCAGGCGAACCTGGCGGGCGGCTGAGCCAGGGTTTTCGGCGCGCCGGGGGCCGGGCCGGGATCGGGCGCCATTTTGGGTGAGGCGCTCGGCGCCGGGCTGGCCGCCAGCTCGGGCGGTGGCGGGGCCTTGGTGATGGTCGGGATCACCAGCTTCTGCCCGGCCTTGACCGGCTTTTTCGGGTCGATCCCGTTGGCAGCCGCGATGGCTGACCAGGCAACCCCATAGTCGAGCGCGATGCCGAGGCCGGTTTCGTCCTCCTGGACCGTGTGGGTGCGGCGGCGCGGGATCACCAGCTTCTGCCCGGCGCGGACGGTGTAGGGGGCCTTCAGGCCGTTCGCCTCGATGATCAGCACCCGCGGCACTTCGACGCGGTTGGCGATTCCGCCCAGCGTCTCGCCGGATTTGACGACATATTCGGTCGCGGACTTGGGATCGTCGTCAGCCAGCAGCGGAGCGGCGGTGAACACCGCCAGGGCCAGTGCAAGACCGGCCCGCACCATCAGGCGAAGCGTCCCGCCAGCTCGGCCAGCGAAGCCTCGTGGGTCAGATCAAGCTGCAAGGGGGTTACCGCCACAAAGCCATCCTGGATTGCCTCAAGATCGGTCGCATGACCGGGGGTATGTTCTATCCCATCGAGACCAAACCAGAAATAGCGGTACCCGCGCGG
>JACDQK010000096.1 GCA_015657645.1 Novosphingobium sp.
ACTGATTGCGCCCGGTGCTGCGCTCCATATTGGCGTTGATCGGGCCATAGCGCACGCCCTCGATCTCGATCCCTTCGCTCAGCTCTTCCAGCTGTTCCTGGGTGATGTCGCCAAAGGTGCGGGCGCGGTAGGTGCGCGGCAGGCCGGTGGAGGGCAGCTCCATCGTCCGCTTCAGCCGCCATCGTTGGTCAGCAGCAGCAGGCCCTCGGCTGGTTGAAGTCGAGCCGGCCGATCGGCATGACCCGCCCGGCATTGGCGGGCAGGGCGTTGCGCAGCGCGGTGTAGATCGTCGGCCGGCCAGCGGGATCGCGCTCGGCCGTGATGAGGCCGGCGGGCTTGTGGAACAGGAACAGGCGGGCCGGATCGGGCGCTTTCACGGCCTTGCCGTCGACGCTGACGCCCTTGAGGCTGGTCAGCACGGTGTTGGGCGTGGTGACCACCTCATCGCCGATCTTGACCCGGCCATCGGCAATCATTCGCTCCACCTCGCGGCGGCTGGCAATGCCGGCGCGGGCGAGAATCTTGGCGATGCGATCACCGTTGCGAGGGTTGTCAGATGCAGTCATGGCGCGGCCTTAGCGCCAGAACGCCGCCGCGTCACCCTTCGGCGAGTGCGATCTGTTCTGCGCAGATCTCGTGCAGTCGGCGGATCCCGCCTTCGAGCGTGCCGAGCGTCAGTTCTGGCACCGCGCCAGTACTCAGGCCTTGCTGGCCCAGCGTGGCGGCCCGGAAGTCTTCACCAGCAAACACCCCGCCATCAAGCAGGGCCCATGACCGTTCCCAATGATTGCGCGCCTTGTCGCTCTGCGGCGCTTCGGGGATCAGCATGAAATCCTCGACCAGGGTGCGGTCATGCCCCTGCGGCCAGAGCGCCATGACGTTCACATAGTCCGGGCTCATGATCACGACAGTGGCGGGGAAGAGCTGATAGGCAAAGGTGCCGAGCCGCCGCAGCGCGGTCATGTCGGTCAGGTCGACGCCCTCCATCTCCGCCGCGCGGCCCACGAAGCTGCGCTGGTGGGGGCCGATCTGATCGCCGCTGGTCACGCCGTCCTTGAAGAACGGGCCAATGGTCGCCGCGTGAAGCCGGGCGACGTGATAGCTCTCCAGGAAGGCATCCATGATCAGCTTCCAGTTGGCAGCGACGTCATGGGTCTTGCGAGCAAACAGATGCAGGTCGCGCATCGCGAAGGCATCGAAATCGGCGCCGAGCGTAATCGCCTCGCCGAATTCGGCGTCCGGCACGGGCGAGAACCAGATCAGCCCGCCCGCTTCGCAGCTCGGCAGTTCGGCGAGGCCGTAGCCCGCCTTGTCGAGGCCGGGGAAGGTATCGGGCCGGGGCAGGGCGAGCAGCCGCCCGTCGGTGGCATAGGTCCAGGCGTGATAGGGGCAGGTCAGCCGCTTGCCGCATTGCACGTCCTGCCCTTCGACCAGCCGGGTGCCGCGATGCTTGCAGACGTTCATGAAGACATGGACCGCGCCATCGCCGTCGCGGGTAATCAGCAGCGGACGGCCCGTGGCGTCATGCGGCACGGCCATGTTGTTGTCGGGGATCAGCGCCGAAGGGCAGAGCACCTGCGGCAGCCGGCCAAACAGCGCGGCCTGCTCGCGCGCCCAGTGCGCGGGATCGGTATAGACGCTGGCGGGGACGTGGGTGACGCCCTTGCTGGGCCGGGTGCAGCCATCTGCAATCGCCTGCGCCAGGGCGAGCTGGCCGGGGGTCGGGCTGCTGCCCGGTATTGTGGATGCTGACGCCATCTGGGCTACCAATCCTCCGTTCCCGCGCTAGGTTCGCGCGAATTGGAGCGGGGAGCAAGTGTCAGTGAACGAAGCCAGCCAAGCTGCAGCATCGGAACAAGTCCCTCCCAAGGGATTCAGGCTGGTCGCAGCGGCATTTACCCATCGCAAGACCGCCGTCATGCTGGTCCTGGGCATGGCGGCTGGTTTGCCCAATGTGCTGCTGCTTGGCTCGCTTTACGCCTGGCTTGGTGAAGCCGGGGTCAATCTGGAAACTATGGGCGTCTTTTCGCTGATCGGTCTGGCCTATGCTTTCAAGTTCCTGTGGTCTCCCGTGGTGGACCGGGTGCGTCTGCCCGGGCTGTGGCGGCTGGGGCGGCGGCGCAGCTGGCTGATCCCGATTCAGGCGCTGGTTGGCGTGGTCCTGATCGTGCTTTCGCGGCTCGATCCGCATGCGGCGCTTGGCTGGTTTTCGCTGCTGGCGGGGCTGGCGGCCTTTGCTGCCGCGACGCAGGATATTGCCATTGACGCCTGGCGGGTTGAGGTGGCCGATGAAGTCGCCACGCTGGATGTCCTGTCCGCGATCTACCAGCTGGGGTTCCGGCTGGCGACATTGATGGGCGGGGCGCTGGCCCTGGTCCTGGCGGCGCGGATTGGCTGGCCGGCCGTCTATCTGGCGATGGGTTGCTTCATGCTGGTGGCAATGCTCGCCAGCTGGCTGGCCCCGATACGCCGTTTCCCGATCGCGATGACAATGAAGTGGCCCTGGCCGGATTGCCGCCACGGGTGCGGGCCGTGGCACTGGGCCTCGTAGCTGCGCTGTGGGGCTGGGCGCTGTTCACGGTGATTGCGTTCATGGTCCATTCGCTGGGGGCCGAGCCCGCGCAGCGGCCCAGCTCGACCGATTTCATCAAGATCCAGGGCCCGCTGATCGTGATCGCAACGGTGATCCTGCCGGCCATCATCGCTGGCGTTATCGGCCATTGGCAGCGCAGCGGACGGTGGTCGGTCAATGGCCAGCCTGTGACAGCGAGGCCCAACCCGCTCGATCACGCGTATCGCGCGCTGATCGAGCCGCTGGGCGAACTGGTCGGGCGGCTGCGCTGGGCGGTGATCCTCGTCTTCGGGATCATCCTGACATACCGCCTGACCGACAGCGTCTGGGGACCATTCGCCCTGCCGTTCTACCTCCAGGAACTGAACTACACCAATGATGAGGTGGCCTTTGCCAGCAAGTTCTTTGGCGTCGGGATGACGATGGCGGGGATTACACTCGGCGCGCTGGCCTTTGCCCTGATCGGGCGGATGGCGGCGCTGTTCTTTGCCGCCGTCATATCGGCCGCCAGCAACCTGCTCTATGCCGATCTGGCGCAAGGCGGTTTCTGGCTGGACCGCTTTGGGCACGCAAGCGGGCTCTATTGGCTGTTCGCGAACTTCGGTTCGGATGATCGGTTGTCACGACTGCTGCTGGCGATCACGGGAGAGAACCTGGCCGGTGGTTTCGCTGGCGCAGCTTTTACGGCTTACCTCTCGTCGATCACGTCGAAATCGCATGCCGCAGTGCAGTTCTCCTTGCTCGCCTCGCTCACCTTCCTGGTCGGATCGCTTGGCCGGGCGGCGATCGGTGCGCGGATCGATGCCTATGGCTATGCCCCGGTGTTCTACCTGACGGCCGCGCTGGGCATGGTGGCAGTGGTGCTATGCGCGCTCGAATGGGCCCGCACCGCCCGCGCCGCGCGGCTTAATCCGGAACTTCCCGGTTAAGCCGCAGCACTTCGCCGGCGAGGTAGAGCGAGCCGGCGATCAGCACGGGCAGGCCGTCATCGGGCAGGGCGGCGAGGGCGCCTGGAACGTCAGGATAGGCGATAGCTGTGGGGCCAAAGGCTTCGGCCGGATGCCATTCGTGCGTCGGCACCGGTACGGCTGAATCGAGGCGGCATTGGCGGCGAGCGGGCTGGTCAACGCCGCCGGGTCCTTGTTCGCCAGCATGCCGATGATCAGATGGAAGCGCTGGCCAGTGAAGTGCTGCGCCAGTGCCGTACCGGCGGATGGGTTGTGTCCACCATCAAGCCAAACCTCACGGCTGCCGATCAGCGGCCCGGCGCTCAGCCGTTGCAGGCGTGCGGGCCATTTCGCTGCTGCCAGCCCGGTCCGGATCGAATTTTCCGAAACCGCCACCAAGCTCTGATGGCGGATCATCGCCACGGCCAGCGCGGCGTTTTCGGCCTGATGCGGGCCGGCAAGGGCCGGCAGCGGCAGGTCCAGCGCGCCGTGCTTGTCGCGATAAGCGACCCGCTCACCCACCTCAGCAAACCAGTCCAGCCCGCGCAGGGCCGGGCGGGCCCCGGCGCGCATCGCCTGATCGAGGACGGCCTTGGTCATGCCCAGATCGTACTGCTGCGTCACCAGCGGCACGCCGGGCTTGGCGATCCCGGCCTTCTCGAAAGCGATCCGCTCCAGCGGCACCTGCGGCACGCCATCCTCGGGGGCCAGCAGGAAGCGCTCGTGATCCAGCCCCAGCGCGGCGATCCCGCAGACGGCGGGCTGCTCCAGCGCATTGGTCGCATCGAA
This sequence comes from Novosphingobium sp., assembly GCA_015657645.1. GTDB lineage: Bacteria > Pseudomonadota > Alphaproteobacteria > Sphingomonadales > Sphingomonadaceae > Novosphingobium. The sequence continues at coordinate 4,309 of JACDQK010000096.1, forward strand.
CCGCCCGCCGAGGCCCACTTCGATCACGCAGACATCGGCCTGCACCCGGGCAAATTCGGCAAAGGCGGCGGCGATGGTCACTTCGAAGAAGCTGGGGTTGAGGTCTGCGCCCAGATCGAGGACTTCGGCCAGCAAGTCTGCCAGCCGGTCATCCTCGATCAGTTTGCCCGCCAGCCGAATCCGCTCGTTATAGCGGACCAGGTGCGGGCTGATCGTGGCATGGACCTTGTAGCCTTCCGCCTCCAGCATGGCCCGCAGGAAGGCGCAGGTGCTGCCTTTTCCGTTGGTCCCGGCGACATGAAACACCGGCGGCAGGCGCAAGTGCGGATCGCCCAGCCGGGCCAGCAGCGCGCGGATCGTTTCCAGCCCGAACCGGCCATCCGGCACGGACAATGCGCCTAGCCGGCAAGCTGCGCCTGAACGCGCGGACTGTCTGACGTGGCGAAATCGCGCATCTAAGCCCCCTCTTCTTCAGTGGAGGGGTTGGGGTGGTGGCGAGCAGGCGCGGCGCCCATTGCACCACCCCGCTGCGACTAGGCCCGGCTGCGCCGCGCCAAGTCTCGCTGCCCCTCCTCTGAAGAGGAGGGGGAAACTCACGCTGCCGCCTTTGTACCCAGGTAATCGAGCAGCAGCGCCAGCTGGGCCTTCAGATCACGGCGGTGGACCACCATGTCGACCATGCCGTGCTCCAGCAGGTATTCGGCCCGCTGGAAGCCTTCGGGCAGCTTTTCGCGGATCGTATCCTGGATCACGCGCTGGCCGGCAAAGCCGATCAGGCAGCCCGGCTCGGCAATGTGGACATCGCCCAGCATGGCGTAGCTGGCGGTAACGCCGCCCGTGGTCGGGTCGGTCAGCACGACGATATAGGGCAGGCCGGCCGCGCGCAGGCGGCGGATCGCCACGGTGCACTTGGGCATCTGCATCAGGCTGAGGATGCCTTCCTGCATCCGTGCGCCGCCGGCGGCGGTGCAGATCACGTAAGCGCACTTTTCCTTCAGCGCCTTGTCCGCCCCGGCCACGAAAGCTGCGCCCACGGCCATGCCCATCGACCCGCCCATGAAGGCAAAGTCCTGCACGCCCAGCACGGCCTTTTGCCCGCCGATCGTGCCCAGCGCATTGGTCAGGGCATCGGGATAGGGATTGGCGAGGCGGGCGGCTTTGAGCCGGTCAGGATACTTCTTCGAATCCTTGAACTTCAGCGGGTCTTCTTTGACCTTCGGCGCGGGCAGCACGGTGAAGATCGGATCGAGCAGCTGGGCAAACCGCGCCTCGGCCCCGATGCGGCCATGGTGGTCGCAGCGCGGGCAGACATTGAGGTTTTCCTCGTACTCCTTGGTGAACAGCATTTCGCTGCACGAAGGGCACTTGATCCAGAGGTTGTCCGGAGTGTCGCGCTTGTCCTGAAAGGGCAGCGCTTTGCGAACGCGATTGAGCCAGCTCATGGCGTGGTCCTAGCCGAATGGACCGCTGCCGCCAATGCCGCAGTCAATTCCTGCACTGGACCGGCGGCATTCACGCCATGCTCGCCCACCAGATCGACCAGCGCCGAGCCGACGACCACACCGTCCGCCACCTTGGCAAAGGCGGCTGCCTGTTCGGCCGTGCGCACGCCGAAGCCGACGGCGACGGGCAAGTTAGTCTTGGCCTTGATCCGCGCCATCGCCTCGGCAATCGAGCCGACGGCGGCCTGCTGCATGCCGGTGATCCCGGCGACCGAGACGTAATAGAGGAAGCCCGATGAGCCATCCAGCACCGCCGGCAGTCGCGCATCATCGGTGGTGGGGGTGGCGAGGCGGATTAGCGAAATGCCCTTGGCCCGCAGGGCAGGGCCCAGCTCCGGGTCTTCCTCGGGCGGAATGTCGACGCAGATCACGCCGTCGACGCCGGCAGCGGCGCACTGGTCCGCGAACCATTCCGGCCCGCGGATCGTCATCGGGTTGGCATAGCCCATCAGCACCAGCGGCACGTCGGGATGGCGCGCGCGGAAATCAGCCGCGATTTTCAGGATATCGGCAGTGCGGGTGCCAGCGCCCAGGCTGCGCAGGTTGGCCTTCTGGATCGCCGGGCCATCGGCCATCGGATCGGTAAAGGGCATGCCCAGCTCGATCACGTCAGCCCCGCCAGCCACCAGCGCATTGAGGATCGCTGGCGTCGCATCCGGCGTCGGATCACCCCCGGTGACGAAGGTGACGAGGGCGGGGCGGCCCTTGGCGAAGGCAGCGGAGAGGCGGGTCAAGATTTCGGACTCCGGTAAGCGCGGTAGAGGGCATCGAGGGCAAGGCCGACCAGCACAAAGCCGCCATAGAACAGGGCCGTCGACGTCGGCGAATAGTCAGGCACGGATTCCATCCCTTGCCAGCAGCCCCAGGCCGCGAGCGTGAGCAGGACGCCCCGGATCGCCCAGTTGCGGTCCACTAAAGCTTCACCCCCAGGTACTCCGCAACCGAGAAGATGTCCTTGTCGCCGCGGCCGCAGAGGTTGACCAGGATGATCTGGTCCTTGTCCATCGTCGGGGCGAGCTTGGTGACGGCGGCGATGGCGTGGCTCGGCTCGAGCGCGGGGATGATCCCTTCGGTCCGGCAGAGCAGCTGGAAGCCTTCCAGCGCCTCGGTATCGGTGACGCTGGTGTAATCGACCCGGCCGATCTCCTTGAGCCAGGAATGCTCCGGCCCGATCCCGGGATAGTCCAGCCCCGCGCTGATCGAGTGGCCTTCGGTGATCTGGCGTCCTCATCCTGCAGCAGGTAGGTCTTGTTGCCGTGGAGGATGCCGGGCGTCCGCCCGCCAGCGACGCGGCGTGTTCCTTGTCGAGGCCATGGCCGCCGCTTCGACACCCAGCATCTTGACCGACGGATCGTCAAGAAACGGGTGGAACAGGCCGATGGCATTGCTGCCCCCGCCGATCGCGGCGACCAGCACGTCGGGCAGGCGGCCGGTGCGTTTCAGCATCTGCGCGCGGGCTTCCTTGCCGATCACGCTCTGGAAATCGCGGACCAGCTCCGGATAGGGGTGCGGGCCAGCGGCGGTGCCGATGATGTAGAAGGTGTCGTGCACGTTCGCGACCCAGTCGCGCAGCGCCTCGTTCATCGCGTCCTTGAGCGTCGCCGCGCCCGAGGTGACCGGCACGACTTCCGCGCCGAGCAGCTTCATCCGGAACACGTTGGGGGCCTGACGGGCCACGTCGGTCGCGCCCATATAGACCACGCAGGGCAGGCCGAAGCGCGCGCAGACCGTGGCCGTGGCAACGCCGTGCTGGCCCGCGCCGGTCTCGGCGATGATCCGGGTCTTGCCCATGCGGATCGCCAGCAGGATCTGGCCGATGCAATTGTTGATCTTGTGCGCGCCGGTGTGATTGAGCTCGTCGCGCTTGAACCAGACCTGCGCGCCGCCCAACTCCTCGGTCAGGCGCGGCGCGAAATAGAGCGGGCTGGGGCGGCCGACATAGTGTTCCAGCAGGTCGTCAAACTCGGCATGGAAGGCCGGATCCTGCTTGGCGGCGCGGTATTCGCGCTCCAGGTCCAGTACCAGCGGCATCAGCGTTTCGGCGACATAGCGCCCGCCGAACTGGCCGAAATGGCCACGCTCGTCAGGCTGGTTGCGGAAGGAATTGGCCGTGTTCATGGGCGGCGCTTGGCAGGGATTGCAGGCGCTGTCCAGCGGTCCGCTAGGCCGGGTTTTGGTGTCAAACTATCCGAAACTTTCTGCCGGATGAACGAAACATAATGTTGCAAGATCGCCACAGGTGAACAAGGCGTTGTATTTTCTGAACAGCCCGTTCAGAGCGCGGCAAGGTGGCGCTGCCTAGCTCCGGCCTGTTCCCTGCGACCCGGGGACACGATCAAGGAGTACTACCAATGCGCAAGATTCTCATCGCCCTGGCCGCCTCGATTGCCGCTGCCTCGCCGGCTCTCGCCAACGAAGCCCGCGTTGAAGCCCGCGGCGGCGTTATCTGGAGCGACGGCGACAGCCAGGATTTCTGGGGCATGGCCGCCGGTTATGATTTCGACCTGGGCGAGAAGGCCTTTGCCGGCCTCGAAGTTTCGGGCGACAAGATCGGCACTTCGGGCACCAAGGTTGCCTTCGGCGTGACCGGCCGCCTCGGCGCCAAGGTTTCGAAAAAGGGCAAGCTGTTCGTTGACGGCGGCTACACCACCGAACCGTGCGACCTGTGCGAAGGCTCGATGCACGCCGGCGTCGGCTATGAGCAGGCCTTCGGCAGCAACCTCTATGGCAAGGTGGCCTATCGCCACTACTTCACCGGCAACGGCATCAGCGACAGCGACGCCGTGACGGTTGGCCTCGGCATCAAGTTCTAACGCTTTTACAGTCCACCGAGGGAGGGGCGGTCCATGGCGGGCCGCCCCTTTTTCGTGTCAGCCGCGCGCAGCGGTGCAGAAGGCGGCGATCAGGGCCGGGTCCTTCACGCCGGGCGCGCTTTCGATGCCCGATGCGGTATCGACCAGCGGCGCACCTGTGATCCGCACCGCTTCGGCGACATTGGCGGCGCTGAGCCCGCCCGCAAGGCCCCAGGGCAGGGCGATCTTGAGGCCCGCCAGCAGGTTCCAGTCAAAGGCCAGGCCCATCCCGCCGGGCAGGGTGCCCTTGGGCGTCTTGGCATCGAACAGGATGAAATCGGCGGCCCCGGCATAGGCAGCGGCCTTGGCCACATCGTCAGCCTTGGCCACGCCAATCACGCGCCACACCGGCAGGCCAAAGGCCGCGCGCAATTCAGCTGCGCGCTGCGGGCTCTCGCTGCCGTGGAGTTGGATCGCGTCGAGCCGCGCGGCGGCCACGGCCTCGCCCAGCGCTGAATCATCGGCATCTACGAATACGCCAACTCGGCCAATTCGCCCCTCCGCCCGTGCGCCCAGCTCCGCCGCCGTGGCGGGCGAGAGGAAGCGGGGTGAGGGCGGATAGAAGTTGAACCCGGCAAAGTCCGCGCGCGCGGCAATCGCCGCGTCGAGCACAGCCGCGTCAGTCAATCCGCAGAGCTTGATCCGGGGGGCGGGCATAATGCGCGGGTAAATCGATCAGCGAAGATTGGGAAGGCAATTTGTTAAATGTCCTGGTCTAACTTGCTGAGAGGATTGATTTCGATGGGGAATCCGATGCGGTTAAACCTTCAAGTTGCTGCCCTTGGGGCCGCGATTGCTCTGGCGGGGTGCTCCTGGCTGGCCGGTCCTGCTGATGAGTACCAAATTCCTGCCGATGAAGCCGCAGCGAAGCTGTCTGCGGTTTCTATCGACGGTTCCAAGCGCAGCTTTTATGGCACGATGGGAATAACCGCCAGCAAGGTTCATC
>JACDQK010000097.1 GCA_015657645.1 Novosphingobium sp.
GCCTGCGCTTCAGCCACGGTCATCTTCATGTGCGCATCATAGGCTTCATCGCGCTTCTTGGCCTCGGCCTTGTCGGCAAAGCGCGGGAAGCGGGTGATCAGGTAATAGTCCGGCTCACCCGGCCGCTTGTTGACGTTGACCAGGATTTCATAGTCGGTGATCCAGCCCTGCGCCTTGGCGAAGTCCTGCCCCTTGCGCCACTGCCCGGCCATGTGGGTCATGTATTCAAGGTCATGCCCGTCCTCGACCGAGATCAAGGAGACTGCGACATAGTCGCCTTCCTCGTTCGGCCAGGGATCGTCGGCAAAGGCCGGTGTGGCGCAGGCAAGCGACAGGGTTGCGGCCAGAGCGGCCGCTTTCAGCATCAGTTTCATGAACATCCCTCCATTGCGGGAACGATCAGCCCACGGCCCCCTGCCGGTGCTGTCGCACCCAATTTGCTCGGAGACGGGCGACCCGGTTCTTACCGGCACCAAGTCGCAAGAGAGTAGGACTCTCCAGACAGCGAGTCAAAGATTCCGTAAGGGAAACCGCGCATGGCAGGGGTTGCGGGCGAATAGTCTTTATGCAGAATGGCTTGATGCCAGACTACCGTATCATTGAAGACGACCTGACCGGTCCGGACATCGCCGCGCTGCTGCGGCTGCACTTGGACGAGATGCACCAATGGTCCCCGCCCGAAAGCGTCCACGCCATGCCGATCGACCGGCTGCGCCAGCCCGACGTGACCTTCTTCGCAGCCTGGGACGGTGATCGGCTCGCCGCCTGCGGGGCGATCAAGCACCTCGCCGCCGATCACGGCGAGCTCAAATCGATGCGCGCCCATCCCGACTATCGCGGGCGCGGCGCCGGCAAGGCGATCCTGCTGCATCTGCTTGGCGAGGCGCAGGCGCGCGGCTATGGCCGGGTCAGCCTGGAAACCGGGCGGCCCGAACCTTTCCTGCCCGCGCGGCGGCTCTACGAAAGCCATGGCTTTGCCGAGTGCCCGCCGTTCGCGGACTATACCGAAGATGCCTTTTCGATATGCATGACGAAGACGCTCTGATCCTGCGCCCCGCCCGCGAAGCCGATATTCCGGCGCTGTCGCGGCTGGCGATCGATTCCTTCGTCGCCAAGTTCGGCCCGCTCTATTCCGAAGCGGACTTGAATGATTTTCTGACCGAAAGCCTGTCCGAGCCCGCAATCGCCGCCGAACTTGCCAACCCCGACCGGGTCTACCGCCTGGCCGAGCGCGCTGGCCAGCTGCTGGGCTATTGCAAGATCGGCCTGACCTGCGGCCATCCCGAGTATGCCCGCGGTGAGCGGGTGATGGAGCTGAAGCAGCTCTACACCGCGCCCGACGCGACCGGCCTCGGCATTGGCGGCAAGCTGATGGACTGGGCCATGACCGAGTTCGCAGCGCGCGGGGCGGACGAGGTGCAGATCTCGGTCTATGCCTACAACGACGGCGGCCACCGCTTCTACCGCCGCTATGGCTTCGACAAGGTGGCCGACATCACCTTCCGCGTCGGCGATCAGCTCGACGAGGAGTTTCTCTTCGCGCAGATGTTCTAGGCGGAATCTGCACAAGGATCGGGCTTTGCGCCGCCCGTCCTCTTCCCTATATGCCACTCATGTCCTCAGTCAGACCCTGGCGCGATATCGCGCGGCGCAAGTCCCGGCAGATCATGGTAGGCGCGGTTCCCGTGGGCGGCGATGCGCCGATCACGGTCCAGACCATGACCAACACGCTGACCTCCGATCCGGTCGCCACGATCAACCAGATCCGCCGCTGCGAAGAGGCCGGGGCCGACATCATCCGCGTTTCCTGCCCGGATGTGGAGAGCACGGCAGCGCTATCCAAGATCGTCAAGGCGGCGCGCATCCCGATCGTCGCCGACATCCATTTCCACTACAAGCGGGCGCTCGAAGCCGCCGATGCCGGCGCGGCCTGCCTGCGGATCAACCCGGGCAATATCGGCTCCAGCGACCGCGTGGCCGAAGTGGTCCGCGCCGCCAAGGCCAACGGCTGCGCGATCCGGATCGGGGTCAACGCTGGCAGCCTTGAGAAGGACCTGCTCGAAAAGTACGGCGAGCCCTGCCCCGAGGCGCTGGTCGAAAGCGCGCTCGATCACATCAAGCTGCTGCAGGACCATGACTTCCACGAATACAAGGTCGCGGTGAAGGCCAGCGACGTGTTCCTGGCGGTCGGCGCCTATATGGGCCTGGCCGAAGCGGTCGATTGCCCGCTGCACCTGGGCATTACCGAGGCCGGCGGGCTGATCGGCGGCACGGTCAAGTCGGCGATCGGCATCGGCAACCTGCTGTGGGCCGGGATCGGCGACACCATCCGCGTCAGCCTTTCGGCCGAGCCGGAAGAGGAAGTACGGGTCGGCTACGAAATCCTGAAGAGCCTCGGCCTGCGCACCCGCGGCGTCCGGGTCGTCTCCTGCCCCAGTTGTGCGCGGCAGGGCTTCGACGTGATCCGCACGGTCCAGAAACTGGAAGACGCGCTGAGCCACATCAAGACGCCGATGAGCCTCTCGGTGCTCGGCTGCGTGGTCAACGGCCCCGGCGAAGCGCGCGAGACCGACATCGGCGTGACCGGCGGCGGCAACGGCAAGCACATGGTCTACCTGCGCGGGGTGACCGATCACCACGTTTCGGATGACGGCATGATCGACCACATCGTCAAGCTGGTCGAGGAAAAGGCCGCCGAGATTGAGGCCGGGACCGTCGCCAGCATGGACAGCCTGCACGGCAAGGCAGCTTGACCGCACGCCCCGGCCTGCCGCCGCTCCACCTGCTGCTCGCCCTGACGGTGATGGCCGTCTGGGGCACCAATTTTGTGGTGATCAAGCTGGCGCTGGAGCACTTGCCGCCGCTGACGCTGGCGACGCTGCGCTTCTCCCTCGCCTTCCTGCCACTGGCGCTGTTCATCAAGCGCCCGGCGGTGCCGCTGAAGAACCTGGCGACCTATGGCGTGCTGATCGGGGCCGGGCAGTTCGGGCTGCTGTTTACCGCGATGCGCGCGGACATCACCCCCGGCCTCGCCAGCCTGGTGGTGCAGGTTCAGGTGTTCATGACCATCGGCCTGTCGATGCGGCTAACGGGCGAAAAGATCGCCCCTTACCAGATCGCCGCCATGGCGCTGGCCGTTGCGGGGCTGGGCACGATCGCCTGGCATACTGACGGCAGCGCCACGCCGCTGGGCCTGCTGCTGGTGGTTGGCGCGGCGCTGAGCTGGGCGCTGGGCAACATGACCGCGCGCGCCGCCGGGCCGGTGCCGATGCTGAACTATGTCGTCTGGTCGAGCGTCTTTGCCGTGCCGCCGCTGTTCGCCATGGCGCTGCTGACCGAAGGCTGGCCGCGGATTGCCGCCGGGGTCGTCGCCGCCGATGCCCAGACCTGGGCGGCAGTGGTCTGGCAATCGGTCGGCAATACCATGTTCGGCTATGCCGCCTGGGGCTGGCTGCTGAGCCAGCATCCCTCGGCCACGGTCGCGCCGCTGGCGCTGCTGGTGCCGGTCTTCGGGCTGGGTTCCTCGGCGCTGCTGCTGGGCGAGCCGCTGCAATGGTGGAAGATCCTGGCCTTTGCCCTGGTCATGGCAGGCCTTTCGCTGGGTGTGCTCTGGCCGCGATTTATGACAAGGGCTGGCCGATGACGCTGTCGATTCGCTCCGCCACCCCCGCCGACCTGCCGCTGATCGCCCAGCTGATCCGTGATCTGGCCGACTATGAAAAGCTCGCCCACGAAGTCCGCTTTGACGAGGCCGTGCTGGGCGAGAAGCTGTTCGGTGCGCGCCCCTATGCCGAAGTGGTGATCGGCGAGCTGAACGGCGCGGCGCAGGGTTTTGCGCTGTTCTTTCACAACTTCTCGACCTTTGAAGGCAAGCCGGGGATTTACCTCGAAGACCTGTTCGTGCGGCCCGCCGCGCGCGGCTCGGGCCTGGGCAAGGCGCTCCTGTCGCACCTCGCCATGTTGGCGGTGGAGCGCGACTGTGCGCGACTCGAATGGTCGGTGCTCGACTGGAACGAGCCGGCGATCGGATTCTACAAGAAACTGGGCGCGCGGTTCATGGACGAATGGACCGTGATGCGGGTCGATGGCGCGGCATTGCAACAACTCGGCGCTGATGGACGCGGTTTGGCCGTTTAGGGGCTTGAAACCGCGTTAAGCCCTCGGTTATCCACAGGGTGATATGAGCGGGGCCATGAACAGGCGTGACATCTTGCTGGGCGGACTGGCCGCTGGTGCGGCTTTGGCCGTGCCGACGACCGCGCACGCCCGCAACCTGGCCCGCGCCTTCGAGGAAGCCTTTGGCCTGCCGCCAGCGCCAACTCCGCCCCCACCGCCAGCCCTGCCGGTCGTGGCCCAGCCGAACCCGGCCTATGACGCGAAGCTGCTGGAGATCGCCAAGCGCGAGCTGCAGCGCGCGGGCAACACCGTCTGGCGGCATGACATCGTCGGCATTGCCGATTTCGCCCGGCCCAGCACCCTGCCGCGGTTCCACTTCGTCAATCTGGAAGCCGGGACGATCAAGTCGTTCCACGTCAGCCACGGCCGCGGCTCGGACCCGGAGCACAGCGGTTTCCTCCAGGCCTTCAGCAACGTGCCAGGCTCCGAAGCCACCTCGCGCGGGGCCTACCTGACCTGTGAGTGGTACAAGGGCAAGTACGGCACCTCGGTCCGCCTCGAAGGGCTGGACCATGACAATTCCAACGCGCTCGACCGGGCGATCGTGATGCATCCGGCCGACTACGCGCGCGAGGACCACATCACCCGCTTCGGCCGCCTCGGCCGCAGCGAAGGCTGCTTCGCCATGTCACCGGCGCACTTCAACGAAGCGCTGTGGAACCTCTCAGGCGGGCGGCTGCTCTTCGCTGACCGGATTGAGGTTTAAAGCTCCTCCCTGTTTTCGCCGCAGGCGCAAATGGGGAGGTGGCCGAAGCGAAGCGTAGGTCGGAGGGGTAACGCCGTTACGCTTTCACCCCTCCGTCAGCCCTCCGGGCTGCCACCTCCCCAAATGTGCTACGCAAATTTAGGGAGGATCTCAGATCAAAGCGGATTATCCAGCTTGATCACCTTTTCGTGCTGACTTGCGCTTGCCGTCCCAGGCGGCGCGGGGCTTGGCGAAGCTGGCGAGGACCGGGGCATCGCGGCCGTAGAGGTCCTTGAAGGTCCCCATCTTGCCGGTGATGTCCGATGCCATGGTGAAATAGGTCAGGTAGACCGGGAAGGTCCGGGTCATCGGCACGCGGGTGTACTTGCCCGAGGTAACGATCGCCACGGCATCGTCCGGGGTCACACCGGCCCCCAGAATCGCCATGGTGATGGCCAGCTCGGTCGCCCGTTCGGTCCGCACGCAGCCATGGCTGAGCGCGCGTTGAGCCAGGTTGAACAGGTTGCGATTGGGCGTGTCGTGCAGGAAGATCGCATGTTCGTTGGGCATGTCGAGCTTCATCAGGCCAAGCGCATTGCCCGGCCCCGGCTGCTGGACGACATAGATCATGCCGTCCTTGGCCTTGGTCACCTTGTAGTTCTCGCGCTTGGCGCGGGCCGGGTTGGCGAGCAGTTGCGCGCCCAGGCCTTCACCCTTCACGATTGACTGCGGCACGGTCCAGGTCGGGTTGAAGACCACGCCTTCGACCACTTCGGCCAGCTGCGGCGTGGCGGTGCGGCCCGGCTTGCCAACGATCGTGCGGTAGGAGCGGATGATCTCGTTATCGACTGTCAGCCGCAGCTGGAATTCGGGCACGTTGGTCAGCAGGTAGAACTTGCCAAGGTCGCGCGGGAGCCAGCGCCAGCGATCCAGGTTGACCTGGATCAGCGGCTTGCTGGCCGCAGGCGCGCTGGCGAGCGCTTCCTTGAGCTTGGCATAGTCGGGGTGGGTCGGGGCCAGGCCGGCGATCGCCCCGGCGATGTCCTTGCTGGCCAGCGCTTCGGCCATGACGGTCGCGGTCGGGCGCTGCTCGACATCGGGATCGACCACGAACCACTGGTGGCGCGAATCATAGCGCGTGCGGCCATCGCGCATGTCTTCGATCAGCCAGGCCAAGGACCGGCTGGCCTGGGCATCGAGCGCGGCGCCCGGCCCGGCGAGGATCGCGGCGCGCAGGTCGGTCAGCTGGTAATCGGCCGGGATCAGGCCGTGTTCGCCGATCCCCTCGATCACCTTGGCGAGCGACTGGGCTTCGGCGACCTGCCAGTTCAGCACCGGCTCGATCACCGACAGGTCCGGCTCGATCACCGGCGCGGCCGGAGCCTGAGTGCTGGGCAGAGTGACCGCCGGCTGCTGGCTGGCGGGGGCCGGCACGGCGGGTTGCTGGCTGACTGGCGGGGCTGGCGTCGCAGTGGGCACCGGCTTGGGGGCCGGCAGGATATTCTCGGGAGCGCGGCCCGCCTGGGCGATTGCCGCCCCGGCCGCGAGTGCCAGCGCCAGGGCCGAAGCGCTGCGCGCCGTCCGCCAAAGTGCCCAGCCATGCCCAACCATCGTATCACTCCGTTGCAGGCGCTGCCCCATCCCGCAGCGGGTATTGTCTTTGCCCGTCATCTAATTGCCCGTTTCGCCGCCCTGCTTCAAGCTTCAACCCGGCTGCCATCCGCAGGTTCATCGTGGCAACCCGGCTTGTCAGCCAGCGGATAAGGCGGCACACCTGAACCACAGATTGAGGGGGAACACCGCAATGCGCCGAATCCTGATTGCCGTCGCCGGCCTGCTGGCCTCCGCCAGCCCGGCCCTGGCCGATACCCTGGTGATCCGCGCCGGTTCGGTCCTGCGCGATGCGGCGAGCGAACCCACGGGTCCGGCCACGATCACCGTGACCGACGGGAAGATCGTCAGCGTCGTCCCCGGCTCTCCCGCCGCCCCGGCCGGTGCGCGCGAGGTCGATCTTTCGACCAAGACTGTCGTCCCCGGCCTGATCGACCTCCACGTCCACCTGACCTCCGATCCCGGCACCGATTACCGCAACGAAGCGGTCGAGCCCGACGAATGGGGCATGGTCGTGGGCGCCAAGAATGCGCTGCTGACGCTGAAAGCCGGATTCACCACCGTGCGTGAGGCCGGTTCGGCCCAGTACACCGGCTTCTCGCTGCGCCGCGGCACGGCCGAGGGCCTGATTGCCGGCCCGCGGATCATCGCCGCTGGCCCGGCGCTGTCGATCGTTGGCGGGCATGGTGACGTGACCGGCTTTCGCGAAGACGTCCATGCCGCGCTGGACTATGGCTATACCTGCACCGGCCCGGTCGAATGCGCCGAGAAGGTCCGCAAATCCAGCCGCGCCGGGGCCGACGTAATCAAGATTACCAGCACCGGCGGCGTGCTCAGCCAGCAGGGCCGGGGGCTCGACGGCCACTTCACCCAGGCCGAACTTGAAGCGATCATGACCACCGCACACTCGCTGGGGCTGAAGGTCATGGCCCATGCCCACGGCGCGCGCGGGATCGAAAGCACGGTCCTGGCGGGCGTCGACACGATCGACCACGGTACCTTTGCCGATGAGGCCGCGCTCAAGGCGATGAAGGCCAAGGGCACTTACATGGTCCCGACGCTGATGGCGCTCGAAGGCGTCCGCGCCCGGCTGGGCAAGGGGGTCTATACCCCGACGGTCGAGGCCAAGGGCCGGCTGGCGGTCGAAGCTGCCGGCAAGCAGGTCCAGCGCTCCAAGCAGCTCGGCGTCGCGGTCGCTTTCGGCACCGATGCGGGCGTGTTCGAGCATGGCCGCAACGGTGAGGAGTTCGCTCTGCTGGTCAAGAACGGGCTGACCAACCGCGAGGCCCTGGCCAGCGCCACCACCGTCGCCGCCAAGGCGCTGGGGTTGGAGAACGAGATCGGCCAGATCGCGCCGGGCTTCTCGGCTGACCTGATCGCGGTCGATGCCAATCCGCTGAGCGACATCCGCACGCTTGAGAAAGTCCGCTGGGTAATGGCGCGCGGCCGCGTTGCGCCCTGAGCCGTCCGTCGAGCCGCTCACGCGGTTGATCGAA
>JACDQK010000098.1 GCA_015657645.1 Novosphingobium sp.
CCGCACCCTGCTTGAGGCTCAGCGCCTCGTTCGGGACGACCAGCTGCGGATCGAACAGCAGCTTCTCGCCCAGGCCATCGCAGGCCGGGCAGGCGCCCATGGGGGCGTTGAACGAGAACAGCCGCGGCTCGAGGCTTTCGATGGTGAAGCCGGAAATCGGGCAGGCGAACTTTTCGCTGAAGACGATGCGGTTGTCCGGCAGGCCGGCGCCCTTCATCGCGCCGCCCTTCTCGCTCTCACGCCCCGGCACCACGCCATCCGCCAGGTCGATATAGGCCAGCCCTTCGGCCAGTTTCAGCGCCTGTTCGAAGCTGTCGGCCAGCCGCGTTTCGATCCCTTCGCGGACCGCGATCCGGTCAACCACGACCTCGATGTCATGCTTGTACTTCTTGTCGAGCGCGGGGGCTTCCTCGATGGCGTAGAACTCGCCGTCGATCCGCACGCGGGTGTAGCCGGCCTTCTGCCACTCGGCCAATTCCTTGCGGTATTCGCCCTTGCGCCCGCGCACCACCGGGGCGAGCAGGTAGGCACGGGTTCCCTCAGGCAGGGCCATGACCCGATCGACCATCTGGCTGACCGTCTGGGCGCTGATCGGCTCACCCGTGGCGGGGCTATAGGGCACCCCGGTCCGCGCCCAGAGCAGGCGCATGTAGTCATAGATCTCGGTCACCGTCGCCACGGTCGAGCGCGGGTTGCGGCTGGTGGTCTTCTGCTCGATCGAGATTGCCGGGCTGAGCCCGTCGATATGCTCGACATCGGGCTTCTGCATCATCTCGAGGAACTGGCGGGCATAGGCCGAGAGGCTCTCGACATAGCGCCGCTGCCCCTCGGCATAGATCGTGTCGAAAGCCAGGCTCGACTTGCCGGAGCCCGACAGCCCGGTGATCACGATCAGGCTGTCGCGCGGCAGCTCGACATCGAAGCCCTTGAGGTTGTGTTCCCGGGCGCCCCGGACGACGATTTTCGACAGTGACATGCCACCGTCCGTTCCAGATTTGTTCGATTCTGGCAAGGGGGGACGGAAGGTGGTATCTCCCGGCGTCGTGGCGCGCTCAATCCTTGCGTTGACCGATCTCTTCGATCCGCACGCGATATGTCCAGCCGTTGTTGTCATAGCGGTCGCACAGATTGAACAGATCAAACCACATCCGCGGGCATCCCTGCTCTGCGCGCGACGCCTGCAGATCGGCAGGCAGAACCGCCTCGTTGAGGAATATCTGCATTTTCGGCGGCGAACCGCCCTCGCCAAACAGCGACTGATCGCGCGGAGTCGTGATCCGGCCGACGGTGATCTTGCGACCATTGCTGGCCGTTGCCTCGGTCCGCGGCGGGACAATCATATGCACCGATTCACCGACCAGCGCATGGCGCACCATGCCCTGGCCGCCGCGGCGGACAACCAGCACCGGAGCCTGGTGCGCCGCCGCCGCAACGCGCCGAAAATAGCGACCGAGCTCCAGCGTCAGCAAGGGTGCCGGGCGATCGGGCATATCGATCGAAACCTTGTACAGCGTATTGGGCTTGGGCCGCAAAGGCAGGTCGGTGCAGATCGCGCCCGCAGCAACCTCGTACCAGTCATCGGCAAAGGGTACGGCAGTGGCGCAATCCAGGCTGCGCGATTCCACCCGCGCCAGCCATGCCTGGGTGGTTCCGGCCAGCGCGGCATAGCCGATCAGCACAAACAGCCCCAAGCCAAGGACGAATGGCACCACTTCCCACTTGATGGTGGCAAGCAGACCCTGCAACCGATCAGACTTGTGGACCCATCGCGCCAATGCATGCCACGGCTGCAGCAAGCGAGCCGGCGGCGGTACCGGGCTGACCTTTTGACCGAACCGGCGGCGCCATTCCTGGCGGGCAATATCAGCCATTACGCGTTCGTGTCCCAGGCCCAAGGCCATCGCCAGGGCAATCAGTCCAAACAGGATCAATGATGTAAACAGGTCAGAGGCTATCGCATGGGTCCAACGATGGACCATTTCCGGCAGCACCGAATTCGCAGCAGCCTCTAGAAGATAGGAATCGGTCCGGGCATCGACAGAGCCAACCAGCCCGCGCAGCACAGGGATCTTCGGCCACCATGGCAGTGCTGCCAGAGCCAGCAAGAGCCAGATCGTGACAAAGTACCAGAACCGGCGAAGCTTGATCCGGTCTCCCAGCGCCTGCAACTGGCTCTTGTCTGCGGCCCTGGTGCCGCGCGGCCGACTGGTCCCACGAACGCCATCATCAACCAGGTACGGGCCCGGCAAATTGTTCGGGGCATAACCGTCGGTCGCCATGCGCAACCGTTCTTCAACGCTGACGTGCAGCCTGATCGGTGTCTTGAGCAGCCCGCGAGTCCGATAACGTCCGTTATCGACATTCGGATCTCGATAGATCTGCGTCGCTGAATAGACCTGCCCCGGTCGCTTGGGGTCGGGTTCAAGATCGATCCAGGCGTTGATATAGCGCGGCTGGTATCGGTAGAATGCGCCGCCCCCCACCGCGACTGTCATTGAGCGGGCCATAGATATTGCGCATCGACATGATGCGCCCGCGCGGTTCACGCAGCAAACGCAGTCCTGCCAACTCGGCATGTTCGATCATCCACGCGAGCGAGACATAGCTGAGCGTCTCGTCGGCATAGCCCCCGCCAACATCGGCATGCATTCCGGCAAACCAGACTTGCTGCAAGCGTGGTCGCGCAGCCTCGGGAGTGGCGTCAAGCTCACCCGCACCGGCCATTTCAGCGTCATAAGCCTCATCCCACAGCAGCGGATGGAAGGCATCCCGCTTGTCATCGATGGCAAGCGCGTGGCGCGCCACCTTGATCTTGGGATCTAGGCGGTAATTTGGCATCGAAAGCGGCCAGACCCATTCGTCCACCGCGCGCGTAAGCTCGATAAATGGTCCGCCATAAGCTGCGACGGTGTCCCACACGCCCACAAATTCGATCCGCGGATAGTGCGCCTGGTGTCCTGCGTTGTGCTTACCGATCTGCACTGTCTCATCGGCAGGATGGTTGTGGTGCGGGTGATGGCCGGACCAGTATTCGCGCCATTCATGCCACCACGATCGTGCTTCGATCTGGGGCAAGGCGAATTCGATCTCCTGCCCGCCGAGGCGCCGCTTGACGGCAATCACCTTGCGCCAGACCGCCCGCAATGTGCCAACCAGCAGATCGGACGCACGATTGTTCGTGTGAAAGGCCCGGCGATAATCCCGCCACAAATCGTGGACGGCCAGGTTGAGCTGGGTCTCGTTCAGGCCGGTGATGACCCCCTTTGAGGCAATGAATGAAGCCAGCAAGCGCGTCGTAAAGGCACCGCGGCTGAACCCGAACGCATAGATCCGGTCGCCAGGGCGGTAATTGCGGCACAAAAAACAGATAAAGATCGCGAATATTGCGCGCGAGCCCGAAGCCGAACACGCCACCAAGTGCTGCCAATAGTTTGATCGACGAAGTGCCTACGCCGTTGTCATAATAGGCAATCTGCACCGACTGGCCTTCAGGAGTTGGATAACCCAGATCGAGCGCCTCGTAGAGCCGCCAGACATTGGTTTTCTGCAGTTTTGCGCTGGAATTGCCGGTGCCATCTGAAAACAGGACGATGTTGCGCGGCTTGCGGTGCGTTTCGCGCGGCGGTGCGGGGGCTGTCTCTGGAACGTCCCTCGTGGATTCAGGATTGGCTGGCTTGCGCATTGACACCCCCCAGATTTCCCCTCGCCACCAGTCGGCATTTACTGCGATCCGGCGGCAAGTGCCATCGGCACGATCATGCTACAGATTTGCCTATGCCGACGTGACGAAGATCACGGGTCGTTCGTGCAGGCTGATTCAGGTTCTGCCGCGCATGGCAGCGCGCACCGCCCAGCCGCCCTGCCCGTGCGACTATCCGCGCTCCGTTTACCGCAAAGTGGATTGTTCCCGTTAACCTCTTCGCGCCAGAAAAGGCGCAGGTTCACGGGAGGGTTCGCACCATGATCAATCGTCTGTTTGCTGGTGCTGTGGCGCTGGCTGTGGTTGCTGTTTCAGGTCCGGCGCTGGCCGATGATCCGAAGGATCCGCTGCTCAGCAAGAGCGCGGCCGCGCGCGCCAAGGACAAGGCGATCATCCGCCAACTCAACATCAACGAAATGAACCGGGTCCGCGCGCAGGACGCGCAATATGCCAAGGGCTGGCAGGCCTACCGCGAGCAGCCCAGGCGCGAAGCCGAGTACCGCGCCGCGCTGGCCGATCATGCGCGCGAGCAGGCCGCTTATGAAAAGAAGATGGCCGCCTGGCGCGAAGCCGTCCGCCGCTGCCGCGCGGGCGATTAAAGCTACTGCGACAACTGAACCGGTTCAGACCGCCAACGCACGTTTCCCCGGCTCGCCCAGCCAGTGCGCCGTGACGCCCCAGACCTGTTCCAGCACCGGCTGCGCCAGCGCCAGTTCGGGCGGGCCATCGGCGGCGAGCGTGCCCTGCTCTAGCACCACCACCCGGTCGGCGTGGTTCATCGCCAGGGCCAGGTCGTGCAGCACCAGCACCACGCCCATCCCCTGCCCCGCACAGGCGCGCAGGTGGCCGAGCAGGGCCAGCTGGTGCGCGAGATCGAGGTTGGCGAGCGGCTCATCCGCCAGCAGCCAGCGCGGGGTGCCGGCGAGGACGCGGGCGAGCAGCGCGCGGGCGCGTTCGCCGCCGGAGAGCTGCGAGACCGGGCGGTGGGCGAAAGCGGGCAGATCGAGCGCTTCGAGCGCGGCATCAACGGCGGCGGAGTCCTCCGCCGCACTGGTCCGCCACGGCAGGCGGCCCAGGCTGGCGAGGGTCTGGACTGAGACGTCCCAAGCCACTTCCGGCGTCTGCGGCAGATAGCCGAGCGCGCGGGCGCGGGCTTCGGGGTGCATGGCGCTGAGCGGTGCGCCGTCCAGTGTCACCGTACCTGACGCAGGTGCCAACAGTCCTGCGAGGCACGACAGCAGGCTTGATTTGCCCGCGCCGTTGGGGCCGCAGATCGCGGTCACCTCACCAGCACGCAAGCTAAGCGAGACCCCGCGCAGGCGGCCGGGGAGGACCAGGGCTTCCGCCGCCAGCATCACACCAGCTCCCGCCGCAAGCGCAGCAGCAGATGGAGGAAGAACG
>JACDQK010000099.1 GCA_015657645.1 Novosphingobium sp.
AAGGCGCGGATCATGCGTGAGGGGCGCGACGTGACGATCGTGTCCTATTCGATCGGGGTCGGTCTGGCGCTGGAAGCGGCGGAAGTGCTGGCGGGCGAGGGGATCGAGGCCGAAGTGCTCGACCTGCGTACACTGCGCCCGCTTGACCGCGAGGCCGTGCTGACCTCGCTCGCCAAGACCAACCGCCTGGTCGTGGCCGAGGAAGGCTGGCCGCAGTGCTCGATTTCCTCCGAAATCATGGCGATCTGCATGGAAGAAGGCTTCGACCACCTCGACGCCCCGGTCCTGCGGGTCTGCGATGAAGACGTGCCGCTGCCCTATGCCGCCAATCTGGAAAAGGCCGCGATCATCGATGCCGCGCGGATTGCCGCTGCGGTGCGCAAGGTCTGCTATCGCTGATGTCCGCCGGCGCGGGTGATCAGTTCATCTGCCCCAGCGTATTGACCGTGATTGTCCCGTTATAGGCGTTGCAGCGCTGGACCGGATCCGGCGTGGCCGGATCGCGCTGGTAGAGCTGCGAGATGTCGCGATCGTCGCGAACGGTGAACGAGGCGATCGAGCTCATCTCCTCACGGGGGATGAAGCGGTCCGAAACCAGCGGCTGATAGGTGTAGCGAACCTCGACGAAGATCACCGCATCGCCATCCTGGGCCAGGACTTCCTCGCCGGCCGGTCCCATCCCGTTGGTCAGGTTCTGCCCCTCGGTGCCATAGCTTGAATTGACCGGCAGTGCGCCGCGGCAGCGCTGCCAATCGATGTACTGCTCACCGGCACCAGCGCTGCCGATGGGGCGGACTTGCAGGCTGGAGATGATCACCCGGCCATTCCTGAACAGGTCCAGCGCGCCGGCCTGCAATTGCGCGCCATAGAGCACGTCGTTGACATCGCTTTCAAAGACCCGGCGGTCCTGCAGGGTCGAAAGGTCACCCACGCGCGAGGCGTTGTCGGCAATTTGCACCGCGATCTGGCCAACCTTCATGCTGGTCAGGGCATAGTTGGCGGTTTCGGTGCCCCACAGCCCGGCCATCAGCACCAGCGGTGCGCCCAGGGCAAATTCGGTCATCGCCACGCCGGAGCGGCTGCGGGCAAGGGCGCGGAGCCAGTTCATGTGCAGTTCCCCGTGGCCGGCGCAGCCGTTTCCACCGCTCCGAACGGCTGGTTGCGCAGCACGGTCGCGCTCTGCATCCGCATCTGCTCCGACTGGCCCGGGATCAGCCGGGCGATCGGGAACAGGCGCGGATATTCGATCGTCACGGTGTAAAGCACCGCATCGCGCGCACCGCCGAACCCGCCTGACCCCGGATCGCGATCCCAGGTGCCATTGCCATTGGCGTCTTCGAAGGGTTCACCGTTGTTGCAGGAGCCGTCGCTATCGACATCGGTCCAGTCCTCTGGGCGGCCAACGCTGGTGAAGTCGCGATAGGCCGTCCGGGCGAACCGGATGTTGGCATTGGGCGAGACCGTCTTGACCGACCGTGTCACGATCGCATCGAGTGCAGCTTCGCGGCTGACCGCACCTTCGATGGTCGAGTTGCGCGATGCCTGCTGGATCGCGCCGTTCAGCATCTGCGCGGTGTACATGTTGTGGGTCATGTCGAAGAGGCCCATCAGCATCAGCAGCAGCGCTGGCGTAATCATCGCGAATTCGACGATCGTCGCGCCCCGGCGATCGGCGGCCAGCTGGCGCAGGAAGCGGCGCATCACTTGGTCACCCGCAGGTCGCCAAGCTGCGCGGCGATCTTGCTGAAAACGTCATCTAGCTGGCTGGCATCTTCAGCCTGGAAATAACGGCCTTCGCCAGCACAAGTCGTCATCGTCGGTGTAAGATCGGTGCCGAATGCAACCAGCCAGATGGTAATGTTGCGCTTTTTGACCTCCTCACAGGCGACCAGGAAGCGCTTCTCGACCGTTTCGACCAGCGAGAGGGCGGAACCTTCTTTCCAGCGGCGCTGATCGAGCGGTTCGACCCCATAGCTGGAATAAGCGAGATCCAGCGGCGCCGTTTCACCATCGGTCAGGAAGATGATGTGACGGCTGGTGGCCTTCCCATCGATATCAGCATTGTGATCGGCGAACAGTCCGGTCGGCGAAAGCAGGCGCCCGCCCCAGATCATCCCGATATCGTGATAGGTGGAGCCATTCGGGCTAAGACTATCGACATAGCTGTTGAAATTGCTGTCAGTCATCACCTCAGGAAGCTTAGCCTGCGCCGGACAACTCGCCATGCCGGCCCAGGCGGGCATCACGTAGTCATCGTTGGTGGTCACTTCGGCAGGTGTGAAGGCGCCGCGGCCGCCCCAATCGATCGATCGGGCATAGATGACCGAAGGATACATTGGACGCCACTTGGTCGCGTCGTCGGTGGTGGGCACCAGGTCGATGTTGAGATCAAGCGCCCGGTCGAAATCGACGTTGACATAGTCGTCAATTTCGTAAGTGGACCGCTCTTCAATGCAGCCAGAGGTTTCGTTGCGCCAGTTCGTTACATCGCGGTCCAATTGCGCATAACGCCAGGCAGATTGCTCGTAGACAAACGGGTCGGTGACCCAATCGAACGTGACGGTATAGTTCGTCACTACCGCGCTCAGGACTTCACAGGACGCGCCGTTCCGGTTCGTGCGATAGTCGGTGCCGTTGTAAATGGAGCGATAGGATTCGATTGTTCGCGTACCAGCAGGCGGGCCGGCATAGGCTTCGGAGGTTGTGCCGAGCAGGGTCTTGTCTTCGGCTACAGTGTCGCGCGGACTAGGCCGATCGCAGGTGTAATAGGCCGGGTTAGTGCGCCAGCCAGCCGGGGTGGTGACAACGTTTTCGTTCGCATCAACGGTTGTGCCACCTGGATCGTAATAGGTCGTCTCAGGGTGGTACGTGGCGTCATAGGTGTCGAGCACGTTCCAGCTGCCCCAATCACCGCTGACGTAGGTCCACTTGTCGACGTAGCTGCGGGTACCTTCTTCCGTCCCGGTGACCACGCGCTCACGCGATTGGTACTTCCAGCTATCGACGACCCAATCGTCAAGCAGCAAGTGCCCGACGTTGACGTTGGTCGAATAGGGAACAAAGCCAAAGCGGATGCGGGTCGACGGTGTCGAACTGCCGATCACTTCGTTGCGGAACCGTTTGACGGTCGCCTTCATGCTGTCGATCCGCGTTGCTGAATCGCCTGGATTGGTTTCCGCCATTGAGCCGGTCACATCGACCACGAACATCACGTCGGTGTTGCTGAAGTTCAGCTTGGCCTCGCACGACACCGTCAGGTCGGTCTTGTCATAACCGAACAGGGTCATGATCGTGGTCGGCACGGCGGCGGTGGCGGTGCCGGAAATGGCGTAGTCCTGCTCCAGCGTCATTTCGAACGAGCGGTTGGTGGTGCCATAGGCCCCGGCGCGGAAGTTGACGTTGAAGAAGGTGTTGCCGATCGTCTCGATATCGTTGGGCACGTCCCCGGTCGTGACGACCTGCGATCCGAGCTTCTTGCGCGCGGCCAGCACCCCGGCGTCGCAGGCCTGCTGCAGGCGGCTCTGGGCCAGATAGCTGCGGCCCATGTCGATCCCGCCGCCGACCAGCGCCAGCAGCGGAAACAGGCCGGCCGCCAGCATGGCCAGAGTGTTGCCGGCCGCATCGCGCGCCAGCCGCGACAGGAAGGTCATGCCCTCCTGCTGTCCGGCTGTGTGCAATTCCTTGGCCATGTGGTGCGCGCCCCGTTTTGATACCGGTGCGGCCATAGGCGCGCGGGCCTATCGGTTTGCCCAACGAACGTGGTTAAGCGGGTGTGAATCTGCCGGGAAAGGCCAGCCAAATTCGGCGTTTGGCCTTTCCCGACGGGTTAGCGCGGTCTTGCGATCAGGCGATGAAGACCGTCTGGGTGTAGGTGACAGGGATCGCGTCAATACCGATTATGCTCAGCATCGACGGGATGTTATACCGCAGCTGTATCGTCCGCTCGCTCGCACCGTCTACCCTGGTCGGAACCGAAGTAACGGTGGCAGTCAGGCGGCTCGCCTGTAAGCCATATGGCGCATCGGTCGCCACTTCTTGAGCATAATGTTCCAACTGGGCGTTAGTGTCGCGCAGACCCATATTTGAGCGGGCAGCAGCATCCTGTGCATCAGTAGCGGCATAGCGAGCCACTTCACCAGCTACTGAACGTAGCGCATTATAATTCTGCATGCCGATGCCGAATTGGAGAACGCCCAGCAGCATGGCCAGCATGGCCGGGCCGATCAGGGCGAATTCGACCGCGACCGAACCGGCTGAATCCCCGCGAATTGTGGGCAAGAAGGCGGAATTGCGGATCATGTCTGATTCACCATCACATAGCGGTCGACATTGAAGAACATCGTGCCACCAACGCCAAACTGGGACCAGATCGGGTTATACGTATCGTCCAACTGGATGAGTACGAAGTTGGCCACTTTGACCCCGACGCAAGAACTGGCGCTGTTAACGTAGGTGGAGGCGGTGCCGCAACGGAACTTTTCAGTGACAGTCACCTGCGATTCATCAAGCCCGGTCTGGGCCACGATGACGTTTTTCAGGACTGTGCGCTTGTCTGCCGTGGTTGGAGGAGCTGCCATTGCGATTGAGGCAGCCTGGGCGGCAGCCTCTTGCAGTTCGGTCTGGCGAGCGACAATTTCCGATACCTGGAAGGCGCCTAGGCTCATCAGAATCAAGACAGGAGCGACGATCGCCGTCTCGATCAAGACTGCGCCGCGCTGATTTCGGGCCAGTTGGCCAAGGGAACGCAAGGCTCGCATCATGCCACCAGCCGCACCGATGCCGGTCGCTCGCCGATTTGCATGCCGCCGCCGCCATCGGGTGCGCAGAAATTTGTCAGATTGGCCGAGCCCGTGATCCAGAACGTGTCGGACACCAGCATGATGCAGCGGTTGCCACTGCTCATGTTGCCGTTAATCTTGACCTCGCGAGACGGCATGTAAAGCACGCCATTCAGGTCGAGCGTGGCGCGACCATTGATATCGAAGTCGCTGGTGTTGTTCTTGTCAAAGAACAGCATGTTCTTCATCTTCGCGGCATCGCTGGCGCTGACGCTGTAAGTCCCGGTCAATGTCGCTTCGGTGATGCCAGAAAGCGTGACAATCGACGTTGAATTGATGCGGATGTCGTTCGAAGTGCCCGTCATCACGAACATGACATCCGAACCCGACACTCTCCGGTTGTTCCCGAAATCGATCGAACCGCTGATCCAGTAGATGCCGGGCTGGAACCGGGTTTCACAATTGATGCTGATACTGGTGTAGATACCGGGCTGGGGGCGAGCGATGCCGTCGTTGGCGCCTGTGGTGACTGGACCGGTCACCGTACCGATCGTGGTGGTGGTGGTGGTGACTGAGCGCCGCCAAATCCGGTTTTGTCCGGTTCCGCTTACGTTGTCCCAAGAGCTGTTGGTTGGACCAACCGTATTGGTGCCGGCTGTCGGTGCCGTGTAATAGGTTGTGGTGGTCGGACCAGTGGTTGAATCGGACGGTGCCATATACCCAGGTTGGCCAGAAGTGACGGTAATGTTCGTGCCATTGCTGTTCGCGCCGCGCCGATATTCGTATGTCACGACCGTGCGGACGGTAACGGGTGCCGTCCAGCTGGTCGTGCCGGCTGACGCCGTTGGGCAGCTATAGGTCCGCGCTGACTGTCCGGACGAGCTGGGCGCATCCAGGCCACTATATGGATTGGACAGGCCCGTTACATTTTCATGGATCGTGCCGTTGTTCGAAAACGTATCCTCGACCCCGCCAGCCGAGACGATATCCCCTAGCGGGACCTCGGAATCGCCCGTTTCGTAGATCGCCTGAGTGGCGGTGGAAAGCGCGCCAACACCGCAATTCGTCCCGCCGGTAATCGCATTGCCGAAGATGGCCGAGCGGTTCTCATTCGGATTCACCGACAGAATGCAGGTTCGGAAGGTTTGGCTTTGGGAGAAGGACGCCATAGCGCTTGCCGCAACGACCGCATCGCTCCCGGTAATGAAGGTCGTGAAGGGCAGCGATTTGCTGGCTGTGGCTGTGACTTCGACCGCGTTGTTCGTCCCGCCGTTGAAGTTGCGAAGCGTCACAGTTGGCGTCGATGTTACACCACGGGTGGCAGCAAGGTTCGCGGAAAACTCCTGCCGTGCACGCGAGGCAAAGGTGCTCGAACTGGTGCTGGAACTGCGTGCCCAGGCTCCGGCCAAGGCGCCCTGGTCAACCGCGAACTGAATCTCGCGCTTCCAAAGGTACCACTGCGAGAAATCGACCGCGAGGCCCGAACTGCCGATCAGTGCCGGCATGCCAAGCGCGACAAGCATCACGGCATTGCCGCTTGTGCTGCGCTTAAGCTCGCGCATGGTACGACGAATCGAAGCGAACATGACGCCCCCAAGGGTGAAATTGGCCTATCTCACGCTGTTTATGGAACAGCGCTGGTTTGCACTCTTTGAAGGAAGCGGGTTAACATGACGTTAGGTCAGCTCGCGGCGGCCCTTGCCACCAGCCGTGCGGAGCCGCAGAGGGCGGTCTCGACCAGGGGACCAGATCGTGTTCGAAGAGACTCTTCCGCCCGAAGTCCGGCTGGCGCTGGCCTATGCGCCGGCGGCCCAGCGCCCGGTGCAGCTGGCCGCCTTTGCGCTGGATGCCAAGCTGGCGGGGATCGCGGCCGGCGCGCGCGAGGTGCTGCTGGCGCAGATCAAGCTGGCCTGGTGGCGCGAGCGACTGGCCGAGGAGCCGGCCGCGCGCCCGCAGGGTGAGCCGCTGCTGGCAGCGCTGGCGGCCTGGCAGGGCTCGACCGCGCCGCTGCAGGCGCTGATCGATGGCTGGGAAGCCATGCTCGATCCCGATGCGCTGGACCTGCAAGCCTTGGCCGAAGCGCGGGCTGCGCTGGGGCGGGGGCTGGCTGAACAGGCCGACCGGGCGGAAGCTGGGCAAGCTGCGGGTGCCGCGCTGCGCGGCTGGAGCCTGGTTGTGACGGGTGCGCAGCAGGACTTGCCGCCACTATCCTTGCCGCGTGAACTGCGCGCCCTGGCGGTGCTGCACGGCCTGGCCCGGCGGCGCGGCGGACAAATACCCTTACTGGACGGCCCCTTGGCCTTGGCAGCGGCGATGCGGATCGGCATGATCGGGCGCTGACATCAGGCAAGGAAGGGCAAGGCGATGAACCGGACGGTACTGGGGGCTGTGGGCGCATTGCTGCTGGCGGCAGCGGGCCTGTTCTGGTGGCAGGGCCGCGCTGCGGTCGAAAGCGCCGCCCCGCCGCCGCCGACCCTGGCCGAGATCCCCAGCGAAGGCGATCTGGAGGCGATCCCGACCGAGGACGGCGAGGGGATCATGGGCGCAGCCTTGCCGCAAGTGGACGAGGATACGCGCGAGGAACGCCGCTTCAACCGGCTCGACCGCAACCGCGACAACCTGATCAGCCGCAGCGAGGCGCTCCAGCCCCGCGTCGCCGCCTTCCGCAAGCTCGACCGCGACGGCAACAACCTGCTCAGCTTCGAGGAATGGGCCGTCGCCACCTCGAACCGCTTCAAGGGCGCCGACGCCAATGGCGATGCCAGCCTGACCCGCGCCGAATTCGTCACGACCCGGCCCAAGCAGGCCCAGCGGCCGGATTGTCGCTGCTAGGCGATCCAGCCGGCCAGATCGGCCTTGGCCCGCGCGGTATAGGCTTCCTTGCGGACCTTCTTCTTCACCTCGGCATCGACCGGCGGGAACAGTCCGAAATTGACGTTCATCGGCTGATAGCTGTCAGCCTCGGCATCGCCGGTGATATGCGCCAGCAGCGCGCCCAGCGCCGTGGTGCGGGGCGGGGCGGACCAGGTCTGCCCGGATGCCTCCGCCGCCGTCATCATGCCCGCCAGCAGGCCGACAGCGGCGCTCTCCACATAGCCTTCGCAGCCGGTGATCTGGCCGGCAAAGCGGATGTGCGGCGCCGCCTTCAGCCGCAGCTGGCGGTCCAGCAGCGTGGGAGAGTTGAGGAAGGTGTTGCGGTGCAGCCCGCCCAGCCGGGCGAACTCAGCCTGCTCCAGCCCCGGGATGGTGCGGAACACGCGGACCTGCTCGGCGTGCTTCAGCTTGGTCTGGAAGCCGACCATGTTCCACAGCGTGCCGAGCTTGTTGTCCTGGCGCAGCTGGACCACGGCATAGGGCCAGCGGCCATTGGGATGCTCGGGCGTGGCCCAGTGCGGGTTATCGAGGCCCACGGGTTTCATCGGCCCGAACCGCAGCGTTTCCGCGCCGCGCTCGGCCATTACCTCAACCGGCATGCAGCCATCGAAATAGGGGGGTGTTGGCCTCCCATTCCTTGAACTCGGTCTTGTCACCGGCCAGCAGTCCTCGCGGAAGGCCAGGTACTGATCCTTGGTCATCGGGCAATTGATATAGTCACGCCCGTCGCCGCCCATCTCGAGCGAAGCCTCGGCGCCCTTGTCCCAGCGGCTGGCCATCCAGGCGACGTCCATATTGATGGACTCGCGGTAGACGATCGGGGCGATGGCATCGAAGAAGGCCAGGCTCTCCGCCCCGGTAGCCGCGCCGATCGAGCGGGCGAGCGCTTCGGCGGTGAGCGGGCCGGTGGCGACGATGGTCAGGCCGGCGCTGGGCAGCACGTCGATCCGCTCACGCACCACGTCCAGCGTTGGCTGGGCAGCAAGGGCGGCTTCGACTTCCGCGGAGAAAACATCGCGGTCGACCGCCAGGGCCGATCCGGCCGGCACGCGCGCCTTGGCGGCGGCGGCCATGATCAGCGAATCGAGCTGGCGCATCTCGTAATGGAGCAGGCCGACGGCGTTCTTCTCGTCATCGTCGGAACGGAAGGAGTTGGAGCAGACCAGTTCGGCCAGGCCCGCCGTCTGGTGCGCCGGGGTCATGTCGCCGCCACCACGCATTTCCGACAGGCGCACCTTCAGACCGCGCTTGGCCAGCTGCCAGGCGGCTTCGCTCCCGGCCATGCCGCCGCCGATGATATGAACGTCATAGTGCATGGCGCCGCCCCTACCGCTTGCGCGCGGCACAATCCAGCGGCAAGCCTGCGATGAAGGGAAGGGGAGACCAAATGCCGCATCGTGCCTTGATCGAGAAACGCCCCTGGCTGCTGGCCAGCCTGGCTGCCGGGATCGGCTTCTGGCTGCTCAAGGATACCGGCCTGCCGGGGCTCTACCAGATCGCCTTGAAGGGCGCTGGGGTAGCGCTGCTCGCGGTCTATGCCCTGGCCCGGCACAAGGGGCACGATGCCAATACCATTGCCGCAGTGATGGCCTTTGGCGCGCTGGGCGATATGCTGATCGAGTTCCGGCTGGAGGCCGGTGCGGTCGCCTTCCTGATCGGCCATCTGATCGCGATCCGGCTCTATTGGCAGCATCGCCGGCCGACACCCACCGGCAGCCAGAAAGCGGCGGCGCTCGCGCTGCTGGTCCTCACCCCGCTGGTCTCGTTCCAGCTGGGTGGGGCGCTGGTGGCGCTCTATGCCCTGGGGCTGGGGGCCATGGCGGCAAGCGCCTGGCTCAGCACCTTTTCGCGCTACCATGTCGGCATCGGCGCGGTGATGTTCGTTGTGTCCGACCTGCTGATCTTCGCGCGAATGGGCGTGCTGGCGCAGAGCCCGCTGCCGGATCTGCTGATCTGGCCGCTCTATTACTTCGGGCAGTTCCTGATCTGCACCGGCGTGGTGGGCGAGCTGCGGCGGCGTGCAGACTTGCCGCTCGCGCGCGGCTGACCTAGGGCGCGGGCCATGACCACTTGCCAGCTTTACCTGATTTCACCGCTCGATGTGGGCGGCGATTTTCCCGAACGCCTTGTCCGCGCGCTCGATGCCGGGCCGGTTGCGGCCTTCCAGTTCCGGGTGAAGGGCATTGACGAACACGAAGCCGCCGCGCTCGCCGCGCCGCTCCAGGCGATCTGCGCGGAGCGCGAGGTGGCCTTCATCGTCAACGATTCGATCAGCCTGGCCAAGCGGCTGGGGGCCGACGGCGTCCACCTCGGCCAGGATGACGGCTTGGTCGAAGAAGCGCGCGAGCGGCTGGGCCGCGATGCGCAGATCGGCGTGACTTGTCACAACAGTCGCCATCTGGCGATGGAAGCGGGTGAGGCCGGGGCCGACTATGTGGCGTTTGGCGCCTTCTTCCCGACCACCACCAAGGACGTGAAGCACCAGGCCGAGCTTGAGACCCTGGAGTTGTGGCAACTGACCATGGAAATCCCCTGCGTCGCGATCGGCGGGATCACGCCCGAAAACTGCGCGCCGCTGGTCACGGCCGGGGCCGATTTCATCGCCGTTTCCGGCGCGGTCTGGAACGGGGATGAGGCGGAGGCCGTCCGCGCCTTCGCGAAAGTGCTGGCCGCCGCCTAGCGGTTGTTCTGGACCCGGCGCACGCAGCGCAGGTCGGTTTCCTCGCCCGCCGCGTTCAGTTCGCGGAGGAAGTTGTTCGACAGCTTGCGGAACTTCTTGCCCTTCTTGGGGCCACTGGTCATCACCACCAGATCGCCGGTCAGCAGATAGGTGCCGCGCCCGGTCGCGGTCGAATAGCGCGAGGCATTGTGGACCGAGAAGTCCTGCTCGGCCTGGCGAATGCCCGCCGCGCCGGTCGCATCGCCGGGCAGTTCGCAGACATAGAAGCCCTGTTGCAGCACGCCGATCTGCCCGCCGGGGACAGGCTTGAGCGGCTCGGCCGGGGCACAGGCGGCCACAGCAGTCAGGCTGGCGGTAAGCAGGATCAGGGTGTGCTTCATGGCCATCCGCTTAGCAGCAGCGGCGCGGCCATGCCAGCGCGGGAAGGGCGCACCTTGCCCCGGGCCGCGCCAGGCGCTAAGGGCGCGCCTTCACCCGCCACCGGCGGGCGGCTCTTTCTCAATCCAGCAAGGCAGGCGTCATGGCCAAGATCAGCGGCGTGGACATCCGTCCCGGTAATATTATCGAATACGAAAAGGGCATCTGGAAGGTTGCCAAGACCCAGCATACCCAGCCCGGCAAGGGCGGCGCCTTCATGCAGGTCGAGATGAAGAACCTGATCGATGGCCGCAAGACCAACGTCCGCTTCCGCAGCCAGGACACGGTCGAAAAGGTCCGGCTGGATACCAAGGACTTCCAGTTCCTCTATGCCGAGGGCGATGACCTGGTGTTCATGGATGTCGAAACCTATGAGCAGATCAACCTGCCCAAGGACCTGCTGGGCGGCGCCGATGCCTTCTTGCAGGACGGCATGACCGTGCTGCTGGAAATGTATGACGAGCGCCCGATTTCGGTCCAGCTGCCCGAACAGGTCGAAGCGACCATCGTCGAGGCCGATGCCGTGGTGAAGGGGCAGACTGCCTCGTCCAGCTACAAGCCGGCAATCCTCGACAATGGCGTGCGCGTAATGGTGCCGCCGCATATCGAAAGCGGCACTCGGATCGTGGTGGACGTTTACGAACGCACCTACGTCGGCAAGGCGGGCTGAGCTTATGGCCCTTTCCGGCCTGATGCGCGTGATGGAAAAGGCTGCCCGCAAGGCGGGTGGCCGGTTGCGGCGTGACTTTGGTGAGGTCGAGCACCTCCAGGTCAGCCGCAAGGGCCCGGCGGATTTCGTCTCCAAGGCTGACCAGCACGCCGAACGCACCCTGTGGGACGAGCTGCGCGCGGCCCGGCCGGGCTGGGGCTTTCTGATGGAAGAAGGCGGCGAGCTTGCCGGTGAAGAAGGCAAGCCACGCTTCATCATCGATCCGCTCGATGGCACCAGCAACTTCCTCCACGGCATTCCGCACTTCGCGATCTCGATCGCGGTGCAGGAACCGCGGCTCGACGGCAAGGGCTGGGGCGAGGTTACCGCGGCGCTGGTTTACCAGCCGGTCACCGACGAAAGCTTCTGGGCCGAGAAGGCCCGCGGCGCCTGGCTGCAGGACCGCCGCCTGCGCGTTTCCTCGCGCCGTCACCTTGATGAAAGCCTGATCGCCACTGGCATTCCCTTTGCCGGGCGCGGGGACAGCCTGGAATGGACCAAGATCTACGCCGCGCTGGCGCCGCAGGTTGCGGGCATCCGCCGCTTCGGCGCGGCCTCGCTTGATCTCGCCTGGGTGGCCGCTGGCCGCTTTGACGGCTTCTGGGAAAGCGGCCTCTCGCCTTGGGATACGGCCGCAGGCTGCCTGCTGGTGCGCGAGGCCGGCGGCTTCGTCTCTGACTGGCGCGGTGTGTCGCAGCCGGTTTGCGATGCCCAGGTGCTGGCCGCCAACGATGTGCTGCATTCAAAGCTGCACAAGTCGCTGGTCGGCGGCCTGAAAGCTTAAGGCATGACTTGAACCGGCAAGGCCGCGCGGCTAAGCCGCCCGGCGTTGCAGGAGCCCCTGTGGCGGAATGGTAGACGCGAACGACTCAAAATCGTTTGTCGCAAGGCGTGCCCGTTCGAGTCGGGCCAGGGGCACCATTTGCAGGATTGCTAGAGCGGGAAGAGCCGCCTAGCCTTGCGCCATGAAGCACATTCTCCCGCTCGCCGCGCTCCTGCTTGCCTCTGCCGCACCGGTTCAGGCTGACCCGATCCGTGACCAGATTGCCGGGGAAATGCCCAGCCTGATGGCGATCTACCGCGATCTGCACCAGCATCCGGAGCTCAGCTTCCAGGAAGTCCGCTCGGCCAAGATCATGGCCGATGCGGCGCGCCAGGCCGGGTTCGAAGTGACCGAAGGCGTCGGCAAGACCGGCGTTGTCGCGGTAATGCGCAATGGTCCGGGGCCGGTGGTGCTGGTCCGGGCCGACATGGACGGCCTGCCGATCGAAGAACAGACTGGTTTGCCCTATGCCTCGAAGCAGCGCGGGGTTTCGACTGCCGGGGTCGAAAGCGGGATCATGCACGGCTGCGGCCACGATACCCACATGGCCGGCTGGATTGGCGCGGCCCGCGTGCTTGCGGCCAACAAGGCCAAGTGGTCTGGCACCCTGGTGATGATCGGCCAGCCGGCTGAGGAGATCAACCTCGGCGCGCTGGAGATGATCAAGGACGGGCTGCTGACCCGTTTCCCCAAGCCGGACTATTCGATCGCCTTTCATGACAGCGCCGAGCTGGCCTCCGGCGTGGTTGGCGTGAAAGCCGGCTTCGCCCTCGCCAATGCCGATTCGGTCGACATCACGGTCAAGGGGCTGGGCGGCCACGGCGCCTATCCGCACACCACCAAGGATCCGATTGTCCTGGCCAGTGCAATCGTGATGCGGCTCCAGACCCTGGTCAGCCGTGAGAGCAATCCGTTCGAGGCGAGTGTCGTCACGGTTGGCGCGATCCACGGCGGGGCGAAACACAACATCATCTCGGACGAAGTGAAGCTGCAGCTGACCGTGCGGTCTTACTCGGACTCGTCGCGCAAGCTGCTGCTCGACGGGATCAAGCGGATCGCGCGGGCCGAGGCCATGGCCTCGGGCTTGCCCGAAGACCGGATGCCGGTGATCAAGATTGCCGAGCCCTATGCCCGGGCAACCTGGAATACGCCCGAACTGGCTGAGCGGATGCGCGGCGTGCTGACCAAGCGGTTTGGGGCGGACCGCGTTGCCAATCCGCAGCCCTCGATGGCGGGCGAGGATTTTGGCGAGATCGCGCGGGCGGCCGGGCCCAAGACCCAGTCGCTGATCCTGTGGATCGGCGGCCGCTCGGCAGCGGAACTGGAAGCGGCGGCGAAGGAGGGCAGGCAATTGCCCGGCCTGCACAGCCCGTTC
This sequence comes from Novosphingobium sp., assembly GCA_015657645.1. GTDB lineage: Bacteria > Pseudomonadota > Alphaproteobacteria > Sphingomonadales > Sphingomonadaceae > Novosphingobium. Next base: position 13,657 of record JACDQK010000099.1, read on the forward strand.
TGGGCGCCCGAGGCCGACAAGGTGATCGCCGCCGGTACCGAAGCGCTGGTCGCCGCGACCCTGGAGCTGATGCCGCGCAAGTGACGTCTTTGCGCTGAACCGAATTTGCGAATTATTCGCATTAAATTGATCGGTTTTATCGATTAACCGGCGCGGAAATTTCCTTTGGAACTAAGCTGGCCGATTGCGCATTGCGTCACGGTCACGATTCCCCGCCAAAGGAGACACAAGATGGGACTTAAGGGCTCGAAGACCGAGGAAAACCTCAAGGCCGCATTCGCTGGTGAAAGCCAGGCGAACCGCCGCTACCTGTACTTCGCACAGAAGGCTGACATCGAAGGCCACAACGACGTTGCCGCCGTGTTCCGCTCGACCGCGGAAGGCGAAACCGGCCACGCTCACGGCCACCTCGAGTACCTCGAAGAGTGCGGCGATCCGGCCACCGGCGAACCGATCGGTGACACCGTTGCCAACCTGAAGGCGTCGATCGCCGGCGAAACCCACGAGTACACCGACATGTACCCGGGCATGGCCAAGACCGCCCGCGACGAAGGTTTCGACGAAATCGCTGACTGGTTCGAAACCCTGGCCAAGGCTGAAAAGAGCCACGCCGGCAAGTTCCAGAAGACGCTCGACGCGCTTCTCGCCGACGCGTGATCCATTAGCGCCGCCCCGGGTCTGTCCCGGGGCGGCGTTTGATTCCAGTTTACAGGGGTTCCCGCCATGGAAGGCAGCCTGGAAGCGCCGACCCGTCACGTCATTCCGTGGCAGGATGAGGCCTGGTACGATGAAGCCGCGCTCGATGCCGAGCTGCGCCGCGTCTATGACATCTGTCATGGCTGCCGGCGGTGCTTCAATCTGTGCGACAGCTTTCCGATCCTGTTCGATGCCATCGACGAGGCGCCGAACGAGGAAGTCGAGGACCTGACCAAGCCGCAGCTTCAGGCCGTCGTGGACGCCTGCACGCTGTGCGACATGTGCTTCATGACGAAGTGCCCCTATGTGCCGCCGCACAGCTTTGACCTCGATTTTCCGCACCTGATGCTGCGTGCCCGCGCAATCGAGCATCGCAAGGGTGAAACCAAGCTGGCCGACCGCGAGCTGGCCAAGATGACACGCAACGGCAAGCTCGGCTCGGCCGTCGCCGGCCTGGCCAACTGGGCCAGCGATCCGGAGAACGATTTTACCCGTGGGCTTATGGAATCGACCCTCGGGATCGATCGCCGCGCCCATGTGCCGACTTTTGCCGAAGTGCCGCTGGTCAACAAGGCCGTGGGCATCACCCCGCCGCCGAACCCGGATGGCCCGGCTTTCGGGAAGAAGGTCGTGCTCTATGCCGGCTGCCACGACAACTTCAACGATGGCACTCCCGGTGAAGCCGCGATCAAGGTGTTGGCGCACAACGGCGTGCAGGTGCGGGTCGAATATCCCGATTGCTGCGCCATGCCGAAGTTCGAGAATGGCGACCTGCCGGCCGTGGCCAGCGCCGCCACCCGCATTTCCGCCTTCTTCCAGCCGCTGATCGAGCAGGGCTGGGACATTGTTCCGCTGACCACTTCCTGCGCGCTGATGCTCAAGTTCGAATGGCCGCTGATCGAGCCGGAGAACGAAGCGGTGAAGCTGCTCAGCAAGCACACCTTCGACGTGTCCGAATATGTCGTGGCGCTCTCGAAGGAGACGGGGCTGGCCCCGATCGAAGCCATGCCGTCTTCGATCGCCGTGCACTTTGCATGCCACGCCCGCGCCCAGAACATGGGGCCCAAGGCGATGGAGATGCTCAAATTGATCCCCGAAGCCAAGCCCGCGCTGACCGAGCGTTGTTCGGGCCACGGCGGCAAGTGGGGGATCTTCAAGGAGAACTTCGATCGCGCCGTAAAGGTGGGCAAGCCCGCTGCGCGCAACCTGCTGAAGGGCGAACCCGATGTGATCGTCAGCGAATGTCCGCTGGCCGGTCCGCACCTGCAGCAAGTGATCGAAAGCACCGGGGCCCAGGCTCCTGACCGTATTGGCCATCCGATCGAGGTAATGGCCCAGGCATATGGACTGTAAGATCATGCCCAGAAATTCGCGCACCATCACCGCCGACGATATCCTGCCGCTCGATCGCTATGAGCTGATCCGCAACGACAAGAAGCAGGAAGCCCTGCTGCGCAAGAAGCTGACCCGCATGGGCGTTGGCCCGCATGCGACGGCGCTGTTCGAAACCTGGGATTCGATGTGGCTGCAGGTCCAGGAAATGCTGCGGATCGAAAAGGGCGGGGCCGACCAGCTGGTCGACGAGCTATCGGCTTATGATCCGATGGTCCCCAAGGGCCGCGAGCTGACCTGCACCCTGCTGTTCGAGATCGCCGATCCTGAGCGCCGCGATGCCTTCCTGCGCACGATTGGCGGGGTGGAAGGGCATATCTCGATCCAGGTTGGCGGCCAGGTGATCAAGGCTCGCCCCGAAGACGATGTCGAGCGGACCCGCGAAAGTGATGGCAAGGCCAGCGCGGTGCACTTCCTGCACTTCGATTTCAACGATGCTGCGCTGGCTGCGTGGAAGTCGGGCGAAGGCAATGCGATGCTGGTGATCGACCACCCCAACTACGGCCACGCCGCGATCATCAATGCCGACAGCCGGGAATACCTTGGCCGGGAATGCTTCGGCTGAACTAGTTGACCGCTTCTGCGCCGCTGCGCAGGCGTGAGGCTTCCTGCAACTTGGCCAGCTGTTCGGGCGTAAGCTGCTTGGGCCGCCCGGCTTCGCGGGCCTTCTTGGCGCGTTCATTGCCCGGGAGCAGATCTTCCGGGCGCAGCACCTTTTGCCCACCCTGGCTGAGATACTGGGGCTGGATCACTGGGCCGTCATAAAAGGAACTGCTGTCGCCGCCGCCGCCGACCGGACCGGGATCATTGTATGACATCCCGCCGCCAGTCTTGACCTTCATCCCCTTGAACACCTGTTTGCGCGCACCCGCAGCGTCAACTTCGGTCTTCTTGAGTTCGTTCTTCTTGACCGTTTCGGCCACGGCCTCAGTCGTCCGGCCATCGGCAAAGATCGCGATGCAGGTGGTCAGCGCCAGCGTCGCTGCAGCGAAATGCTTCAGCAAGCGTGGTGAAATCGGCAGGGACGGTGTAGCGCGGCGCATGGGGGCTGCCATAGGCTGCGAAGGTTAATCGCCCTGCATTTCAACGTGGTTAGGAAAAGGTTGACGGCCGCCGGAGCGAAAGGGGCGCTCCGACGGCCGTCGTTTCTCCTCCCCAGGAGACTGTGGGCTTAGCTGTAGGTGCCAAGCCGATGGTAGAGCGCGTTGATCCGCGCGATTTCTTCGGGGGCTTCTACCGCCCTGGCGTGGCTGGCCAGAGCTGCCCGGAGCAGCTGGAAATCGGCCGTCGAAAGCAGGGCGCGGGCGCGCTGCGGTTCGCCGGTTTCGGTAGCGGTCGTAGTGGTCATCGCACCTTCTCCTTGCTGCGTTGATTGGTCGTTATGCTGTGAACTGGTTCCCTCTGCGGCTTTATGCCGCAAACTGGTTCATGGTGTTGTGCTCGCCGCCGGCCTTGAGCGCGGCTTCACCGGCGAAGTATTCCTTGTGATCGTCACCGATGTCCGAACCGGACATGTTCTGGTGCTTCACGCAGGCGATACCCTGGCGGATTTCCTGACGCTGGACGTTCTTGACGTAGCCCAGCATGCCCTGTTCGCCGAAGTATTCGCGGGCCAGGTTGTCGGTGCTCAGCGCCGCCGTGTGATAGGTCGGCAGGGTGATCAGGTGGTGGAAGATCCCGGCCTGGGCCGCGGCATCGCGCTGGAAGGTGCGGATGCGCTCATCGGCTTCGGTGGCAAGGTCGCTGCCGTCATAATCCACGCTCATCAGTTTGGCCCGGTCATAGGCCGAGAGGTCCTTGCCTTCCGCGGTCCAGGCGTCGAACACCTGCTGGCGGAAGTTCAGCGTCCAGTTGAAGCTGGGCGAGTTGTTGTAGACCAGCTTGGCGTTGGGGATGACTTCGCGAATGCGGCTGACCATTCCGCCGATCTGGCCGATGTGCGGCTTTTCGGTCTCGATCCACAACAGGTCCGCACCGTTCTGGAGCGAGGTGATGCAGTCGAGCACGCAGCGGTCTTCACCGGTGCCGGCGCGGAACTGGAACAGGTTGCTGGGCAGGCGCTTGGGCTTCAGCAGCTTGCCATCGCGGCTGATCAGGACATCGCCGTGGCCGATTTCGGTCACTTCCTCGCAGTCAAGGAACGAGTTGTACTGATCGCCAATGTCACCGGCTTCGCGCGTGAAGGCGATCTGCTTGGTCAGGCCGGCGCCGAGCGAGTCGGTGCGGGCGACGATGATGCCGTCCTCGACGCCCAGTTCCATGAAGGCGTAACGGATTGCGCGGATCTTCGCGAGGAAGTCCTCGTGCGGCACGGTGACCTTGCCGTCCTGGTGGCCGCACTGCTTTTCGTCCGAGACCTGGTTTTCGATCTGCAGTGCGCAGGCGCCGGCTTCGATCATCTTCTTGGCAAGCAGGTAAGTCGCCTCGGCATTGCCGAAGCCGGCGTCGATATCGGCGATGATCGGCACGACGTGGGTTTCGTAATTGTCGATCCGGGCCTGGATGGCCTTGGCCTTGACCGCGTCGCCAGCCTTGCGGGCATCGTCCAGCTCGTGGAAGATCATACCCAGCTCGCGGGCATCGGCCTGGCGCAGGAAGGTGTAGAGTTCCTCGATCAGCGCCGGAACGCTGGTCTTCTCATGCATCGACTGGTCGGGCAGGGGGCCGAACTCGCTGCGCAGGGCGGCGATCATCCAGCCCGAGAGGTAGAGGTAGCGGCTCTTGGTGGTGCCGAAGTGCTTCTTGATCGAGATCAGCTTCTGCTGCCCGATGAAGCCGTGCCAGCAGCCGAGCGACTGGGTGTAGTTGGCCGGATCGGCATCATAGGCGGCCATGTCGGCGCGCATGATCTTGGCGGTGTACTTGGCGATATCCAGCCCGGTCTTGAAGCGGTTCTGCAGCTGCATGCGGGCAACCGATTCAGCGTCGATCCCGTCCCAGTTGTTGAAACGGCTGATCTGGCTGTCTGCGGCGGCGATGGTATCGGTATAGGACACGGGGAGAACCTCCAGGGGTTTGAATGACCCCTGCTTACCCCGGACGGCTGAGTCGCTGTCGAACAAATTACAAAAATTCTTGTCTCATGGCGCGCTTTAGCCAGTGATGGCTTGCAAAATTGTCAATAAAGTTACAAAACGGGTCAATGCCAGACACTCTGCTCCTTGCCGGTCCCGCCATCCGCCGCCTGCGCAAGCGCGAGGGGCTGACCCAGTCG